>CAVZVX010000139.1:0-11924 GCA_963778775.1 uncultured Spirochaetota bacterium | reverse complement strand
CTTTTTTCCTCTACTGGTACGGTACCTGTAAAACCGGAGCGAGCCGTAATCGGGATCGAAAGAGGCGGCAAGATCGCCGAATTCGGTGTCGTCTTGAACTGGTCGACGCAGGGCAAGTCCAACCTCGGCATCGGATTCGAGACGCAGACTCACCGGGTCCGCGCGGCCTCGAGCCTCGAAGGGGCCGTCGCGGCGGGAGCGGCGGAGACATGGTCGACCTTCCGGGCGACGCTGATCGGGCTCGAAAGCCTCTTCAAGGGCGTGAATCCCCTCAAGGCCATCTCGGGGCCCATCAGGTTGACCTATATGGTCGGACAGTCCGCGTCGGAAGGCATCCAGGCGTCGGCTTCCGGCGGTTTGGCGATTCCGCTCAAATTCGTGGCCTTGCTCTCCATCGGCCTGTTCATAATGAATCTCCTGCCCATACCGGCCCTCGACGGAGGGCAGATAGTCATGTTCGTAGTCGAGGCGGCCAGGAAGCGAGCCCTCCGCCCCATCACCATCTACCGCTATCAGTTCATCGGCGCGACCTTCATCCTCGCGATCTTCGTCATGGCCACGGTAGGAGACCTTCTCTTCTTCGCGGCGAGATAGGAGCAACCATGAGAAAAGTGACCTGCCTATGCGAGACGATCTTCGACGCCGATATACCGGAGGAATTCGATCTAGATGCCGATCCGGGAGTCCTCGGCGAGATCCTGGCTGGCGATTTCATGGCCGTCTCGTGTCCGAGCTGCGGCACGCGGCTCAAGCCCGAGCTGCGTGTGAGGCTCCTCTCGAAGAAGCGCGGCCTGGACCTCGTCGCGTTGCCGGAACTCGAAAGGATGTCCCTATACAGGGGCGCGGTGGAATTGCCGAAAGGCGCCGAGGCCTTGGTGGGCTATCCCGAGCTTTTCGAAAGGGCCAGGATGCTCGAGGACGGCCTCGACCCGGATACGATCGAGATCCTCAAGTATTGGCTCCTGCAGAAGGCCGAGGAGGAATCCCCAGAGGCGGATATCAGCGTCGCGTACGCCGGCGAGAAGGGAGACAGGCTCGCCTTTCACCTGTCCGGACTCAGGGAAGGAGAGATAGCGGTCCTTCCCGTCGATCGGGGAACCTACGCCAAGACGCTGGCCGACAAGGCGCGCAGCGCGCGCGAGGCCCCCTTCTCCAAGGTCTTCAAGGGACCGTACCGATCGATCCGGATACTCGAGACCGAGACCTAGTATCCTGTCATATTCGCTTCGCTCAACGTCCGGCCCCGCAAAAGCCCGACCGCATGGCCGGAAACGGATCGGGCTTTAGGCATCCCGCATATGACAGGACACTAGAGTCAGTCGTGGCCGGGGTTGGCGTGGACCCTGTCGATGGCCGCCTTGACAGCCGCCTTGACCTCCAAGGCGTAGCCTCCCCCGTCCATCGCATGGGCGTACATCGTGCCGAGGAGCGAAACCCGGTAGACGGGCTTCAAGGAATTGAGCGCGAAGGCCGCCATATCGAGCACGCAGTCCTGGCAGACGCAGATGCTCGGATCGGCCCGCTCGGCTAGAGAGCGCTCGAGCTCGTCGGTGACCATCCGCTCGGCCTCGTTCACGAGGACGCCAAAATCGTAATCGTCGCGTATTGCCATAGTCGGCCTCCATTAAATACTGGACTATAGCGTCTAGCCCTGCCGTTTTTCAATCGATTCGAAGCGGGTGTATTTGGGTATGAACGCGATCTCGATCTTGCCTACGGGTCCGTTGCGCTGCTTCGCGATGATGAGCTCGGTCTCCACCACTTCCGAGCGCTCCTCGGTCGTCTTGTTGTCTTGCCGGTCGCGGTGGAGGAAGAGGATGAGGTCGGCATCCTGCTCTATGGAGCCCGACTCCCGGAGATCCGCCAGGTTAGGCTGCTTGCCCTCGGCCTCGCGCTTGAGCTGGGAGAGGGCGACGACGGGGATGCGCAGCTCGCGCGCGAGGGATTTGAGTGAGCGGGAGATGCTGGCGATCTGCTCCCACCGCGGCAGGTCGGCGTTTTCGTGGGTGATGAGGGTTAGGTAGTCGATGAAGATAATCTTGACGTCCTTCTCGGCTTGGAGGCGCCTCGCCATGGTCCGCAGGTCGAGCAACTTGATGTTGGGCATGTCGACGATGTACAAGGGCGCTTCGTAGATGCGGCCGGCGGCCTCCATGAGGGCGTTGAAATCCGAAGGCTTGATGAGTCCCGAGCGGATCCTTTCGCTCGCGATACGGGCTTCGCTCGAGATAAGGCGTTGCATCAGGGCCATATCGGCCATCTCGAGAGTGAAAAAGGCGCAGCTTATACGCTCCTTGACCGCAATGTTCGATGCCATGCTCATGGCGAGTGCAGTCTTGCCTACGGAGGGGCGAGCGCCGATAATCACGAGCTCGGAATTCTGGAAGCCCGACGTCATCTTGTCGAGATCGGGCAGGCCCGAGGGGACGCCGGTGTAATCTTTCTTGTCCTTGAAGAGCTTTTCGATGGTTTTTATGGTCTCGGGGATCAGTTCCTTGACGCTCTTGTAGGAGACCGCCTGCCGGTTCTGGCAGATCTCGAATATGCGGGCCTGCGCCTCGTCCAGGACGACGGCCGATTCCGTCGAGTCGTCGTGGGCCCGTACAACGATGTCCGCGGAAAGGTGCAGGAGGCTGCGCCTGACCGAAGCCTCCTGCACGATGCGAGCGTAGTACTCGACATTGGCCGACGAAGGAGTCACCGAGGTCAGGTTGGCGATATAGCCCGGCCCGCCGGCCCTGTCCAAGGTCCCGAGGAGCCTCAGCTCCTCGGTGAGGGTGATGAGATCGGCCTTCTGGCCTTTCTCGTACAGGGAGATGACCCCCGCGAATACCTCACGGTTGGCATTGACGTAGAAATCCTCGGGCCTGATGAACCTGAGCACATTGGCCACGGATTCCGGGTCTATGAGAAGAGCGCCGAGGCAGGCTTGTTCCGCCTCGGCGTTATGGGGAGGTACCTTGTCCTTGAGCTCCTCGGGTACCACGCTTGGGCGCTCGCCGGGCCTTAGGCCTTAGGCCTTGGGCCTAGGCCCGAGGCCCGCCCTCTACCTGAGTCTCCCCGGCGCGGGCTTCGGCGGCGCGCTCCTCGCTGCGCCGCCTTCGAGGCTTGGCCGCCTCCTCCTTGGACTCGGATTTTACGGGTTGGCCCTGGATCGCGATCCGAAGCGTCGCCTCGTCCTTCTCGTACAGGCGAATGGCGATCTTATAGTTCCCGATGCTCTTGATGGAGCGGCCGGGGACCTCGATGCGCTTCCGATCGATGTCGATGCCCTTCTTGAGGAGCTCGTCGGCGACATTGTGCCCCGTCACCGCTCCGTAGAGCTTGCCGTTGGATCCGGCGGGAAGGACGAGGACGATCTCCTCGGCCTCGATCTTGTCCTTGAGGTTGGCGGAAGCGGAACGCTTCGAGGCCTTGATGGCCTCGATCTCCGCCTTGCGCTTCTCGAAGAGGGCCAGGCTCTTCGCATTCTGCGCGAAGGCGAGGCTGCGCGGGAAGAGGAAGTTGCGGGCGTAGCCCGGGGCGACGTCCTTGACGTCGCCGAGCTCGCCGAGATTAGGAACGTCCTGGTTGAGGATGACTCTCATGCTCCGGCTCCTTTAGGTTTTCTGTAGGGTATCCAAATTTCAGTGACGCCGAATAGGGGTAGCGCGACCGCGACGGCGATTCCCGCCGTCGTCGCCAGGGCCAATACTGCCACGACGGCGAAGACGATGCGCAACGACCTCGGCATTTTCCAAATCTTGAAGAGATGAGTCAGTATCCCGAAGCCCTGGGCCGCATAGGTTAGGGAGAGCGCGAGGGCGCAGTTCCAGGCGAAGGCGGCGGGAGCCTCGGACGCATGCAGGAGGACCGCGGCGAGGACGAGGGTCCACGAGGCCAGGAAGGCCCACAGCAGGGGATAGGGCAAGCGTAGCTCATCTATCGCGGCCGTCTCTTCCCTGCCGCGGCTGCCCTGTCCCGACAGGCGGTTCCCGATCCGCCAGCTGCCGCCGATATACAAGAGGAGTATCGCGGCATAGGAATTGCGCAGCATCGCGAGGAAAGAGTTGGCGATTTCCTTGGGATCGAGCGTCGCGGCGAGAGCCGAAGCCTCATAGCCATCGCCCAGGGTCGACCGGAGCGGCGCCAGGAAATCGCCGAAGAGCTTCTCCAGGAAGGTCGAGAAGGTGCCATCCCCCTCAAGGGCGATCAGTAGGGGCAAAGTGCAGAGAGCGCATGCCGCCGTGACACACAGCACCCTGTAGGGCGCGGCCCAGGCTTGCCAAAAAGGCGCGTTGATGAGAACGAGCGCGCCGAGAAGCGCCAGGGGAGGGATGAGGCCGGACAAGACCGTAAAGAGGTCATTGGTCCCGGACGCGGTGATGCGCCAGCCTTGAACGGCAGCTATGACGATGGCCGCAAAACCCACTACGATCCCGCCCGCCCGCCTGCCCGAACGCCCGAAGACGAGCTGAACGGGCACGAGGAAGGCGAAGGAGAGGAACACCGACAGGTAAAGCAGACTCGACGCCAATCCAGCCGCGAGGAAGGCGGCGTAGGATTTTCGGCGAGGGGTCGTGGCGGAATCGGACATGTCTGGGCCGCTCGGGCTAGAGCCCCTTATTTGGCGACATAGGGGAGAAAGGCCAATGCCCTCGCCCTCTTGATGCCGATCGCGAGCACGCGCTGATGCTTGGCGCAGGTGCCGGTGATCCTGCGTGGAAGTATCTTGCCCCGCTCCGTCACGAAGCGGCGCATGACATCGATGTCCTTATAGTCGACTTTGAGCTTTTGAGTGCAGAATTTGCATACTTTCTTCTTGAAGAAGCCCTTGCCTCGGCGGGGACCGCCCGATCCGCGATCCTCTCCGTCCTTCCTGGGCTCGGGTCCCCCGTCGCTATCCTGGCGCGATGGCCTGGAATCCATCTGCTCTCTCATATCTGACATGTAATCTTCTCCTTGTAGTAGTCGATCAGAACGGGATGTCGTCGGTAAAATCGTCGGTCGCGGCGGGTTCGCTTCCGGGCCTTGGCGCCTGAGCCTCGGTCTGCGGCTTCCCCTGAGGCCTTTCGTAGGAAGAAGAGCCCTGGCCGGAAGCATTGCCCTGCCCCCCCGACGATCCGAGAAGCTGGACGGTATTGGCGGAGATCAAGGTCTTGGACCGAGTCTGGCCGTCCTGTTCCCACTTGTCCTGGCGCATGGAGCCCTCGACGGCGACGAGCTTGCCCTTGGTCAAGTACTGGTTGATCGATTCGCCTAGCTTGCCCCATAGGTCCACGTCCCAGAAACTGGATTCCTCCACCCACTGGTCGCCTTTCTTGCGTCGCGACCCGGTGGCGACGGAAAAATGGCAGACGGCCTGGCCGGAATTCGTATACTTGAGCTCAGCGTCGCGCGTGAGCCTGCCTACGATGACGGCGACGGCGAGATCGCTCATGCTGGCCCTCCCTCCCTCAGTCCTCTACCCTTACGAAGAGGTATTTGAGGAGATTGGGGTTGAGCTTGAACATCTTTTCCGCGGGGGTGACGCCCTGCGGGTCGAGGTTCATGGTGAAGAGGATATAGTGGCCCCTCTCCTTCTTCTTGATGACATAGGCGAGCGGTCTGTCGCCCATATCCGTTTCCTTGACGTCGGCGGCGCCCTGCTTGGCCAGCTCCGCGGCGACCGCCTCCTTCCCTTGTCGGAAGAGTTCCTCTTCCGGGGGAAAGACGGCGACTAGCTCATACTGTCTCATGGTTCCTCCCAATGGTCTGTATCCATCCTACGGATGGATTTCCATCCTACGGATGGAATGTCCGCCCCGAGGGCGGATGGGCTTGCTTTTATATCATGAAGAGATATGCTTCATCAAGACTTTGCGCGAAACGGCGCATCGTGCGATTATTGGAGCTGCCATGTCCCAGATGATCCATTATCAGGACGATCTCTTCTCGCTCAGCGTACTGGTCAAGTCCCTCGACCTCATCCTTTCGACCGAGACCGATCCCGACTATTTCGCGGAGCGCGTGGACGGCGACATCGCCTTCCTGAGCCGCAGCCTCCTGGCCTTCGATTCCCTGCTCGAGCAGAATAACCTCCTGGTGGAACGGGCCGATTATTTGAAGCTGTTGGAACGGACGGTCAAATCCTTCATCGGCGTGTTGGATCGCCTCGCGGGCTCGGGCTATCCCCGAGCCAAGGCCTATGCCGGCGACGGCCGACGCATAGGCGACGCCGCGGCCGAGCAACGCGCGCTTCTCGGGAAGCTGGGCGAGCTCCTGCGATCCTCGCTGTCGGGCGATACCCAGACCGACCTCGTATCGCAGGACGAGATGTCCGAGCTGCTCAAGGAATAGCTTACCATTTCGTGATTCGCACGGTTGCCCTAGTCCTTCGCCGATACGTACTCCGAAACATAGGCCAGCCCGTCGAGGGTGAGATCCGGATCGATAGTGTCGAAGACTGAAGTGAGCCCGGACATGGTCTTGCTCAGGCCCCCGGTGGCTATGACCTTGAGCTCGCCGCCCACCTCGGCCTTCATCTTGCCGATCATGTATTCCACCAGGCCGATATAGCCGTGTACGACTCCCGCCTGGATGGCGAGGATCGTGTTGGTCCCGATGACCGAGGACGGGGCGTCCAGCTGCACGAAGGGCAGCTGGGCCGTGTCTCGCGAGAGGGCGTTTACGGCGGTGCCGAGGCCGGGCGCTATGGCCACGCCGAGGATGTTGGACTCATGTCCGACGCAGGTGAAGGTGAGGGCGGTCCCGAAATCTACGACGATGGCCGCCCCGCCCGTCTTGCGCCAGGCCGCGAGGGCGTCGGCCACGAGGTCGGAGCCGATCTCGTGGGGGCTCGGTATCGAGAGTGGAAGCCGGCCGTATACCCCGGGGCCGAGCACGATGGGCGAGCGACCGAAAAGCCGCTCGCACATGACGCACATGGCCTCGGTCAGGGAGGGCACGACCGAGCTCAAGACGACCTCGCTCACGTACGACGGGGCGATTCCCCTATCGAGGAGGATGGACTTGAAGATGGTGGAGTATTCGTCCTCGGTCTTCTTGGGCACGGTGTGGATGCGGAGGGTATGGGCGAGCGAAGGTCCCGCCGTGCTTCGACGCGAGTCGTCGTAGATTCCCCCGCAGATATTCGTATTACCGACATCGATCACCAGCAGCATGCCACGATAATGAGGTAGCCGCCCGCGGGCGTCAAGGACGAGGCGGCTCGCCGCGGCCCCGAGAGCTTGAAGCGCTGGGCGACGGACGGGCATAATGGCCGCGGGGGTGTCATGTCCGAGATAATTGAACCCAGGGTATTGAAGGGCTTCCGCGATTACCTGCCCCAGGACGAGAGCGCGCGGCGCTCCCTGATGGAGGCGCTCGAAAGGGTGTTCCGCTCCTTCGGCTTCGTGCCCATCGATACTCCGGCCCTCGAATACGCGGAAGTCCTCCTCGGCAAGGGCGGGGGCGAGACGGACAAGCAGGTCTACCGCTTCCAGGACAAGGGCGGCAGGGACGTGGCCCTCCGCTTCGACCTCACCGTTCCCTTCGCGCGCTTCATGGCCGAGCACGTCGACGAGCTCTACCTGCCCTTCCGGCGCTATCACATGGCCAAGGTCTGGCGGGGCGAGAACACGCAACGAGGGCGCTATCGCGAGTTCATGCAGTGCGATTTCGACATCGTAGGGACCGATTCGGCCTCGGCGGACACGGATATCCTCCTCCTCATCGCCGACGCGATGGCCGCCCTCGACGTGGGAGGCTTCACCGTCCGCGTAAGCCATCGGGGCGTCTTCAACCGATTCCTCGAGGGCGCGGGCCTCGGGGGAAAATCGGTGGCCGTCCTCCGCCTCGTCGACAAGCTCGAGAAGATCGGCAGCGAGGAAGCGAAGAGCCTCCTCGCGGCCGAAGTCGGCGAGGATGCCGCGCGCAAGGTCCTGAGCTTCGTCGCCAAGGAGGGGGACTTCGAGACCACGCTGGCCAAGATCGAAGGCCTCGCCGGAGGGCCCGCGGCCGACACCCTGAGGCTCCGCGAGATCTGGCGCAACGCGGGCGAAGCCGGCTTCGGCGGCAGTCTCGTGCTCGACCCCTCCATAACGCGCGGACTCGATTACTATACCGGCGTGGTCTTCGAGACCAGCCTCGACTCGATGCCCGAGATAGGCTCCGTCTGCTCGGGAGGCCGCTACGACGAGCTCGCGAGTCTCTATACCGCCAAGCGGCTGCCCGGAGTCGGCTCTTCCATAGGGCTCGACCGCCTTCTCGCCGCCTTGGAGACGCTCGGCAAGATGAAGGGTCGAGCCGGCTATACCCAGGTCCTCGTCCTCGCCATGGAAGAAGCCCTCTCCCCCTCCTATCATAGGATAGCTCGGGCGCTGCGGGCCGCCGGCATCGCCGCGGAGGTCTACCCCGAGAAGCGCAAGCTCGCCCAGCAGTTCTCCTACGCCGAGCGGAAAGGCATCCCCCTCGCCGTCATCCTGGGCAGCGAGGAAGCGGCCGGCGGGACGGCCCAGATCAGGGACCTCGCCACGCGGGAGAGCGCTACGCTCCCATTCGCGCGGGGCGACCCTACGGCTCTCGTGAGCGCCATCGCCGGCATGATCGGGCGAAGGGAAGGCGCGGAACTTCCCGTCGAGCAGCGGAAGAAATGACCGGGAAGCGACCGAACTCGCGGCGCGGCGATGCGCGCGTGACCGCCCTCGCCTATCGCATACTGCCGGCCTTCGTAACGGCCCTGGCCGCCCTCGCGGCCTCGGCCTGCGGGAACAAGCTGCCCGAGATCGGGACGGTCGAATGGCGCCTCGAGTCTCGGCCCGCGCCGGTCGGCCCGCCTTACGAGAGCCTTTCGGTCTTCGCCTCCGTCAAGGACGACGACGGCATCGACGACATCCTCGAGATTTGGGTGCTCAAGGACGATTCGGCCTATGCATGGAAATTCACCGATACCGATTGGATCAAGGCAACCGACGGGGGCGACGACTGGATAGGCGCTTCCGCCATCGCGACGCCAGGGCTCGCCTCGATGCCTCGAGGGACCTACAGGTTCATCGCCATCGACGCGGCGGGGCAGCGGGCGGAGAAGGAGTTCGAGGTGACGGGCAGCTTCCCCGACAGGAAGGCCCCGTCCCTTTCATGCGCCGACGGCATGCTGACCGTCGTTTCCACGTGGCCGGAAACCCTCGCCCTCGCCTTCGACGCTACGGGATCCCTGCTCGCTTCGCCCGGGGCCCAGGCGGGCCCTTCCTCCCTGGCCGGGACCTTCGGGAGCGATCTCGCCGCGCGGACGGTACAGGTCGGGGCCTACGGTTACGATCCCGAGCTCAAGATGGGCGCCTTCTCCGATAGGATAAAAGCGCGATGAGCGAAACGGGCGATCGCGGGATTCGCAGCTACGTGCTTCGCTCGGGTCGGATGACCGACTCGCAAAAGCGGGCGCTCGACTCGCATTGGAGGCGCTACGGCCTGGAATTCGACGCCGCGGCGAAGCTGGACCTCCCGGCCGCCTTCGGAAACTCGAACCCCGTCGTCGCCGAGATAGGCTTCGGCATGGGCCAGGCCACCTGGCGCATCGCCCAGGAAAACCCCGGCATCAATTACCTCGGCATCGAGGTCCATGCTCCCGGCGTAGGCAGGCTGATCCACGACCTGGAATCGCGCGGGATCGAAAACCTGCGGATCTTCCGCCACGACGCGGTGGAGGTCTTCGAGAGCATGATCCCGCCGGCCTCCTTCTCCGGCCTCCATATCTTCTATCCCGATCCCTGGCCGAAGAAACGGCACCACAAGCGGCGGCTCATCCGCGACGGTCTCTCCGAGCTGTTGGCCTCGCGCCTCGCGCCCGGAGGTTACCTGTATTTCGTCACGGACATCGAGGGCTACGCGCAATGGTCGCTCGAGGTGCTGTCGCGCACCGGGGGCCTCCGCAATCGCTTCGAGGCCTTCGCGCCCCGCCAGGAATGGAGGCCCCAGACCAAATTCGAATCCCACGCGGAGCGCGACGGCAGGGCCGCCTGGGAACTCGTCTTCGAACGATATTGAGCCGGGACGAGACGGGCGGAGCCCCGACGGTCGCTCCGGGGAGTTTGTTTTCGGGAAACCGGAATACTACAATGATAGATGTAATTACACAAATTCCCAGCCACTCGGGAGGCGTCATGAAATTCAGGATCCGCGGCAAGCTCTTGAGCGCGGCTTTAGGCATATCGCTCATCACTCTCGCCATGGGAGCGATCGGCGTCTACGGCATAGCGGAGGTGGCGATGCACTCGCGCTTCATGTACGAAAAGATCGCGACGCCCCTGCAGGAACTGTACTTGCTCGACGAGGCCTACGAGGAGACGCGCTCGAACATCCGCGATCAAATCGCGTCGTCCGACACTGCCGTCATCTCGCAGAAGGTCGCCGAGTGCGATACGCATTTCCGGACGGTCGAGGACAGCGCCGCCGCGCTCCAGAAAACCCTCGCAACCGATGAGGAGCGTAGCGCCTTCGCGGACTTCAGCGCCAACTACGCCGACTATAAGGCGCTCATGCTTCAGACCCGCGCCCTGGACCTCGCGAAGAAGGCCGCCGAGGCGACGGCGCTGCTCAAGGGAGGGATCGACGAGGTGGAGGGCAAAGTGGAAGCCGCGCTCGCCTCGCTGATCCAGAGCAACGTCGCCCAGGCGAAAAGCCACGCGGACATGAACGACGCGATCGCGCGGAGGGCGAGCCTTACCATGGCATTCCTGGGGATCGGCATGTCTATCCTATGCTGGATACTCGGTCGAGGATTGGCATTATCGATTTCCCGCCCCCTTCGGGCGGCGGACGACCTGGCCCGCCGCATAGTCGCCGGCGACCTCATGAAAGGCTTCGAATTCTCGATGGGGAAGAGGTCGGACGAGATCGGCACGCTCGCGTCGTCGCTGGACACCATGCGGTACGACCTGGCTCTGTCGGTGGGCGGAATCAGGAGCTCCGTCGGGGAGATACTGCAGGTCGGGCAAACGCTCGCGGTCGACATGGGGAAGACCGCCGCAGCGGTGACGCAGATCAAATCCACCGTCGAGTCGGTCGAGAATCGGATGATCTCGCAAGGCTCGAGCGTCGTCGAGACCTCGGCGACCATCGACCAGATAATCAAGAACATCGAGCTCTTGAATCGCCAAATCGAGGACCAGGCCGCGGCCGTCGCGCAGTCGTCCGCGTCGATCGAGGAGATGGTGGTGAACATCCGTTCCGTGACCAAAAGCGTGGAGCGGCTCGGCAACGCCTTCGGCCAGCTCCTCGCCGCCTCGGGAGACGGGAAGGAGAAGCTGAACGCCGTCAACTCCCAGATTCAGGAGATCGCCGGGCAATCCGAAAGGTTGTTCGAGGCGAACGCCGTGATCTCGGACATCGCGGACCAAACCAACCTCCTCGCGATGAACGCCGCCATCGAGGCGGCGCACGCGGGCGAATACGGGAAGGGATTCGCGGTGGTCGCGGACGAGATCCGCAATCTCGCCGAGATATCCGCTTCCCGATCCAAGGAAATCTCGGTCGACATCAGCACCATCAAGTCGACCATCGATTCCGTGGTCTCCTCGTCGGACGACGCGGAGCGCTCGTTTACGACCGTCCTGGATCTCATCGAGTCCCTGAGTACGCTCGAGCGCGAGATCAAGCAGGCGATGACGGAGCAGAGCGAAGGATCCAAGCAGGTCCTCGAGGCGCTCAACATGATAAACGAGATCACTCAACGCGTTCGCGACGGTTCCTCGGAGATGAACGAAGGCAGCAAGGCCATCGGCCTGGAGATGCGCAACCTGCTCGACGGGAGCGAGGGGCTCAAGGGAGCCATGGCGGAGATCTCCCTCGGAACCGAAGGAATAAAATCCGCCGTCCTCAGGGTCTCGGAGGCGAGCGCGCGGAACGCCGAGCTCATCGACGCCGTCACCGCGAAGGTCGGGCGCTTCGTCGTCGCGTAGCGCCGCCTA
>CAVZVX010000138.1:0-11386 GCA_963778775.1 uncultured Spirochaetota bacterium | reverse complement strand
CCAGAGCCGAAAGCGAAAAGGCGAAGGCGCCGGAGGGGAAGGAGAACGGCCTCCCCGCCGTCGATCGACACGCGCACCGGAACCGCTCCGGCGCTCCCTGTCGCGAGGCCGGCGACGAAAGCATCGGCTTCGAGCGGAGCGATGTCGCCCTTCGCGTCGGCGACGGGGGAATCCAGCCGTATCTTGGGCAGGTCGGGCGCATAGCCGTACTTCAGGGCGAGGGCCGCCTGGTTGCCGGCCGGATCCTTCGCGGTTATTCCGATGGCGATGGGGGTCGCCTTCGCGGCCGTCCAGGCAGGGTCGATCATGCGGGCGAAATATCGTCCGCCCGTCTCGACGCCGAGGCTCTCCTTGGCCGCCGGCCCCGAGGCCTTGGCGCCGGGGAGGCCGACGATTTCGCCGAATGCCAGGCCATTCTCGTCCTCGGCCTTGACGACCAGAGGGAAGGGACCGGGCATGGCGCTCACGCCCTTTTCCGGATAGATGGCCGCGAGGCTCGGCGCCTTCGTGTCGACGAGGCTGTAGATCGGACAGAAAAAGGAATCGCCGGCGAAGTCCTCGATCTTGAGGACCCATCGCGCCGCCCCGTTCTGAAGCTTGGAGGCTTCCGACGCGAAGCCGAAGGGGAGTACGGACTTGGCCGACTTGGCGTCCTTGTTCGAGGCGAGGAGGCTGTAGGTCGCGCCTCCGTCCATGCTCAGGGAGACGGCCTTCGCCTGGCCGTCGACGGTCGCCTGGCCCTTGAGGGAGAGCGCGCCGGGCACGAGGAGCCGAGTCGCGAAGCGCTGAGGCGGCGGCGAGTTCGAGTCGCCTAACGCGTTGAAGTCGGCCTCCGAAAGCCCGGGAAGCGAAAGCGAGACCTTGAGGGAGCCGGCAGTCCCCGCGAGCTCGACCTTCGCCTCGCCGGCCGAAGGCTCGATCGAGAGGGATCCCGTCGCCTGCACTCGCGCGGGAGGCGGACCGACTTGTACCTTGGGCCTGGCGACGGTCGCGTTGCCGGCCTTGTCGGTGACCCTGTATGCGGCATTGGGGTTGGCCGCCAAGTCCGCCCTATGGACGAAATAGCGGCCGTTCCATTCGATGGGTGAAAAGCTCTTGCCGTCGGCCGCGTATTCCACGGAGGCGATGTCCGAGGCGTCGTCGACCGCGGCAGCCACGTCCTCGGGCCCCCAGACGGCCGCTCCGTCCTCGGGCGACAGGAAGCGCAGGACCGGGCCCGCCGCTCCTCCGAAGCTTCTGTAGGCGCGGCCGACATTGCCGCTGGCGTCGGTGGCCTCGACTTCGATGGAAATAGGCCCCGCGGGCAAGTCGGAGGAGGAGAGCTCGATCGAGAAGGAGCCGTCCGGCTTTACCGCCGCCTTCGAGCTCTGACCGTCCGGGAGCCTTCGCCAGCCGAGGGCGACAGCCCCGGCGGCATCTACCGCCTTCCCCGCTATGACGAGTTTGGAGTTGAACCAGGAGCCCTCCGCCGTAGAGTCTATCGTAAGGGTCGGCGGCGTCGAGTCGGTGACGAAGACGAAGGGGCCGGCCGAGAATTCATGGCCCGTGGAAGTCTTGCCGATTAGCCGCGTCGGGGCGCTCGTCCCGTCCTTGGCGGCCGAGATGGTCACGACGCGGCCGTCGTAGCTCGCGGCCACGAGGTCGGTGACGGGATCGAAGCGCAGGCCGGAGAGCTCGCCCCCATAGAAAGCGCCGAGGACGGGCCGAGGCGGCGCGCCCGGGCCGAAGACGATCCTGCCGTCCGCTCCTACGCGGGGATCCGAGAAGCGAAATCCCGTATCCTCCCTCGCGACTGCATAGTCGGTAACGTACAGGAGCGCGTCGCCCTCGAAGCCGTTCCCCGCGCTATCCTTGACCCGCAGGACTATCGGCGCGAAGCCATAGGGCAGGGAACGGTCCAGGGCGATCCTGAAGCGCCAGGAGCCGTCGGCAGCCTTCGCGAGTAAAGCCGGCTTCGGCGTCCCGCCGGCGATCGAGTACGTCGCGGAAGACGGAAGGTTCGGCGTGGAGACGGCACCTTCCAGGAATTCGCCCGAGTCCACGCTCACCTGCGCTCCCTGGGCGAAGTCCCTCGAGGCTTTCGCCGACGTTATGCGGTCGAATTTGACGGCTCCGGGACCGTTGTCGAGCGCGAAGGGAAAAATGGTCGGGTCGCCAGCGTGTCCGTCGGCGTCGACGGGCACCAGGCTCAGGACGTGCTTCCCCGAGGACTCGGGCGGAAGGGCGAGGGAGAAGGCCTCCGTGGAGAATGCTTCGACGGGAGCCTTGCCATCGATGGACCAGCGGAAGGCGGCCGCTCCGTTATGCGCCGCGATCGACCCCCAAATGACGTCGCCCGTGCGCAACGCGATTCCGGCGGCCGGGCCGAGGACCTTGAGCACGGGCCGATCGCCCTTGCGATCGATCTTATAGGCCCTCACCAGCCGCGTCGCGTTTCCGATCGGATCCTCGGCGACCAGGGTAAGGGTGACGCCGTCCCCCTTCGCCTTGTCGACGTCGAAGTCCTTGACGAAGAAGGGATCGCCTTTCGTGAGGGGGATCTCCCCCTTCTCCCCGGTGCTGAGCTCGTAGGACAGCCGCTTGACGCCGAGGACGTGCCGCACGGCTCCGACCAGCGAGAAACGGGCGTGGATCGATTGCCCCGCCGCCGGCCTCGCGACCTCGATGATCGGCTTCGTATTGTCGACGAAGACTAGGTAGGCGGCGGTAGAGCTCGTTCCGACCTTGGCGACGCTGCGGAGATCGAATACCTTGGGTCCGTCGCCGAGCTTCCTCGTGTCGACGGGCCAGACGAAGGAAGGGCGCAGCTTGTCCTTGCCCAGCCTGAGATCCACCTTGGCCCAGGTCTTGCCCTCGTCCTGGGATATCTCGAGCGAGCGGACGCCGTTGGCGTCGAAGACCGTGCCCGTCAGGCGGATCTGTCCGGACACCAGGGAGCCGATGATCGGCTTGTCGACCGTCGCGACGGGCTGGTTCCGGTCCAGGTCGAATTTGACTCGCGCGACCGGCCCGACGAGGCCGTTGACGTCGACGCCGCGGACGTCGAGCGTGCGCCTCCCTTCTTCGATGTCTTTGGTCCTGAGATAATAGGACCAGAACTCCTTGCCGTCCGCTTTGACGTATTCCCCGCCGTCCAGGCTGAACTCGACGTGGTCGATGCCCTTGGCGGCCGCGCAGGTGCCGACGATATTGAGATCCCCTCCTACTCGCTGGAGCTGGATCGGATTGATTATCGAGACGATGGGAAGGTCGGCCTTGGGGTCGATGAAGATGTTCATCGGCGCCGCCCGCGTCACGTTGCCGGCCTTGTTCCTGGCCTCGACGATCAGGTTGTATTTGCCGGGAGCGTAGCCTGAGAGATCGAGGCCATATTTCCAGTTGTCCAGACCGTCGACGGGGGTGAGGGACGAGCCTTTGCCCTGGGCTTGGGCGGTCAGCGCGAGAGCGGCACGAGGAAGTATCGAGGCTATCGGCCCGCTTGCTCTCATCATCGGCATGCCCTTTCAAAAGCTGTTGTAGCCGCTATTGATTTTCTTGGCGTCGCTCCCGATAGCCAACTGAATTTCGTCGAGGAGATTTCCCTTGATCGATGGGTCGGGTAGGCGATCGGTCAGGGATAGAAGGACCGGGCCTGGCGGACTAGATTTCTGACAGAGGCTCCGGTGCCATCGATCTCGGGAGCCTCGCCATTCGCCGCCAGCCATTTGCCGGACATGCCCGCTGCCTTAAGGAAACCTGGAATGGAGGCCGGCACGATCTTCCCAGCTGCCTTCGACCGCTCCACGGAATCGCCGCTGGATCTCGGCGAAAATGACGATGCCCGCCATCGCGTAGGACCTGCTGTGGGCGAGAGTCAGTGGCGCGAAGCGGCGCGTTCCCGACGGATTCGCGCCCTCGAAGTCGCGGTATGACTCGAGGAACGAGAGGGCTCCGCCGGGCTTATAGGCCATCGCGAGTATCGTTCTCGGCTAAACAGCCAGGAATTCGCGGAGAAGACGCGCGACGAGAAAACCGGCGCGAGCTTCCTCTGCGGCGCTTCCCAAACGGACGGTGACTGGGAGAACCAGGCGGCCGCCTCCTCGCCTACGCCTCGCTCCGAATATGACTCGAAGAAGTATGCGGCCTGGCGGAAGGAAGGCCTGCTCCCGGCTACGAGGACCGTGCTCGGCGCGGACTTCGCGAGGATATCCTTCCACTCGCCGGAAAGTGGAGGTCCCGAGAGGTCTTTCGTAAAGGCGGTCTTGCCGAGCGGATCGAAAAGCAGTGGAACCGAGCTCCAGGAGCCGTCCCGCTTCAATCCGAGCGCGGCCAAGGCCGGCGCCGCGGAATAGGACGGCGCCAAAGCCGCGGGCAGGGCGGCAGCGGTGCCGATGCCCGGCGGCAGGTTCCAGCCGGGAGTCGTAGTCAGCCGGACGATGTTCTTCGGCATCCGCTTCGCGCCCGGCGCCTGGACCTCGAGTAACACCTTCGTCCCCTTCGGGACGGCCGACTCGATTGCCTGGCGCAGGCCCGCCGCCTCCGGGGAAAGGAGGACGACGGGTGCGGGGCCGCAGGAAGCGAGGAGGAGGACGGCGAGGACCGCGAAAGGGCCACCAGAAGCTCCGGCGCGCCGGTTCCGGACATCGTTGAGGCCCTCATCGTCAATCCTTTTGCGCCATTTCCAGGGTGCTGTCGTCCTGGACCGTGTACGCCGTCACGGGGTTCGAGGTTCCATTGCCGCCGACCAAAGTCGGCTGGTTGTAGTCGCTCGCCGTACCGATGGGGTAACCTTGGCGGTATGGGAATGAGGACAACGCTGTCCCTTCGGTCTGGGTGACACTGCTCAGGATGGTCCCTGCGGTACTTTTGTACAGACCAATCATGGTGTGGTCATCATTGGGCGTGTGCTTCGTAGGCACGACCGAGGTCTCCCAGTTCTGCGTATCCATACCGTTGGAATCGACGCCAGGTTGGGCGATGGCGCCAGAGAAGACTACCGGGTAAGCAATCTTGGTCTTGGTGGCCGACGGGAAGTAGTAGCTGATGTAGGGCACATAGTTGCTTCCGTTGTTGCCTACGTCGAGGTTGATGTCCGTCCCGACGATCTCATAGGAGTCGACGATCATCGTCGACCTAGAACCAGCGGACGCGTAGGTGGGGATGTACGTGTACTTCAGGTCTGCGCCGCTGTTGCTGTAGTAGGCGATGTGGATGTGCTGCCCAGCGTCGACCTTGATCTTGGCATACTGCCCGGCGCTTGTATCGATCTGTGTAGCATGGGCCTGCCATTCAGGGGAGTTCAGCGAGGCCGGATCGTCGCAATAGGTGTACCACAGGCAGTTGTTGGCCTGGTCATACCAGGCCATGACCACCACATCGCCGGCGGGGTTGCTCGCGGTCGCGGCGACTGCGTGGTTGATGACATCCAGGGAAACATATTTGCCCTGCTGGGCCGAGGTGCTGGAACTGGCGATGGTGGTGTAGTTCAAGGGGAAGATATCGGCCGGAGTCGTACCGTTGTTATTATCTATTCCCCCTCTCACATCCACAAACTGCCCACCGATGACCGAGACGTAGGTGGCGTTCGACATGGAACTGGTGGTGACAGCACGAACAGTCCCATTGCCCGTGCCCACTCCGGTCGCTATGAAAATAGTTCCCGCACCGTAGCCGGTCGGAGCTCCATAGGTCGAAAAAATCGTCGATCCGACCGAGGCGATGGCGTACATGGTTCCGGCTGTCATAGCAGTTGCGTTGGTAGTGCCCGCGGCCACGGCGTAGGCCATTCCGGTTCCTACTGCCGCCGAGCCAGTGGCCAGGAAAATGGTCCCAACGGTATTGGCCCCGCCGACCGTGGTGTAGTCGGTGGTGCCTACCGTGGCCACATCGTAGTAGGTGCCGCTGGCGATATTCTGGGACTGGATGATGCTCGGGGTCGACGTGATCAATGCCTGAACGGCGCCTGCTCCGCCGGCAGTGGTACCAGTAGAGCGGAATATAGTCCCGACGGTATTAGCGCTGGCTCCGACGTTTGTGAAATTTGCGCCACCGACCGAGGTGATAATGTAGATCGCGCCGTTTGTAAGAGCGGTAGACACAGTCGAGATAGGTGAAACCATGATCACGCGTCCGGTCCCCGTTCCCGTCGCCGTGGCTTTGAACAGCGTCGACTGGCTGTTGCTGGACGAACCTATTGTGGTGAAGTCTGGAGTGCCACCGGGACCGACGATTATATAGTAGAGTCCGGGGATAATTAGGGTCTCGGGAAGAATTTGGGCGACGGAGAAGGTCGTGGTTGAGGGAACTGCTACCACCCAATACGGGGTCACAAGATTCGACGAGCCGTATGGTGCGTTGGCATTGGTATATTCGAAAGACACTTCGTTGCCCACCGATAACCCATGTGTAGCGCTTGTAATGTAATTATTTGCTGCGCTACCGACCGCGAGCTCCAGGGACGCGGATGCGCCCATCGAACCCCACATGTACCGGATCTGTTGCTTCACCGCGTCGTAGTATGCCGAGTAGATCATTGTTGGTTTTGCATTGGCTCTTGTCCAACCGCTGTTGTCTACCATGGAGGTGGCGATGGCCGGCGACATGGCTCGGTAGACACTGGTGTCTTGGACTGGGGTTCCCACCGATGTGGTGCTCATCAAACGCCTTCTATACGGCCCACCGTCGTAGTTGCCAGCCATGGAGAGGGCGTTTGTTGAGTCGACTCGGTCGAAGAGCAGGCTAGTGTAGGCCGAGTAATTCGTGTTGGCGTCCTGGTTGGTCGAAATACCATAGTTGTTGCCCTGTGCATCGAAGGTGAAGGCGGACTCCCAATACGGGGCGTAACACTCCTCGTACGGACGTTGGCTGGACCAATTGGAGCTGCCTCCGCCTGTGTCGGGGCCGGCCATGTTGAAGTAGAAGTTGCCGTTTACGTAGGCGAATCCGATTTCCCCGGCCGTGGTGACGCTCATCGAAGGCTGGAGTATCTGGCCATCTCGGGGCGACGACACTCGGGTGAAGCGATAGACATCGAAGATAACCGAATCGGTCAGCAGGTTGTTGTTGGCGCTGTTGGCGAGTTGGTTCCAGGCCCGAGCTATCCGCGCGGTCTGGATGTTGTTGATCGAGTTGACGCCGTTCACCGTGATCACGAATGGTCCGGAGATTCCCGTCGAAGTCGGCGCGGTCAATTGAGTCGAGGTCGTCGACTGGCTACTCAGACTAGAAGTCGCCGTGACGCCGTTCATGGTCGCCGTCGTGTTGGTCGAGTAGTAGAGGTTGAAGCCCGCCATCGTGACGACATCCTTCTCGGCGATAGGATAGTGGCCAAGGGCCGTTCTGTTAAACACCGAGGGATTCGACGTATTGATCGAGGAGAGATTGGTCGTCACCTTGGTGATGTAAGGCACTACATCGACGGTGATCGAGTCGGAATTGGTCTGAGGCGTGTTGTCGTCGTCATAGACTGTGAAGACCACCTTCACCGAGGTCGCCGCTACGGTGTTGAGTTTGGAGCTGTCCCAGGCGAAGTTCCAGCTCACGACGTGACCCAGGGCCACTCGGCTCGAGTCGGTCATCTTGTAATCGGTCCCATCGGCCCAGGCGACCCAATTGCCGGTTCCGGGAATTGCCCCAGTCCCGGTATACGACGTGCCCGTCGGGACGTAGCCGCCGTTGTAATACTGGAAACCATTGGCCAAGGTATAGATCGTGAACTCGGATCCGTAACTCGTACCCCCAGTACCATCGAATCCTGTGGTTCCTGTCCCTATTTTCGCGGTGATCTTGGAGATACGCTGATTGTCGGTAGCCTTCCCTTTGAAAGTCACGATGCCCGAAACCGCAGACTGCCCCGAGGTGACGACATTGTCCGTCGCGTATTCGACATGGCCCAGCCACTTGGTCTTGTCGGTGATCGTCCCGGTGTATGGAACGTTCTCGGTGTAGTCGGAGACCGCCGCGCTGGGCTTCAAGCTGCTCAAGACCATGGCGGTACCCGAAGGAGCCGAACTCAGGGCCGGGGTCCAAGTAGCCGTGTACGGGCCCGTTCCGCTTACCGCGGCGACGGTCCTCATGGAGTTGTTGCCGAAATAGAGAGTCTGGCCTGAAGCCAGTCTCGTGTCGACCGTAGTAAACGAAGTCGTCGTCGGGCTGGAGATATTCACGGTAAACGAAGGATCGGCTGCGGTGGCAGGGTACTTGGTCCCGAAGGGTGCCACCACGATGGTCGGAGCTTGGTCGTCGATGTAAATCTGACGGGCATTGGTGAAGCTCCCCTCCTCGGTAAGATAGGAGCTGAAGGCGACGCCGTTGGCGTTGGTCGAGGTGCCCGTGGTGAAGTTCGTGCTGTTGTTGATCGACGGCACGCTATTGGTGGTGACGGTGAGGTTGGCATTCGCGTTGCCTACCGTAATCGTAAGCGCGGCTGGTATCGCCACCGTGAGGCTCGTCGTGGAGGGCGCGCTGACGGTGAGACCGGTCGTGCCGATCACCGCTGAGGCCGCGGAATAGTAGAGATTGAAGCCCGTGATCGTGTGCCCGGGATCGCCCTGGTACACGGGATAATAGCCGTTGGCTCCGGGGTTCATCGTATTGCTCACGAGTCGGCTCGAGAAGGGCGTAAGGCGGCTGAAGTCGGTGATGTAGGGCACGACGTCGACGTTCGTCGAGGTGATGCTCGAGTTGTTGCCCCCGTCCGTGGCCTTAAAGGTCACCGGCACGTTGGCCGCGGCCACGGTCGCGATCTTGCTCGTGTCGAAGGTGAAAGCCCAGTTGCCTACGTGGCCGTCGGCCATGCTGACCGACTCCGTGCCCGGGTCGACGACGAAGCTCCAGTCGGAGCTCGTGTTCGCCACGAGGCCGCCTGTACCCGAGTTGGCGGAGGATGAATAGGTCGCTAGGGTCACAGGGTTGCCCGAGTTGTATCCAGGAATCGTGACAGATATGGACGCGACTCTCTGATTGTCTGCGAACTTGCCGCGGAAGATCACCTGGCCCGATAGATCGGGCGTGGCCAGCTTTATGCCGGCACCTGCGCTTCCAAAGGATGCCGCAGCGCCGGCCTTGGTCGCGGAGACCTGGAAGCTGGTAGATGTCGGTGTACCTATGACATAGTACGGCCCTTGCCCGTTCGGCGCGGAACTCGGAGCGGTCGTCCAGGAGAAGTACACGACGGAATTCGCCTGGAGGTTGTTGGCGCCCGAGTTGGTGAAGCCGCCGGTGCTCGGCGTCGCCAAGGTCACGGACAGGGGGTTGTAGTTGCTGTCGGTCGCGTACTCGACGTGGCCCTGCAGCGCGCCGATGGAGCCGACCACATTGTCGGTATAGGCCGACACATTGCCGAGCGATTTTCCGGTGTCGGTGTTCACGCCGCCGTTGGAGGCGTCCGTCGGGGTGGAGTAGCGTTTGCCGAAGGGCGCCAGGTCTATGGTCGGGGGAACGGTGTCATTGTTCTTGATCGTGAGCGACACCGTCTGGACGAAGCCTTGGCTGTTGGTTCCTACGGTCGTCCCCGAGGTGGAGTCATAGACGTAGAGCGTGAAGGTGCGATCATTGGTCCCCGTGGAATCCGGAATCGGATTGGTCGTAAAATCAGTGATAGTCACCGATCCATTCGTCAAGGTTCCATTGCGCTCGATGCCGTTATATTTAACCGAGAAGTACATAGGCGTATTCGTTCCACCCGTATAATTCGCTTTAAAGTAGAGTTTGCTATTGTAAACCGTGAAATTTGTGGTCGAGTAGCCTGAAGTGAAATTCTTGATCTCGCCGGGAAGGACTGTGCCGTCGTCGTTGATGTCAGTGCCGACATCTATGCTCGTCAGGATGGGTGCGTTGTTCGAGATGAATGCCGACTGTGTGTAATGGGTGGGGTTACCTGCACTGTCCCAAACGACATAATGGATGAGCACAGGACCGTCGGCGAGTATCGTCGTGTCGAACTGCACCCACCAGTCCATGGCATTGCCGTCGGTGATTAAACTTGCTATGAAGCCATCTCCGTTAGTGTCGTTGACGCCCGTCTCCGAAATCGAGTCGATGCTGGCGAAGTACTGATTATAGGATGTGGTTACCGGATAGGGTACCGATTCGATGGTCCCCGAATCGGCCATGTTCTTAACGGTCAGCGAAGTGAGATATGTCGACGATGTGGTCGTGCTCGAGCCTTTGAGGTAGAGCAGAGAGCTACCGCTGGGATTGGTAAGATAGACTACGATCTTACTGAGTCCCGCGATCGATCCGGATCCGGTTCCTACGTCGGTAGCCGATCCCTGGATTTTAAAGCTCGAGCCGGTCATTACGGGAATCACCCATCCTGAACCGCTGCCAGGTCCCGTAGCTACGAAAGTCTGACCTACGCTGTTGCTCGGCGAGCCTATGGTCGTGAAATCTGTAAGGGTCCCGCTTCCCTGCGAAAGGATAGCATACCTGGCACCGACCTGGAAATTGCCGGCAGTGACGATACCTGGAGTAGTAAGGGTCGAGGTTGGATAATAGTTGTCTTCATTCAGGGTAATCGGCTGGTTGGTAACTTCGGCCGTCGGGCTCGTCATATCCGTAGCCCTGATGTTGAACACGTATTGCCCGGTTGTGTTAATGTAGAGCGCTGGAGAATTGATCGTCATCGAAAGTGAATAATCGAAATTGCCCGAGGCATCGGATTCGATGAAGGTTCCTCCGGTTGCGGATACGTTGAGGGTGACATTGTTCGGAGTGAACACCGTTCCCGGAACTGTGGCGGAAGCACCTGCCGCTGTCCATAAGGCGGCATTGCTCCCCGTGGCCGTGATCATAACTTTGTAGGGATTGCCCGAGGCGAAGGTGACATTGTTCTGGGTAGACGGAGGCGTAACCGTAGAGGACCAATATGTTCCATTATTGGCGCCCGTTGTCGCATAACTCGTGGCCGTGTTGTACAGAATTGTGGACCCGCTCAAGGGGCTGCTCTCCACCGATTCGATCTTCGAAATTCCCTTGGATGAGCTGACGGTACCCGTTAGGGTTATAATGCCCCGTGTGGTCATTTGGGCAAAGTAGTTTTGAGTATTCGCCTGGCCGTTCACCTGGTCGCTTACTTGGACATTCTGCACTTGGGGGAACGTCGAATCGAAGGTCATCGTCCATGGATTTACTAGAGGACCGGAAATCGTGCCTTTGACTCCTCCGACCGTCGGCGAATTCCAGGCGCGGGCCTGGATAGTGACCGTCTGGGTTGTGGCAGCATTTTGAGGATAGGCATTAGTGGTGTTGATATTATAATACCAGATTACGCTGTTTCCGGTGGTAGTCAGAGTTGCGGGGGCCCAGACAGAGGCGGTGACTCCCGTGCCGGTTGCCGCGAAGCTCACTGCGGCACCACCGCTTGTGGCCGAGACCTGGAAGGTGCTCGTCGTAGAGTTGACTACCC
>CAVZVX010000137.1:0-4642 GCA_963778775.1 uncultured Spirochaetota bacterium | reverse complement strand
GTCGCCCGTGGTCGATCGATCGCGGAGAAGCTGAACGGGGAATCGATGAGGCCGCGCTTCTGTGCCCACGAAATGGGCGAGCGTAGAGAGTCGAGCGCAACATTGCGCGTATTGGCCGAGACTCCCTTGTTGCGCAGATAGTCGCGAAAGCCCTCGAACAGAAGCAGCGATGTCGCCCGTAGCGGCGTCCGTTGAAACAGTGGATACACCGCTGCGAATCGCTTGACCGAAGAGCGCCGATCCCGAATATAGGCGCCGGAGAGGGGCTTGCCTGCCTCAGAACGCGCGATAAGGTATGAGGAGCCTTCATCCCAGAATTGGGTGAAGAACTTTGACAGCATCGTATCTCGTAGGCGATCCGCTTCAGCGAAATTGGCGGCCGCCTGGTCATCCCGTGCCCGTACGAGAGCATCCAAAGGCAGCTCCGCTAAAAGACGCCCGGCGACTGCACTGGCATCACGTTCATTATCCGTGCCGGTTGAGCGTTGCGCGAGGACCTGCCCTGTCTGCTTGTCGATGATACGGACGTAGAGGACTGAGGCCCCTGTCTTGGTTGGACGGTTGAAGAGGGTGAAAGAAAACCGGCTGTCGCTGGGTCTTGTCTTGGCACCCATGGTACGCCTCCCAGAAAGTCACAGTTGGAAGTCACAGTGACCTTCTGGGGTTTAGCATATCATGTAAGTCATTGTGGGCGATACAAGAGTCGAACTTGTGACCCCCAGCGTGTCATACTGGTGCTCTAGCCAACTGAGCTAACCGCCCTACTCGATGGCGCGCCTGGTGTTAGCCGCGCGCATAGGAACTTTTATATCAGCCTCTGCTCCTCGCTGTCAAGCGCGGGCCCCGAATGCCGCCCTGTGCCAATGGATCCGCGTGTGGATCATTTTCCCGGCAGCTCGCCGCTACGCCAGCCGTAGGGCCAGCGAAGCGTTAGCCCCGCTCCCTTATGGCCACGTTGATTTCTATCTTGCCGTGACCCGTCTCCATCGGCACGATCAGGGCCTCGACGTCCGCGTTCGAAACCTCCATGTTCTCGCCCGTGAAGATCGCCGGCGGCGTGAGATCGAAGCGGAAGCCGAGGTCGTGGAGCTTGGTGATCGCCTGCGCGGTGATCATGTTGGCGAGCTCGGTTATCGTGGCCTTGGCGAGGTCGTCGAATTCCTTGAGGTCCTCCTGATTCATCGCCGAGGCGATCTTGAGAGCCGTCGGCTTGTCCATGTCGAATAGCACGCGTCCCTCGACGTCGCCCGCCAGGCCTACTATGGCGGCGACCCCCATGACCGGCATCGACGTCGACTTGAGGTAGAGCTCGCCCCGCTTCACGTCGGACTGCAGGACTTCGCGGAGTACATTGAAGGCCGCCTCCACGAAGGGGTTGATGTATTCGACTCTCATTCCGCTCTCCTCGTTTCCGTCATTGTTCCTTGCGGAAGGCCGATATGGCCCCCGTAGCCGCGGCGGTCCAGCCCTCGCCTGGGCTCTCGTTCGCCCCGCAGAGCAGGATCCCGTTGGGCTTCAGCTTATCGATAAAATCCCCCAAAAGCCTTTTCTGGTCTATCGGAGCGACGAAGGACAGCATGTCCCTGCAGAGGATGAGATCGAGCGGCGGCAAGGTGTTGGTATTCATCACGTCGTGGAATTCGAAGAAGATCGAATCGCGAATCGCCTGGATGAAGACCAGTCCGTTGCGGCCTTTCGCGGTGAAAGGCCTGTAATAATCGGGTAGGCTTTCGGGAAAGACCATGTTGGGAGCCATGGAGATCGCGAGAAGGTCGGAGTCGTTGGCCCAAATCTTGATCCTGGCGTCCGGATAGCGCTTTCGCATGATGCAGGCGAAGGCCCAAGTCTCGTAGCCTTTCCCGCAGCCGGGGTTCCAGACGTTGATGCTCTTGACCTCGATCGAGGGCAGTGCCTTCTCGAACTCGGCGGCATAGCCGTCGTCCCACAGCGCCCCGGTACAGGGGGACCAGAATCCTTCCAGGAAATGGTCCGCGTCGGACTCCTCCCTCAGCTGGAGATCCACGCCTTTTCGCTCGGTTTTCCATTCGGCGAAACGCCTTTGGAACCAGGCCGCATTGACGCCAGTAACATGGAAGCCGCGGAAGGTCGCGAGGGTTTCAGAGACGAAGGACGCGGACACGTCGCCGCCGGCTATCGCGCTGGGCTCCATCGAAGCCGGCAAGATCTCCGCCCTGCGGGCCTCGAGGGCGCCGGGCCTGGGCGACTCCTCGGGCCTCTCGGGGGCGAAGATCTTCTCGACGTCGAGAATGATGTAAAGCTTGCCGCCGTTCTCGACTATGCCCTTTATATACTTGACGTTGATGTCGCCGAAGATGGGATGCGGCGGCTGGATGGAGCTGGAGACGATGCCGACTACCTTGTCGATCGCGTCGACGATGACGCCGAAAACGTGCTCGTCGATCTTGAGGATGATCAGGCTCTCGAGCGCCTCCTCCTCCTTGCGCTCGGCGGGAAGATGGAAAAAAATTCTGAGATCGATGACCGAGATGATCTCGCCGCGCAAGTTGTATACTCCGCGCACGAAGGTGGAGGCGTTTGGCACATAGGTGAAGCGCGCGGCCTTCGCGATTTCCTTGACGCTCATGATGTCGACGCCGTACTCCTTCCCCGCGAGGGAGAAGGTGACCATCTTGAAATCGACTTTATCCGCCCTGATCGCGGGCTCGGCCGCCGCCGACTTGACCTCTCGTTCGGTTTGCGCCGTCATATGCCGCTCCTAGCCGCGTTAGCGGATCGTCGCCTCGAGGCGGCGCCGTTCTTCCAATTCTTGCTTCAGTCCCAGCTCGAGAAGCTGGCTTACGTCGATGATCAGGCATACCGAGCCGTCGCCGAGGATGGAAGCCCCCGCGATTCCCGGCGATTGGGTGAATTGGTCGCGTAGCGGCTTGATGACCACGTCCTCCTCGCCGATCAGGGAGTCGACCATGAGGCCGACCCGCTTGTCCGCGGTACCGACGATGACGACGAAATAGTACTCGCGCTGCTCGTTCGTCGGTATCCGGAAAAGCCGATTGAGCCTGAGCAGCGCCACCACGTCGTTTCGGATGTTGAAAACTTCGTAGTTGTCGATCATCCGTACGTCGGTCGGCTTTATCCTATGGCTTTCGATGACGCTGGTGATCGGGATCGAATAGGTCTCCTTGCCCACGCGGACGAGGAGGCCCTGGATGATGGCGAGAGTGAGGGGCATCTTGATCGTGAAGCGCGTGCCCTTACCGCGCTGGCTCGAGACGGTGACGCTGCCGTTGAGCTTCTCGATCTGGCGTTTCACCACGTCGAGGCCGACGCCGCGCCCCGAAATGTTCGTCACCTGCTTGGCGGTGGAGAAGCCCGCGTCGAATATGAGGTTATAGGCTTCGATGTCCGTAAGCACCTTGCTCGGATGTATGAGCCCCCTCTCGATCGCCTTGGCGCGAACGGCCTCGACATCGATGCCCTTGCCGTCGTCGGCTATTTCGATGACGATCATGTTGCCTTCGTTGGAAGCCTTGAGGAGGACGGTCCCCTCCTCGCTTTTGCCCGCCGCGGCGCGTTCCGCGGGCGACTCGATACCGTGGTCGAGGGCGTTGCGCACCGAATGCATGAGCGGATCGAGAAGGTCCTCCACGACGGACTTGTCCAGCTCGGTTTCCTCTCCCTCTATGACGAGATTGACCTTTTTGATGAGAGTCTTCGTGAGGTCGCGCACGAGGCGCGGGAAGCGACTGAATATCTGGCTTATGGGGACCATGCGGATCCGCATGACTCCTTCCTGGAGCTCCCCCGTGATTCGACCGAGATTCTGCGCGGTCGAACGGAACTTGGCGACATCGGTCTTGAGGTCGGTCTCGAAGCCGTCGAAGGCCTGGTAGAGGAAGCCGAACCTCTCGAGAATTTCCTTTTTGATCTCTTTGGCCGACTTTCCTTGCTGGATGGCCGCGAGGTAGTCGGGCAAGCCGTCGAAAAGGTCCTTGATGCCGTCGCGGAAACGGCTTTCCGAACTCTGGAGGGCCCCCATGAGATCGCCGAATTGCGCGGATATCTGGTTGAATGTCGCCTTGTTGATGACCGTCTCCGAGACCAGGTTGAGGAGATTGTCTATGCGACGCGAGTCCACCCTGAGAATCGAGCCCTGGGAGGTCTTGCGTCCTTCGTCGTGGTGAGACGGCTCCGAAGAGGCGGGCTCGGACTCGCCATCGTCGACGGCGGGCGCGAGGGAGGCGGCAATAGCTGCGACGGCGTTAGGCGCCGGCCTGGTCTCGGGGACGGTCATGGGCCTCGGCGCGGCCGAAAGCGGCTTGGCCGGGGCCAGAGTCGGCTCTCCCGCGAGCTCCTCGACGTCGACCGCGTCGACGACGTCGGGGATGAAGGCTTTACGACGCAGCTCCTCGGGATCTTTGTCGACCGCGACGAAATACTCGACTATGGGGTAAAAGGCGTCTTCGTAGAGCTTCTCGAAATCCGGAATGGTCTTGAGCACGGTTCCCATGTCGCGGAGAGCCGCGAAAGCGTGAATGGCCGAGACCGTTTTCATGACATTGTCCGCATTGAAACTGAGGCGGAGGCGGAAGATACGCCTACCTGCCCCTGCCTCCCGGAGCTCGACAAGCACCGAGACTGAACCAAGTAGGTCAACATAAAC
>CAVZVX010000136.1:0-16585 GCA_963778775.1 uncultured Spirochaetota bacterium | reverse complement strand
TGGATTATCTGGATCAATCCCATTTCCGTTGGTGTGGCTATGTGATGCTCTTATAACCCTTTGCCCATCCTTTCCTCTCCTTGTTGGCGAGACGGGCGTCGTAGTCATCTGATCCACCTGGCCGCAGCCTCCACCACCCAGGGACTGCCCATCAGTGTTAAGGGCGGTGTTGCCTGCCCAAGATGCGTCTCCATTCCCGTTTGGTGCGACTTCTCCTTCTCAAGACTCTTGGTCATTCTATCAATACCTTGTTTCCGATGGTCTTATTGGGTGTGCATCTCCATCTCCTGTCTCCTTCCTGCAAATGGGTTGCCTCTGCTGGGCCTCTTCCACGGATGCTTCCCATCCCACGGTTTATGGCGATTTGTGGACATAATGGTTATCCCGTTGCCAGTAGTTTGCGGGGATGGGATGACCTTCGTCGGGCTGCTGACGCGACGGCGGCCATCGGAGAGGCTTCGATCTCCTCCCATTGGGCTGGAGCAGCGACGACGGTCATTATTGAGCGCCGGGGCGGTCGAGCGGTTGGTCAGGGACGAGGGGGATATGCTCATTGAACGGTTGGGCGGTCATGCGGTCACCCGAGGGCAGCGACAGTGCTTTGTCCACCGGTGGCCAGTTGATGATGTCGTCGACGACGACAACGGCTCGGCGACGACGACTTGCGGTCGTCGAGGGAGCTCGTGGTGGTGGTGGACGAACCTGAGGTGAGCTCATGCTTCGCCGAGTTCCCGGGCAGCCCCAGGCCCACAGCCTTCGGCTTGCAATCAGGAGCTCCGCCGCCACGCAGTCGGCGGTCTGACTCCGCCAGCTGGCCGCTGGCGGCGAGCGCTCGCCGCCCGCTCACACTCGCCAGCGTCGACGCATCGTCCATGGTGTTCACCATTGCAGCTGTCCAGGCCATCTTCGTCGAGCGACGATGCTGCACTGGATTGAACCAATCTGTCCCCATGATTTTCCGTTGGTCTCAAATCCCTGAATATGTGGTGGCAAGTCCGGCAAGGCACGAAGACTGTTGGAGTTTGGCTGTCACTGGAAGGAAGGAATATTGTAATATCATTGAGGTCAAATGTGGGTTACCAAATCCATCACTCCACTGACTGCTGCCCTGGCCTTTTGCATCCTTCTGCTGGATACTTGATATTGTTTTCCCACATTTTCCTACCTCTTCCCATTCAATCATTGTGCTGCTGGCACTATCACTGGATGAGATCATGTTGTTGCTGGTGTTGCCGGCAACCTGGCCGGTTTCCTGCCCGCCTGGTAATGTCATCCCTCTGATGGTGATCAATCAGGATGTTGAGTTGCCCAGGGTGAGGATTCAGACTGCTGATCTGCCTGGCCCCGTCAGGCATCCTCAGCTGGGCTGCCCCGGCCCCACAGTCACATCTCACGACGAGGAAAACCTTGAAGCTGATCTAAGGGGTTGCACAACTGGGTGCCCCGCGCCCGGGGTCAGCCCGGCGCTCACCGGGGTACTGCGAGAACGCGACCCAGATGCTTGGACCGGATTGATCTGCATACCCCCAAGACGATCAGACCCGCAGCCCGGTCCCCGGAAGCTCATGTCCGATGCAACGACGACGCCGTCGCATGGGACTCGTCCCGCAGCGACGAGAGCCGGTAGGACAGACGACGACGCGGCCGCAAAACACGACACGTATCGCTCGCGCTACGGTCTCTACGTACGCTGCCAGAACGAGTCCATCAACGACCTCGTGAGGCTCATGGACATAGAGCTCACGGGGACGGATACGGTCTCGGTGCGCGTCTTCGAGGATATGCAGATGAAGGTGGATCCCGAAGACCTCTGGGACGGCAGCTACCGCAAGATGCCCCAGATCGCGCGGGAGCCCGCCGCGGGCGCGGATTCCGGGCTTTCCAAGCCTTCGATCAAGCTCGAGGGCCCCTATCGCTCCGATTCCGGCCTCGAGATCAGCTTCGCCGAGCCGCGCTACAGGCTCAAGACGCCTGACGGGCCCGGCGAATCCGGCGGTTTCGAATTGTTCGCCCTGCGGGGCGACAACGTCCTCGAGCTCGTCGCCATAAAGAAGGATGGCCTACCCGCGGGCAGGAAGACCTACAAGGCCAGCTACAGCGAGGCGCCCAGCGGCAAGGACCTCGTCCGTCGTCTGGTCCTGTCGCCGGCGCGATCGTCAATCGGCGGCCTGGAGCTGCTCCGGGAAGACGATATCGTGCTCGAGCAGAGGGTCAAAGGCTAGGGCCGGCCCGGCCTTCAGTCGATGATGTAGGACTCGTAGCCCGCGTTCTTGAGCGCCTGAATGGTCTTTACGATATCCTTCCCTCCGTCGACGGCCACGATCCAGCGCTCTTCCATGCCTTTGCCCGGACCTTGCGCACGCGTCCGGGATTCGACCGAGGCGGGAAAGCCCTTGGAGGCGAGTTCGTTCATCAGGGTCCGCGCATCGTCCTCGACCGAAAAATAGCCCACCTGAAGCCGCTTGCGATGGTCGCTCGGCTCCGTGGATGCATTCGTCCCTTGGCCGGGGATCGCCGGCCGGGCAGCGGGAGCCGCTTGCGCGGGCAGGACGGGCCGAGCTGCGGCGAGGGGCTGCAAGCCGCCGAGGTACCAGTGCGGCAGCGGAGGCACCGATGCGGCGCCCGAAGCTATGAGGGCCTCGGGGCTGCCGGGAAACTCGGCGGCAAGGCTCGCGGCGGCCACGGATTTTTCATCCACCGCCGCGGATTTCCCCTCGACCGACGGCAAGTCGTTGATCGAAGATTTATCGTCGGTCGACGACTTGTCGTCGGTCGACGACTTGTCGTCGACAGCGCAGAGCCAGATGACGAAAAGCGCCTCGCGTCTCCGCTGGGGGGGCGCGGCGCTCTGGGCCACCGCCGAGGCCGCCGATCGGGCCTCGGCCCCTCGTCCCTGCAGCGCGAGGGCCCAGGCTCCGACCAGACGCGAGGCTGCGGATAGATCGGCGTCCTTGGTCTCCAGCGCGATCCTGGAGGAGAGATCGAGAGCCTTCTCGGAATCGCCGGCAGCCAGATCGCAGCGCGCGGCCCGGAGCAGAAGGCTCGTCCCGTCCGGCAGAGCCTTCGCGCCGGCATTCCCCCCGGTCTTGTCCGCGAGGGAAGCCGCCTCGACGTAATGGGAGGCCGCCTCGTCGAAGAGGCCGAGCAGGAGGGCGAGGTCGCCCGCCTTCACGAGGAAGGACGGGAGGTAGTCGCCTCCCCCAGATCTCAGGACCTCGGAGGAAGCGAGGCTCTGATCGATCAGCGAGAGCGCCTCGGAAGGGGAAAGCGTCGCGGACAGGGAATCGAGGGTCGCCGCGTATTCGGCGGGCGACCGCAGCCTGGCCAGCCTATCGCGGGCACCCTGGATATCGGCGGCCGCGGCCGGGGGCTGAGTCGGAGTCGGCTCGACGGCGCCGGTCTCGGCGGCCGAGGGAAAGGAGAGGAGGGCGAGGGCCAGGAGAAGGGCCGCGCGCGCGGCGCCGGCGGCGATGGGCCTCGACGCGGGATTCATTCCGCGAGTTCCTCGGCCTTGAAGGTATTTCCCGTCAGGCTCGTCAGGCGCACCCGGGCGAAGCTTCCGATCCGCGAAGCGGAAGCGGGGAATACGACCATCTCGTCCCGCTGCGTCCGCGCCAGGACCTCGAGCTTTCGGCGCCTCGATACGCCTTCGATGAGGACCTCCTCGACCGCCCCCAGCCTGGATTCCATGACGGATTTCGTCAGCTCCTTCTGGAGCTCGATGACGCGCGACAGGCGCTGCCGCTTCGTCGCCTCGCCGATCCTGTCGGGCATCGCCGCGGCGGGCGTGCCTTCGCGGGGATTGAAGTGGTACATGTAGGAATAGGAGAAGCGCAGCTCCCTCATGAGGTCGAGCGTCAGCTCGAGGTCGGCCTCGGTTTCGCCCGGGAAGCCGACGAGGATGTCCGTCGAGAGGGAGAGGCTCCGGGATCGCCGCCCTCATCCGCTCGGCGAGGGCGATATAGGACGCGCGCGTGTAGCGGCGATTCATCGCCCTCAGCACCGAGTCGGAGCCCGATTGGGCGCAGAGATGGACGTGCCGGCAAAACAGCGGATCTTCCGCCATGACCCGCACGACCTCGTCCGAAAGGTCCTTGGGATGGCTCGTGAGGAAACGGACCCAGCGGATCCCGCCCTTTCCCCTGCCCCGGATGAAAGCGGAGACGAGACGGAGGAGGGAGGGAAAATCGAGCCTCTCGTCGTCCGCGCCTTCCCCTTCGGATTCGGGCTTCCAGCGATAGGAATTAACGTTCTGCCCGAGGAGGGTAATCTCCCTGACGCCCGAGTCCTCGAGGGCGGCGATCTCCGCAAGTATCGAGCTCGGTCTCCGCGAGATCTCGCGTCCCCGGATGTAGGGCACGATGCAATAGGCGCAGAAATTGTCGCATCCGTGCATGATGGGGACGAAGGAGCGGAAGGAGCCCGGCTCGTAGTACGAGCGCGCGAATACGAAGGCCGGACTCTCGTCGATGGTCAGGCCCGGCCTGCCCTGCTCCACGGCGTCGAGGACGAGGCCGAAGGCCTGTTTCTGGAAAGTGCCGACGACGTAGTCGACGGCCGGCTGCCTCTCCTTTACGGCCCTCTTCATCCGCTCGGCCATGCACCCCGTGACTACGAGGGCCAGGGGCCTCGCCGGCGCGGCCGAGGGATCGGCCGCGCGCCGGCGCTTGATCGCCGCGTAGAGATCGATGCGGCCCCAGGCGCGGTTCTCGGCCGTGGCCCGTACGGAGCAGGTATTGATAAGGACCAGGTCCGCCTCGGCCGCCTCGGAGGTCGGCAGCCACCCGCGCTCGCGGAAGATGAGCTCCAGGGCGGCGGATTCCGCCTTGTTCATCTGGCAGCCGTAGGTCTCGAGGAGATACTTCATGGGAGCGTTCGTCAATCAAGCGCGGTCGCGAAGTCCCCTTATGAATCTGTATATATTGTAGGCGCCGTAGGCGAGGAGGGCGAAACCGCCCGCGCCGAGGAGGAAATGAGTGGGACCTCGCAGGAGGATCGCCCCCAGGCCCAGCGCGCCCGCCGCCATCATGATTCCGCCGGAGGTCCTGTCGGTCCTCGACTTGCCGAGCACGCCGCTGACGCCGAGAAGGACCAGGCCCCCGGCGATGACCCAGCCGACGACCGGGATGCTGAGAAGCCCGTTCACCACGAACAGGCCGATGCCTCCGATGGCCGACATTACGCCCTTGGTGCCCCGATTGCGCAAGTCGCCGGAATCCACGGGATAATTGCTCATGTTCCTTCCTCCGTTCGCCGCCGCGCGCTCGGCCAAAGCCCCCCGAAGGGCGAGATAAGGCTCGATGCGTTTCGGGCGCGATTATCGTGCCAATAATACGGAATTCCGCGCCGCGGGTAAAGCTCCGGCCCGCTAGACCTCGAACTCCACGATGGTCCCTCCCTCGGAGCGGAAGGCCAATCGCCCGTCCACCTGATCGGCCAGGGCGCGCATCACCGTGAATCCCAGCCCCTCCGCCGAGCCGGAGGCTGGCAAGCCCACGCCCTCGTCCTCGATGACGATGCGAGCGATCCCGTCGGCTCGGGGCTCGAGGCTGAGCCTCGCCTTCCTGGGCCCCTGCCAGCCCCTGGGATAGGCATGCTTGGCGATATTCGTCATGGCTTCGTTGACGAGGAGCCCGCAGGGGATAGCGGTGTCGAGATCCATCCGGACCTCCTGGAGACGGAGTTCCAGGCTGATCGGCTCCGCGGACATGGAGTAGGCGGTCTCCCTCGCGATGGATTCCATGTAGGTCGCGAAGTCGAGGCCCGCGAAGTCGCGGGTGGAATAGACGATCTCGTGGATGTTCGCCAGGGATCGGACCCTGCCGGACGCGTCGGAAAGGATGCCTCTGATGACGTCGCCCTCGGGGCCCATGGGAAGATAGGAGATCTGGAGGGCGAGAAGGCTCGCGACGAGCTGCAGGTTGTTCTTGACCCGATGATGGACTTCCTTGAGGAGGACGGCGTTCTCGTCCAGCGAGCGCTCGATCCTCGCCTCCTGCGCCTTGCGCAGGGTGATGTCCTCGACCAGACCGAGGACCAGGTCGCGTCCCGCCTCGCCCCGCCCGCGCAGGGCCGAGGCGTTGAGCCGTCCCCAGATGGCGACCCCGTCCTTCCGGATGTACCGCTTCTCGATCTGGAAGGATTCCCTCGCTCCGGCGATCAGCTCGAGATGATTATCCCAAGCGACATCCCTGTCGTCGGGATGGGTCAGATCGAGGAAGTCCAGGTCGAGGAGCTCGTCCTCGGCGTAGCCGAGCATGGCGGCGAGGGCTCGATTGACCATGATGAAGCGTCCCGACGGATCGATGAGCGCCATCCCGATGGCCGCGCCCTCGAATACCCTTCGAAAGCGCTCTTCGCTCTCCTGGAGCCGGGACTCGGTCCTTTTCCGCGCGGAGACGTTGCGCACTATGGCCCACATCCCCTTCGGACTCCCTTCGGCGTCGCGAAAAAGGCAGGTCCTGAGCTCCACAGGGAACACGAGGCCGTCCTTGCTGCGATACTCCTTCTCGTAGACCTCGGAGTACCCGCGGACGAGGACCTGCTCGCTGACGATCCTCGCCTCGAGCTCGTGCCAGGCCGCGGGAGTGATATCGTTGTAATTCAACAGGGAGATCTCCCCCCGATCGTAGCCGAGCATGGCGCGGAAAGCCTCGTTGCTCTCGATGATCGTCCCCGACATGTCCACGACGGCGAAGCCGTCCATCAGGCTATTGAAGACGTCGGAGTAGGATAGTCCCTCGAGGATGGAATCGGAGGATCTACCGCGATTCGAGGCAGGCTGCGCCTTCCACATGCCGGGACCGGTCATCGGAAAATAGTATAACCTATCCGGGCCGCGAAAGCCCCTCCCTCCGCTAATGCCTGAAGCAGCGCTCCGCCAAAGGTGCCTAATGCCTAAAGCACCTTTGGCCGGTGAATTTCATCGCGGCGCCGTACTCGTTGCAGGCCTCGATGGACTCGAAATCCCGCAGCGCCCCGCCCGGTTGGACCACGGCGGCCACGCCTTCGCGAAGGCCGACTTCGATCCCGTCCCGGAAGGGGAAGAAGGCGTCGGAGACCATGACGGAGCCCTGGAGGCCCGCGCGGGACAGGGCGACTTCCTCGCGCACGGCCGCCTTGGCCTCGTCGTCGCCGGATTCGTTCCAGCCTTTGCCGGTCCGCTCCCATAGCAGGCGGTCCTCGAGCTTCCGGTAGGCCTTGTCGCGGGCGATCTCGGCGACCCCGACGCGATCCTGTTCGCCCGTGCCCACTCCGACCGTGACGCCGTCCTTCACGTAGATGACCGAATTGCTCGTAATGCCCGTCTCGACGCTCCAGCCGAAGAGCATGTCCTCCCATTCGGAATCGGTGGGCTCGCGCCTCACGGCGTATTCCCGGCCCTCCCGCGCGCAGACGGCGGGGAGGAAATCCTCGCGCGAGGCGATGCGCGATACGAAGGAAGTCTGCGCGATCAAGGCCCCGTCCAGCATGGCCTTGAAGTCGAGCACGGACTTGAGGGCCCAGGATTCGAGCCTCTCCATGGCCGGGATCCGCATGATGCGCAGGTTCTTGCGCGAGGCGAGGAGCTCGAGGGCCCCGGCCGCATATTCGGGGGCCGCGACCACCTCGCAGTAGGACGAAGAGATATCCCGCGCCGTCTCGAGGTCGAGCTTCCGATTGAGCACGACCGAGCCTCCGTAGGCGGCCACGCGGTCCGCGAGGTAGGCCTTGCGATAGGCTTCGGCGCTCGTCGAGCCGTAGGCGAGGCCGGAGGGATTGTTGTGCTTCATGATGGCGCAGGCCGGCCTGTCCGAGAGATAGCGCAGTATCGCCAGGGCCGAGTCCACGTCGGTCAGGTTGGTCTTTCCCGGATGCTTGCCGAACTGGAGAAGCTCCGCGGCCGAGACGAGCCCCTCCCCAGGCTCCAGAAGGAGGGCGCCGCCGAGGGCCAGATTGCCGCCGATCGGCTTATAGAGCGCCGCGGCCTGGTCGGGATTCTCGCCGTAACGCAGGCCCTTGGCGACGCCCTCGACTTCGTAGAGGACCTTGTCGTAGACGAGGCTCGTCCGTTTTCCGTCCGCGGCGATGAAGGCGATCTCCATCCGCGGGGGAAAGGGGTCGTCGATGATGGTCTTGTAGGCGTCCGAAAGCTTCCTGGCTGCCATGCTCACTCCAACCCATAGGCTTTCGCGACGAGGGCGGCCTCGAGGCCGCCCAAGCGCGCGGAGACGGCCGCGTCGAAGCGGGAGACGAGGCCGAAGGCCTCGGCGGCGAGTTTCCTGCGAGTCTCGAGGCGGGTACGGCCCCCCGTCTCCCGCAGCTCGGCGAGCAAGCCGGCGTACTGCGCGGGGGCGGAGACCGAGGCGACGCGGAGGTAGTTCTTCGCGGCCGCCCGGATCATCGAGGGCCCCCCGACGTCGATGCGCTGGCGCAGATCCTCGGGCGAGGCATCCGGATCGGCCGCCGCCTCGGAGAAGGGGTAGAGATTGGCGATCACCATGTCGAAGGCGACGGCGCCGGCCCGCTCGAGATCGGCGGCATGGGCCGGGTCGCCGGACTCGGCGAGGAGGCCGAGATAGATCTTCCAGTCGAGCGTCTTCACGAGGCCGCCCTTCATCTCGGGCTGTCCCGTGTAGTCGCTCACCCTGACCAGGGAAACGCCGCGGCCGGCCTCGCCCTCGAGGACGGCGGCCAGCGCATCGTAGGTGCCGCCCGTGGAATAGAAGGCGACGCCCGGACAGGAGGCGGAAATGCCCCGGATGAGATCGGCGAGGCCCGCCTTGTCGTAGGTCGACACCAATATGCGGCGCAGGGGCACGAGGTCGTCCGCGCGCTTTACCGAATTGAATGCCATCACTCCCCCTTCTGGAAGAACATCAGTCTAGAATTGACACGGAGATCACGGAGTCATCGGAGAACACGGTGAAGGAATAGAGATAATGAAATTGTCTCGGTTCCATGGACTTTCCATCATTCCCCTTCGGCCTTCGACGTCACGAAGGCGTAGGCCGAATGGTTGTGGATGCTCTCGAAGTTCTCGGCCTCCACGGAGTAGCTCGGGAACTTGCCGAGGGCGGCCACCTTGCAGTACACCTCGCGGACCATGTCCTCGACGAAGCGCGGGTTGTCGTAGGCCTTTTCCGTAATGTACTTCTCGTCCTCCCGCTTGAGCAGGGTATAAAGCCCGCTCGACGCCGAATCCTCGACCAGGGCGACGAGGTCCTCTATCCAGAAGAAGGGCCCGAGGGCGACGGTCAGGGTGACGATGCCCCGCTGGTTATGGGCCCCGTAGTCCGAGATGGCCTTGGAGCAGGGACAGACGGTCTGCACGGGCACGGAGACGGAGACGTCGTACTCGCTGCCCCCCCTCCCAGACCTTGCCCATATAGGCGCAATCGTAGGACATCATCGCGGACTGTCCCGAGACCGGGGCCTTCTTCTCGATGAAATACGGAAAGCGGAGCTCCGCGTAGGCCCTCCGCGCCTCGAGGCTCGTCCGAATCTCCTCGAGCATGGAGAGGAAGCGGGGCATGGTCAGGTCGCTCCGATAGGTCTCGAAGACCTCGATGAAGCGGCTCATGTGGGTGCCCTTGAAGTCGTGGGGCAGGTCCGCGAAGAGATTGACGGTGGCGGTGGTGTGCTGCTTGCCGCGGCTGCGATCGAGGAGGGTTATGGGATAGCGCGCGCCCTTGACGCCGACCTTTTGGATCGGGACGCGGCGATCGTCCTTCATCGCCTGGACGTCCACCATGCTAGTGTCCGGCGCTCGCCAGGTCGGCGCTCGCCCGTTCGGCCGCGGCGACGGCGTTGGCGAGCAGCATCGTCACCGTCATGGGGCCCACTCCGCCGGGCACGGGCGTGATCCAGCCGGCGACCTCGGAGGCGGTCTCGTAATCCACGTCGCCGGCGAGGCGATAGCCGCGCTTTGCGCCGGGATCCTCGACCCTCGTCATGCCTACGTCGATGACGCAGGCGCCGGGCTTGACCATGTCGCCCTTGATGAGCCCGGGCGATCCCGCGCAGGCGACGAGTATGTCGGCCTCGCGGCAGCGATCGGCGAGGTCCTTGGTGCCGGTATGGCAGAGGGTGACCGTGGCGTTGATGGAGCGCCGCGCGAGAAGGTTCATGAGCGGCCTGCCGACGAGATTGGAGCGTCCGACCACCACGACGCCGGCGCCCCGCGTCTCGACTCCGTTGCGCCTCAGCAGCTCGAGGACCCCCGCGGGCGTGCAGGGCAGGTAGCAAGGCTCTTCGAGCACGAGGCGGCCGACATTCACCGAGGTGAGGCCGTCCATGTCCTTGCCGGGGCTTATGGACTCGATCACCCTTCGCTCGTCCAGGTGCTCGGGAAGGGGAATCTGCACGAGTATGCCGTGGACGCTCGGATCGCCGTCGTACTCGCGGATCAGGTCGATGAGGTCGGACTCCGTAGTGTCGGCGGGAAGATGCCTGCCCAGGCTCGCGATGCCCAGCTCGCGGCAGGATTTTTCCTTTCCCGTCACGTAGGAGAGGGAGGCGGGATTCTCTCCGACGAGAATCACCGCCAGGCCGGGGACGAGGCCGCGCGCGGCGAGCGCGGCGATCCGGGAAGCCAGGTCCCTCCGAATGTCCTCGGCGGCTTTCCTGCCGTCGATGATGAGAGCAGCCATGAGACCCCCATGCGAACGGAAGACGTCGGTCGGGTGACTATACAATCCGGCGACCGTCAGTGACAACGCGGCCTGATCGGGGGAGGGACGCGACTTGACTCGTCCTTCGATATGGCACATTATTATGGTATGGCTACCATGAGCTGTAGAGCTACCTTCGCTCTCGATACAGTCGCGATCGAGCGGCTTAAGAACCTCGCCGAGCGTTGGAACGTATCGCAAGCCGAGGTCGTACGCCGGGCCCTCGAATTGGCCGAGCGAAGCGATGAGGCGAAGGCCGTCCAACCCGGAAAGCTCCTCGAAGCCTACTATGCGGAGGGGGGGCTCGCAAAAGAGCTCGCCGAGCCCTATCTCGCCGACCTCTACAAGGATAGGGCCGAGTGGCGAGAATAATCAGTCTCGATACGAATTACCTTATTCTCGCGCTCGTACCCGAAACGAATGAGGCGAAAAGGGTGCGTCTTTGGCTCGACCAAGGAATTCCCTTGGCCTGCTCCAGCGTCGTATGGTACGAATTCCTCTGCGGACCTGTCGGCCCCAAGGAAATCAGCCTGATAAAAGCCATCCTAATGGCTGGAATACGGTCCTTCGGTTTGGAGGAATCCACTGTGGCATCGCGCCTCTACAACGCTATCGGCCGACGTCGGCAGCTTCGAGTAGACGCTATGATCGCCGCCAGCGCCATAGTCCAGGCTTCTTCGTTCGCGACATCGAACGTAGAGGACTTCAAGGTTTTCAACCCCTTTGGTCTCGCTCTCGTTCAGGATTGACTCGAAGGAGTCCCGATGAAAGTACCCTCGCCCGAATCTCTGCGCTCGTCCGCGATCTACCAGATATTCGCGCGCAACTATACCGAAGCCGGAACCTTGCAGGCGGCGGCGGCCCGCCTGTCCGAGCCTGCCTCCCTCGGCTTCGACTATGTCTATCTGACCCCTGTCCATCCAATAGGCTTCGAGCGACGCAAAGGCAGTCTGGGAAGTCCTTATGCCATAGCGGACTACCGCGCGGTCGACCCCATGCTCGGCGGGGAGGAAGGCCTGCGCGCCTTCATCGACGAGGCCCATCGCCTGGACCTGGGCGTGATCATGGACATTGTCTACAACCACAGCTCCCCCGATGCCGTCCTCGTCGAAAAGCATCCCGAGTGGTATCGGAAGGGCCCCGACGGAAGGCCCTCTTCCAGGATCTTCGATTGGTCCGACGTGGCCGACCTCGATTACTCGAAGCGGGAGCTCTGGGACTATCAGATCGAGACCCTCGCGCGTTGGGCGCGTTTCGGGGCCGACGGCTTCCGCTGCGACGTGGCGAGCCTCGTGCCGGTGGAGTTCTGGGTCGAGGCGAGACGACGTATCGATGCCGAGAAGCCCCTGCTCTGGCTGGCCGAGAGCGTGCACAAGGAGTTCGTGGTCGAGTGCAGGCGCCGCGGCCTCTACGCGGCTTCGGATACCGAGCTCCACTCGGCCTTCGATATCACTTACGACTACGACGGCCGTGGGGAACTCGAGGCGGCTTGGAGAGGCGAGCGCAGCCTCGGCTACTACCTCGAGCATCTCGAGACCCAGGAAGCCCTCTATCCCTCGGACGCGGTCAAGCTCCGCTTCCTCGAGAATCACGACCAGGAGCGGGCGGCCGCGCGCTTCGGCAGGGGCGAGAGACTGCGTAACTGGACGCTCTTTTCGATGCTCCTGCCGGGAACCTATCTCGCCTATATGGGGCAGGAAGCGGCGATGTCGCGGCGCATCGGACTTTTCGACCGCGAGCCCATGCGGGAGGAGGAAGGCGATCCCGCTTTCCGGTCATTCTTCGCCGAAGCCTTGGCCCTTTCCAAGCGCATAAAGGCCGAGGCGCCCCTATTCGACGTCCGACTCCTTGCCGAGGGCATCGTCCTCGTCGAGCGATATGGGGACGGCGCGCGCTATTACGCGATCCTGAACCTGGACGGCCGTTCCGGCGCCCTTTCCCTTCCACCCGGCCTCAGACTCGAAGGCGACACCTTGATGGGGAAGGCTCCGAGGACCGGCGATGGCTCTATAATCCTCGCGCGCGATGCGCTCGTGCTGGCCGTCCGGCATTAAGCGAAGAGCGCAAAATAGTCCGCATAGGCGCGGGCCCCCCGCTCGAGGCGCTCGGGCGGCAGGATGAGACCGACGGTAAAGTAGGCTTCCTTCTCCATATCGAAGAAATAGCCGGGATGGCTCCAGAGCCCCTTTTCGCGAAGAAGGCCCAGGGCGAGATCTTCTTCGGCAAGGAAGCGGGGAGATTCCACGATCGCGGTCCAGCCGCCTTCGCAACGCAGCACTCTATGCGGGGAATTCGGACCTTCGAGGATACCGCGAAGACGGGCGAGATTGGCGGCGAGTCGTTCGCGGCAGGGCCGGGCGAAATCCTCCGCACGGGCCAACAAATCGGGCAATGCGTTCATTATCGGAGTCCCGGCCGAGAGATAGCTGTCGGCTATGATCTCGAGCCTGCCGCGGGCCTCGGCGAGCTCGGGCTCCGGACCGGAGGCGGCGATCCATCCCAGCTTGGCTTGAGGCATGCCGAGTCTTTTTGAGAGGCCGTCGAGGACGAAGGTGAGGACTCGATCCTCTCCTATAAAAGAAGCTGTCGCCGCCGCCTCGCCTTCGGCGGCGATCTCCGCCGGAAATTCGTAAAAGACCTCATCCGCGATGATCGCGCAGCCCTGGCTCCGGCAGAGGTCGATGAGGGCTTCTCGCTCCTTTCGTCGGATATAGGAGCCGGTCGGATTGTTGGGATTGATTATAACGATGGCCTTGGCCCTTCCTCCCTCCACGGCCTTTCGGACCGAGTCGATATCGATGCTCCAGCCCCGCGGATGAGCGTAGTCGAGACGGTAGGGCCTCGCCTCGACGGCTTCGAGACCGGCCAGGTAGTCGAAGAGGGGATATCCGGGCTTGGGTACCAGAATGGCCTCGCCGGGATCGCAAAGAAGCTTGAAAAGCCAGCCGTAGGCCTCGGAAGTCGAGGCGCAGAGGAAGAGATCTTCGATTCGGGGAGAAGGCCGCCCGAGCCGGGCGGCATAGTCCCCGGCGAGGGCCTCCCGCGCCCGTCTCGAGCCTTTCGGATCCGGCTCGTAGCTCGCATTGTCGGGATCGGAGAGGAGATCGAGTCTGGATGGGAAAAAACCGACCAGGGTCGGATTGCTCTCCGAGAAATCCAGGACGGGGAGACCTCGGCTTTGTCTCCATGAGCGCAGGGCGGCGAGGGAATTATCGGGGACCGGCCAGCTCAGCCTCGATGCAAAGCGCATTTTCACGAGGGCACTATAGTTGCCTCGGAAGTGAGGTACAAGATTAGTTGAAATGAATGAATATTCGTTAAAACACCCTCCTAGGTATTGACCGACGGAGGCACTTCTATTATTAATTGACCATTCAGTTATTTTAGGAGTCCGGCATGGCAAGGACCCGCGATGCGGGCATGGAAGACAGGATTCTCGACTCGGCTTTCTCGGTCTTCGGCGAGCTCGGCTACCAGGCCACGACCTTGAAGGAGATTGCCCAGGGAGCCGGCATCTCGACGGGCTCGGTGTATACCTACTTTCCCGATAAGGAATCCCTGTTCATTGCGGCCGTGAACCGCGGATGGGCCATATTTATAGAAGAACTCGAAGCTATAAGCCGGGGTCGGCTCCACCGCGACGAAAGGGTCGCCGTCCTTCTCGACAGGGGCTTCTCGACGCTGAGCGCGGCTCTCCCCCTCATCAAAGGAATGCTTTTCGAGGCGAGCAGGCAGAATCTCGTGAAGCCCAACGTCGATCGCCTCTGCCTGGCGATAGGGGAGCTTCTGAAGCCGGACGAAGGAAGTCCCCTCCAGGAAGCCTGGGAAAGCGGCGTAACCCAGCGCCTCCTCCTGACTCGGATACTGATTCTCGGGGTGCTCAGCTCGGCGGCCCTCGTTCCCACGACCTCCCCCGCCACCGCTATCGAGGGGCTCAAAGAGGCGATCCGAGCCCTGATGACGGCGACCGGAGTAATCCTCGGCGATGGTGGAAATCCTTCCTCGGCCGGCGAGGCCGCAACATGATTTCGTCTCCATCGAGGAGCTGGACCGCCCGATGCGCCTTCTTCCTCCTCCTCATAGTCTCGGCCCTGGCTGCGCGGGCCGAGGGGGCCGCGACCGACGGCTCTCTTCCCCTCGATATCGGCCGGGCCGAGGAGCTCGCCGGCAAGGGCGCGGACGAGGTCCTTGCCAGGGACGCGGCCGCGGAGGCCGCCCTGCGGGCCGTGGACGAGGCCCGCGCCAACTTCTTCCCGAATTTGAGCGCCAGCCTATCCGGTGCATATCTTCCGCAGCCGCCGACAGGGGTCAAGGTCCCGGCGGGCTCGCTTGGATCCATCCCTATTTATAATACGCTGAATAAAAGCTATTCATATTATCAGCTACCGCCCACGGATCTCGACGTCGGGGGCTACACAGAAAACAGCTTTTTCAAGGGCAGCATCGCCTTCTCCCAGCCTCTAGTAGCCTGGGGCAAGATCAAGGCCGCCGTCGACCTGGCGGCATTGGAGGCCAAGGCCGCCGACATCGGGGCGAGGAGCGCGAGCCTCGACGCGAGGCGATCCGCCAATCGCGCCTATTACTCCGCCCTCCTTGCTCGAGGGAGAGCCTCGCCATCCTGGCCGAGCTGCGCGCCCTAGCCGAATCGATCCTCGAGGATCGTCGATCGGCCAAGGATGAAGGCTTCGCGACCCAGGAGCAGGTCCTCTCGTCGGCCGCCGATCTTGCCTCCATGGACTCGAGGCTGGTCCAGGCTAGCGAAGCCGAGACCAGCGCCCTCGAATCCCTCGGCCTCCTGACGGGCCTCGATCCCTCGTCCCTGGTCCTCATCTCTCCCTTCAGGGCAAATCTGCCCTCGCTTGCCGAGGGTCCCCTGAAGGACGAGGCCATCGCCTCCTCGACCGATATCGCCCTCGCGAGGACCAGGCTCAGCCAGGCCAAGCGGAAACTCGATCTGGAGCGCGGTTCCTCCCTCTTCCTTCCCGATTTCTCCCTATTCGCGAACCTCGACGTCTCGGGTCAGGATCTGCCCTACTCGAGCGCGTCCTGGTGGTCGAATACCTGGAGCTGGGACTTGAGCGTAGGGATAGCGACGACGGTGGACCTCTTCGACGGAGGAGCGGCCGCGGCCCGGAAGCGCGAGGCCTCGGCGAGCCTCGAGGCGGCGAGGATCGGCGAGGGCGCCGCCGAGAAAGCGGCCCGTCTCGAGGCAACTCGCCACCTTCGGGGAAAGAATCATGCGCGCCAAGGTCGCAAGAGCATAGGAGATGAATTCGCTAGAAATCTAGTAAAGAAATTAAAGGAAAAGACGGGCGGCTGGGATTCTTCTGTTTTACTTTCTTTTTAATTTCGTATGTGCACAGTATCCGAAAAAAAATAAATTAATAGTTTTAAAAAGTCCGGAAAAATGTAAGGAGGTCAGGCAAGCATGATAAAGGACTTTGAGTATTTTGGTCCCAAAACACTCAATGAAGCACTGGTTTTATTAGATAAATATCGGGATGATTACAAGATAATCGCCGGCGGGCAATCGCTAATCATCTTACTAGACAGGGTTTGTTACAACCCGAGAATGTCATCGATATTTATGGCATCAAAGAATTCGATTACATCAAATCCGACGGGAAGAAAGGTCTTAAAATCCGCGCATTAACTACCCACCGCGAAATCGAGTATTCCGAGTTAATGCAGGGCAGCTTTAAGGTACTTTCCGAAATGGAGCACCTGCTGTCCACCCCCCAGACCCGCAACCGCGGCACCATCGGCGGCAATATCAGCCACGGCGACCCGGCCGGAGACCCGCCCCAGTACTCATGGCTTTAGGCGCCAACGTCAAGCTGGCCAGCATCACCGGGGAAAGAATCCTGAACATGGAAGAATTCTCCGTCGATTACTTCGAGACCGCCATGGAACACGGCGAAATGCTCGTCGAA
>CAVZVX010000135.1:0-7007 GCA_963778775.1 uncultured Spirochaetota bacterium | reverse complement strand
CTCTTCTTGACACTTTGGAGTTCAGTTACGTATTGCTGTTCCCTATGGCGTCCTCATGGCCAATTCGGACATCAGATCTATACCATCCGAACCCGGCGGTCATCGTGTCCGTGAGACTGGTGATCGTCAAATCCACCCCGGCGACTCCCGCGAGGCTGCCTCCGATGACGATCGGGACGGCGAAGGTGGTTATGAGCTTTTCATCTTCCTTCCTACCCGAATACGAGCGGTCATAGGGTTCCATCAGGGTTTCCTGACGAGTTTTCCTGGGAACGAGGTAGTAGTCGCCGTCGCCTTCCTTATCATAGCCGAGGCTGGGATCCAGCTCGATGCTCCCCGATGCCCTGCTATAGACCGTCGCCAGGCGCCCGGTGGCATCGTGTCCCGGTGCATTCTTGAATTTCGCGTCCAAGCCGTCGAAGGCATTGGCTTCCCATACCGTCCAGGTCCCGAGAAGGTCGGGGTCGGCGTCGAGCGTTTGGCGCAGGATCGCGAGAACAGCCTTCCGGTCGGGGTCTCCAGCTTCTTTCATGGCTATGAAGACCTTGGCCATTTCCCGAGGTATCTCCGCGACGCGTTCGAGCCGGACTCTTATCTGGTCGGCGTAACGCGCGGAGAGCGCATCGCCCTCGCGATAGATTCTTTCGGTTATTATCCTGGAGGCAACCGAGTACGTAACGGCAAGTATGGCGACGACGGTGACTATGAATATTCCGACTACGGGCAGTATTATCCTTCCCGCGATCTTGATTCGAAATCTCACGAATCGCTCCTTGAAACAGTATGAATCCAGTGCATCAGAATTCCTCGAATGCCTCGTCTCCGCGATCGGTCGGCTTCGCTTCATTCGGGCGAGGCGCTAGCGCCCTGACACTTCCCTGGGCAGGCCGCGCGCGAGGCCCGCGCTCGGACACATCGGCCGCATCGATCGTCGCCCTCGTCATATGGGCGATCTTCGTCGCTCGCTTGGGGCCCGGGGTCTCTTTTCTCGCGGGCGGCGTTTCCGGGTCCCCGTCGTCGACCTTGAAATACTGCATCGTCTCCTGCATCTGCTCGGCTTGCCCGCTGAACTCCTCGGCCGTGGAAGCCAATTCCTCGGAGGCGGCCGCGTTCTGTTGGACCGCCTGATCGAGCTGATTGATGGCTTTGCCGATCTGCTCGACCCCATTCTTTTGCTCGCCGCTGCTCGCGGCTATTTCCTGTATGAGCTCCGCGGTCTTGTGGATATCCGGCACGATCTGAAGAAGAAGGACGCCGGCCTTTTCCGCGATTTCGACGCTCGTTCGCGCCAGCTCGCTGATCTCCCCGGCCGCCTTGCCCGAGCGCTCGGCCAGCTTCCTCACCTCGGAGGCCACGACGGCGAATCCGCGGCCATGCTCTCCCGCGCGGGCCGCCTCGATCGCCGCGTTAAGGGCGAGCAGGTTGGTCTGCCGGGCGATTTCCTCGATGATCGAGATCTTTCCCGCGATGTCCTTCATCGCCTTCACCGTTTGGGACACGGCCTCGCCGCCTTCCTTCGCACCTTGCGCGGCCTTTATCGAGATTTGCTTGGTCTGCACGGCGTTGTCGGCGTTCTGGCTTATGTTCGCGCTCATCTGCTCGATCGACGAGGATAGCTCTTCCGCGGCGGCGGCCTGTTCCGAGGCGCCCTGGGAAAGCTGCTGGGTGGTCGCGCTCACCTGTTGGCTCCCGGAGGATACGTTCCTCGAGGCCTCCTGAATCGCCTCGACGATGCTCCGCAGCCTGTCTATCATTGCCGAGAACGAATTCGCCATCTTGCCGATGGAATCGCTCCGCGCGAGGCAGTCCGCGTCGACGCTACCCGTCAGGTCGCCGACGGCGATTTCCTCGATACGGTCGACCATGGTCATGAGGGCGCTGTTGTCGGTGATGACCTCGAAGCCTCCCGAGGGCTTTCCCTGTTGATCGTATAGGACGCCGCAGCTCGCGCGCACCGGAATCCGCACTCCATCACGTCGCGTGGCCACCGTTTCCGCGACGATGGTTCCTTGGGATTGGATGCATCGCCTGATCGTGCAGCCGGAAGTCCCGCAAACGGGCGTCCGGCAGAGCTGTGCGCAGGTCATCGTGCCCACCACTTCCTCCCGTCGGTATCCGAGCGCGTCGAGCGCGGCGTCGTTGATGTTCTGGATCACGAGGTCGAGATCCGTGCGAAAGGCCGCATCGGCCATGTTGGCGAGGAAACCCTCGTCGATCCCGGCTATCGGCGTGACGATCTCGAATCCTCCCGCGACGTTCCCCGACTCGTCGGCGAGATAGCCGCAGCTCGCCCGAACCGGAATGATCGCATTGGCCTTGGTCCTGGCTATCGTCGTCACGACCAGCGTATTCCGTTCCTTCATGGCTCGCTTTATGGTGCAATTCGGCGTACCGCAGACCGGCGTCCGACAGAGATCGGCGCAGGTCATCTTTCCTACGACCTCGTCCTCCGAGTATCCCAAGGCGCGGAGCGCGGATGCGTTGATATTCTGGATTACGAGATCGGTATCCGTCCGGAAGGCGGCGTCGGCCATGTTTCCCAGGAAATGGTCGTCGATGTGCCGCGCGTCCGCGATATATTCGAAAGCGCCGATCACCTTTTTTCGCGAATCGAGGAGTACGTTGCCCTGCACCCGGATGGGTTGCATTCGCCCGTCGCGCGTCTTCGCCACGGTGTTCGCGATCGAGGTTTTCCGGTTCGCCATGCAGGCTTTCAGGATACAGCGAGTCGTACCGCACAAGGGAGTCTGGCACAGTTCGGCGCAGGTTTTCCTGTCGACCGCTTCCTCGGCGGAATATCCCAAAGTGCCGAGGGCTTTCGCGTTTATATACCGAATCGTAAGGTCGGGATCGACGACGAGCAGCGCGTCGGTCATACCGTCCAGGAAAGATCTGCTGGCCCTGATCATCGATTTCACGCTCATTTTTCTCTCCTCGTATAAAGCCGCGCCCCCTTCGGGACACGGGCTCGCATTGGTGGGATCCTTCCAGCTAAATCCTATTGTTTTGAAGCTTTGTGTCAAATGCCGGCATGACTATTTTTTTTATATATAAAATAACCGGGCGGCATGGATGGTACGAAAGCCGCGTCTCGAGCGGAGGCCCTTTTCTTGTGCGCCCTATACGGAAAATTCGCATTGGGCGGCCCCCTCGCCGGACACTACATCGAGCCGGTTCTGCCTGCTCTTGATAACCGTTTCCTCCGCGCAAGCCGCCAAGTCGAGTATGCAAAGCGCGACGAGCCGACCGACTTCTCTCGTCTCCTCTCCGATGGTCAATGAAATGGTTCTGATCATGCTCTGGGGTCTCTTTGGCTGGAACCGGTTGAATTCGGCGATGGCGGAGCAGGATACGGGCAACTCGGAAATACCGACCGCGACGCGTCAAGTGAAAATAGTCCCGAGCCGGCTTGACGCAGGGCATCGGTACGGTAAGAGTAGTGGCGACGATGGAGAGAGCCTTACGACTGGAACGAATCACGATTCATTTGACAAATCTCGGATGAATGGGGCCGTAGCGCGATTCCTCATCGCTCTGCTTTCCTTCCGCCGAAATTCTGCGACTGGGACTTCGGCTCTTCCCGAAGGCTAGGCATATAGTCACCTTTGTCAGCGTGGGAACGACGAGAAAACCTACTTGGCTTTAATCGATGAGCTCCGGGCCGCGCATCCCGGGCTGGGGATGGTCCCCGTCCTGAACCCGACGTGGAGCTCGGTCGACGAGGCTCTGCGCGTCTCGCCCAAGGACTCCTTCGTGATCCTCCTGAGTCCGGGCTGGGTGAGCGCCGAGGGACTCCTCCTCGGCCCGGACCTTATTGATTCGATAGATAAGCACTACGGTCTGCCCGTACTCTCCTACCTCCAAGAGTTCGCCGGATCGGGCCTGGTCGGGGGCGTCGGTGTGGCAGCGCGCAACTACGGGCGGGCAGTCGCCGACCTCGGGCTCTCGGTGGTTCTCGACGGCAAGAAGCCCGAGCCCTGGTTCGCCTCGAACGGCCTCAGGACGAGCTCCGCGGACTACCGGGCTCTCCTTCGCTTCGGCGCATTGCCGAGATTGGTACCGAAGGGCGCGGAGCTTATCAACCAGCCGGTTTCCTTCTGGGTCCGCTACCGTTACCTCATCGCGTCGGGAATCGCCCTGCTCGTACTTACCCTATCGGTCCTCGTGTTCTTCCTTCTCCTGCGGATCAGGGAGCGAAGGCTTCTCGTCGAGGCGAATGCAACATTGGAGCCCAAGGTCGCCGACCGGACGGCTGAGCTGCAGACCTCGAACGGAAAGCTGGCGGCCAGCAACGAAAACCTGGCCCGCATGATGCGGCGGAACGAAGCGATGCAGGAAAGCCTGCTACGCCACGCCCGGGAGGTGACCCTCGGACGGCTCACGGCCGGAATCGCCCACGAGCTGAACACTCCCCTGAACGCCATCGGCTCGGCGAATGAGGCCATACGCATGGTGCTCTCGGACGCCGAGGGCGGAATCGCCGATCGGATCCTCGCGCTGGATGACGCTCAGGAGCGGCTTTTTTCGGCGCTATGCACCGCGGGCCCTCGCGGCGGCGCAGGACACTCTCACGAGCTCCGCGGAGTCCAGCGCGATCGAGAAGCGCCTCGCCATCTTGGGCCGGGGAGAGGCGGCGATCGCGGACGACTTGCGCGATGCCGGCCTCGCGTCACTCGAGGACGCCCAGCTCCTCGAGCTCGCCCGGGACCATTCGCGGCCCGTCGTCCAGGCCCTGTACTGCGTCTCCGTCTTCGACCGCTCGACGAGGATCATCGACTCCGCGGTCGAACGGATAGTCGAAGTCTTGAGGACCGTGCGGGAATACATCACCGACCTGCACGCCGACGGACACGAGGGGAGGGTGATTCTCCGCGATTCGATGGATCGCGCCCTCCTCCTCTTTAAGAACCGCCTGCCGCCCTCGACCCGCATCGAGACCGAATACCGCGACATTCCTCCCATTCGCGGGAACGAGGCGACCCTCGTGCGCCTCTGGACCCACCTCGTCCAAAACGCCCTCCAGGCGATGAGCTCGGGCAGACTCCTCCGCGTCTCGATCGCGCGGGATGGGAACTTGGCGGTCGTCGCCGTGGACGACGAGGGAGAAGGCGTCCCCCGGACATCGCGGATGCTATTTTCGACCCCTTCGTGACTACCAAGCCCCTCGCTGAGGGGCTTGGCTTGGGACTGGCCTACTGCAAAAAGATCGTGGAATCGATGCGAGGCACGATTTCCCATTCGGAGAAGGAAAGGGGCACGGTCTTCACCGTGCGCATTCCCCTCGACGAGGAAGCATGAGCCCCAAAGAGGCCATCCTGGTCGTCGACGACGAGGCCATCCTTCTCCTTGCGCTCAGGCAAGAGCTGAAGCTCGCCTTCGGCCCCCGATTCGCGTTCGAGTCGGCGATGAATGCCCAGGACGCCCTGGCCGCGATCAAGCGGCTCGGGGAGCAAGGTACGACCATACTCTTGATCATTTCCGATTGGCTGATGCCGGGCATGCACGGAGACGAGCTGCTCAGGAAAATCCACGCCGATTACCCGGCGATAAAACTGATACTTCTGAGCGGGCACGCGGAGGATTCGCAGATAGAGGCCCCCGCCGAGGAGGTCGGGCTCTTTGCCTATTTATGCAAGCCGTATCGCCGGACCGAGCTCGTCGACCTCGTCTGAAAGGCCGTTGGGACCAACTGCTAGGCCAGGCATTCCGGCAAGTTCACACTGCCGGGGAACGCTGGATTGTCCCACCAAGATTCGACGAAGTGCGCGTAGGTATAGTGAACGGTATGAAAAACGTGCAGAGCGCTCGAATAGCCCCCCGAAGGATGCTCCCCAGTGCGGGTCGCGGGCACCGCTGACGATGCCCAACCACCCGACGATCAAGGCTGCCGAATCCTCTATGACCCCTGCCGACTTGAGGTAGAGGGCCAGCACATCTATTCAATCACCGGGATATGGAAGTTCCTTTCTGAGATCATCGGCAGGCTCGGTGACAATTCGACGCTCGCCCTTCGACTCCCCCCCCACCTCCCATTATGCGAAAACCTCCCTTTCGGGAGGTTTTCCTCTTTGGAGGTGGGGGGAGTCGCCCTTCAGCCTTGGACATCCTGTCCTCGGCTTCCGGGCCGGGGCGAGCGCCCTCGCCGCCATCCCTGGCGGCTCGATCCGATCTGTGTCCTCAAATGATCGGACGCAGATCGGGGCGCTCGCCCTTCGACTCCCCCCACCTCCCATTATGCGAAAACCTCCCTTTCGGCGGGTTTTCCTCATTGGAGGTGGGGGAGTCGCCCTTCACTCGTGGACATCCTGTCCTCGGCTTCCGGGCCGGGGCGAGTCGCCCTCGCCGCCATCCCTGGCTGCTCGACCGATTGTGTCCTCAAATCATCGGACGAGATCGGGGCGCTCGCCCTTTCGACTCCCCCCACCTCCCATTATGCGAAAACCCCCTTTCGGCGAGGTTTTCCTCTTTGGAGGTGGGGGGAGTCGAATGTAATTACTTATCAGGCAAGTAATTGCAGCGATAGGCAGAAGTCGAGAAAGGGTCAGGAATTGGCCTATTGTGGTCCTGCATGACGATGCACCGATGCGCACCGGAAAGCAACGGAATTAGAGGGTATTTGCTGAACATATTTGCTACACGGGGCGGGTTGAGACTAGGGCGAGTGCCCGATGAAAAGCTCAGGCTTGTAACCGGACAGAGCACGGAGGATGTGAAGAGCTGCCCTACAAGGGGCAGGGGAATGGAGGGCAGCCAACCCGCGCGTGCCGAGATTTGAATCATTGCCAGAACCCAATCCTAGGCGAGGGCTTCTTGTAGAGCACTCAGCTTAAGCTCGTCGATGAGGGCCACCTCACCCATTGCCGGCATTCAGGCAGACCCGAACAGACAGGTCTTGAAGTCACCCGGAGTGAGCATGGAAAAGGCCGCGGACTCGTCCGGGCTTCTGCTGAGAGCATGGCATCAGGGAAGTACCGCCTGAAGAGGACAAAACAGCCTTCGGCCAGGGA
>CAVZVX010000134.1:0-6987 GCA_963778775.1 uncultured Spirochaetota bacterium | reverse complement strand
GATCAAGGCGCCTTCTTCCGAGGTCTCGGGAAGCATAATGACGAATTCCTCGCCGCCGAAACGACACACGATATCCGAGGATCTGACCCCGTGAAGGCAGCGTCTCGCGATCTCGACCAACACCCTATCTCCGACCAGGTGGCCATGGTCGTCGTTGACGCGCTTGAAATGGTCGATATCGAGCATGACGAAGGAAATCGAACGATCGTTCCGGACTGCCTGATCGACGAAGTGGCCGGCGAGATCGAGAAAGGACCTTCGATTGTAGAGACCCGTCAGCGAATCCCTCGCGGCGAGCTCCTCGAGATGGAGGGCGAGATGGTATTGCCTGCTCGTATCGTTGATGATGATCGTCTTGCCGACGACTCCGTCGCCGCGGCCGCGGATGAGCGATTTGACGACATCGTAGCATTTCGAGGCCTCTCCCTCCCCGACGAGGATCTCGAGGGAATCGTCCGTATTCCCGCGGATGAAATCGAGCAGCTTCGGCCGATCCGAAAAGACGACAGCGGAATCGGTACCGATGCGCGCCTCCGAGAGCCGCGGCAGGATCGCCCTCGCCGACTCGTTGAAGTCGATGAGCCTGTTCTTCGCGTCGACGATGACGCAGCCTTCGTTCATAGTCCTGAAGACCGCCTGCAGGGCTATCGGCTCGAGGTCGAACAATTTGAACTTGAATAGCCCGAAGGAGATGACGAGTCCCATCAACGGGAAACTCAAGGGGGTAAGGTCTATCCCCCAGGGCGTTAGGCGCCAGGCGTATGCGGAGAAAGCGGAGATCGGAAACGCGAAGCTCGAGAGCATGAGGAGAGCCTGCGCGCGCAGGCTCCCCGATGAGATGATCGCTTGCCGTACGACGAAAGCGACGAGAGCAAGCAGCGCGGCGAACAGGTAGATCTGGTAGGCCAGGTAAAACGGCCCCTTCCCGAAGACCAGGATCGGGATGGGTCCATCGGATCGCAGGACGGGGTCGATATAGTAGAGCTTGTGCGTCTCGGTCGTCAGCTGCATCCCGAGCGTCACGGCCGAAAGCGCGAACAAGGTCGCGAGAAGGAGGGTTCGATCGCGGGGCCAGAGACCGCAGAAGTCGAGGGCCGTGAGGACGATCATGGTCGGCAGGAGGGAGATGCCGAAGTACTCGAAATGAGTGCACAGGAGGAGGGTTCCGAGGTCCCGCCCCATGAACTCGAAGGCCGTGCCGAAGCAGTACACGAAGACCGAGGCCATCAGCGCCACGAAGACCTTCGCTCCCCGAGCCTTTCTCCGGCGGAGCCCCTCGGCGACGAGGAAGATGGCGAGGGCCGATGCCGCCAGGGCCGCCGCGCCGAAGACATTGAAGGAGAAGGACAAGGACGCATGCAGGCTAGTATGCAAAAGCTCCCCCGGAGTCGGTCACTCGGTTCCTCTCATTCTACGGATAAAGATGCGAGGCTTCCAAGCCCTATAACTTGACATGCTATTCGGATTTCCTAAAATGGAGCCCAGGAGCCGCGCCGCACAATGAGCGAAATAGCGGGTCCCGTGGAGGGAGGGGCGATGTTCAGGCTATTCACGAAGCTCGACGAAGGGGCGACGATCCGCGAATTGCTCGCCCTCGAGGAGCTGAAGGGCGAACAAATCCGCGGACGGACGCTCATGGGCATCTTCGCCGCGCTGTTCATCGTCGCCCTCGGCGCGAAATACATCCTGCTGCCCAGACTGCCCTCCGCGACGCGATACCTCGGCGGAGCCTTCCCCATCGGCATGTTCGTGCTGCTTCTCGGCCTGATGCTCGTCTATGAAGCCCTCTTCTACGCCTTCCTTTCCCGCCTAGTGGCCCGGCGGACGACCGTCTTCGACGGGCCCCGATACGGGAACATCCTCATCGAGACCGCTTTCGTCACCGGCATGCTCGTCGTTCTCGCGACCAAGCTGTCGCCGGCGCTCGCCCTAGGCTCGCCGGCCGTGTTCGTCTATTTTCCCTTCATCCTCTTATCGATCCTGCGGATGAAACTCCTCTTTTCCTTCGCAACCGGAGCGCTCAGCGCCGCGGCCTACGGGTCCCTCGGCTTGGTCTTTTTCCCGCCCGGGACGGGGACGGGCATTTTCGACACCTTCATGCCGGTCCTCGCCAAGTCCGCCCTCCTCCTTCTCAGCGGCGCCATAGCCGGCTACGTCGCAGTCGAAGTAAGAAAGCGAGTGGAGAGCACGCTCCGCCTATCGGGGGAACGGGAACGGATCGTATCAATGTTCGGCCAGTATATCTCCTCTCAGGTCGTAGACAAGCTATTGGCGCAGAAAACCGAGTTCGAGGGCGAGACGCGGCATGTCGCGATCATGTTCTTCGACGTACGCAATTTCACCCTCTTCTCCTCGACCCGCGGGCCCCAGGAGGTCGTCGACTTCCTCAATGTCCTGTTCGGGGAGCTCATACCCGTCGTCAACAGGCATAACGGCATGATCAACAAGTTCCTCGGGGACGGCTTCATGGCGGTATTCGGAGCGCCCCTTTCCGACGGGCGGGATGCCACGAACGCGGTCGCGGCGGGCCTGGAAATCTGCGAGACAGTGGAGCGGATGAACCTCGAGGGCAGCTTGCCCGCTACGCGCATCGGGATCGGGCTCCACTGCGGCGAGGCCGTGACCGGCACGGTCGGCTCCCGCGAGCGCAAGGAATACACGATCATCGGCGATACGGTCAACCTCGCCTCCAGGATCGAGCAGCTCAACAAGGTCTTCGGCTCCACCTTCCTCGTTTCCGAATCGGTACATGCCCTCGTCGGGGCCTCGGCGGCCGGCGCCGAGGAAATGGAAGCCGTCGAGGTGAAAGGAAAGGGCGAAAAGATCCGGACCTACCGCTTGGCCTAGGCGAATGCGCTTTTGGCCATAAAGAACTTCTCCCGGCTGTCGATAAGTTATCAAAGAGGGCAGGAACACATGGCTTTCATGGAGTGGGACGAGCGCTTTAGCGTGGGGATGCTCGAGGTCGACGAAGAGCGGAAACGGCTGATACGGATACTCAATACTCTCTTCGACGAAATGAAACCCCAAACCTGGGATGAATGCCTCGAGGGACTTCTCGAAGAATTATACGAATGCCTGCTCCGGCATGCCAGGACGGAAGAAGACATTTTCACCAGGTTTCATTACCCCAAAAGGCAGGAACACGGGGTCGAGCATTTTCGCATTATCGAAATACTGGAAGAGTTCATTCAAGAGTACCATGAAAAAAAAGTAGGGGTCTCCATCCAGATTCTAGCCTTCCTATCGGGATGGCTAAAAAGCCATTTCCTCGTTTTCGACCATGACTATCGGGTCCTCCTGAAAGAGGAGAAGCATCTATTGGCTCCGGCATCCTGACGCCGGCAGGGCGCTCGCCCTCTACCGCCCCGCACGAGTTTTAACAAGATTACTTCATCAAGCTTAGAACTATTTGAGCATCTATCTTATTTTGCCCGACGAGGCTTTCCCTCATCGCAGTCTTCGACTCGATATCTTTTTCAAGTTTCGCCTTAGCCGTACTGTCATTTTCCCCGTCTTTTTCCATTCGGAGCTTTTCGATCATGTCATCGAGCTTCTCCATCAAAATTTCATTATATTTTATTTGCGCCTTTTTCTTGACAAGAAGGGAGTCGGTATTCTCGGCCATCCGAAACCTCCGAAAGCATAATTTAATAAAAAAACTGCGAGGCATTCAAGGCGCAGGCATCCTGAACATCGCAAAAAAGGGAGTCCAAGGCGCCGGTATTTTCAACATTGCCAAGGACGTCCGCGGCATCCGGGGCTCGGTTCTCGGGAAACATCGCTCGGGATAGGCAAGCGAGTCGACGATATCACGGCTTTCCGAGCCGTTCTCCCCTGGCCGCCTTGGCCAGAAGGGACGCGGGGTCGAGTAATCCCGCTCCATCGAGAAGATCGAGGTGCTTCATGCGACGCTTGAGATCGGCGATGGAGGCATTACCGGACTGGGAAAGAAAAACGTTGAAGTCTTCCGATAGCGTTTCCACGAGCCTTTCAGCCGCTTTAGCCCGGGTGCTTGCGGCCGCCGCCTGGCCGGTGGTCTTCTTGAGGCGCTGCGCGAGCATTACCGCAAGTTTGTATCCGAAAGTGGGAGTCTGGCGGATGGCAGCCTCGAGTCGGGCCCCAGGGATCACGGAAAATCGGCAAGGCTCGAGCGTCTTTATAGTAGCCGACCGAGGAAGGCCGGTCAGGACCGACAGCTCGCCTATGTACGTGCCGCGCTCGTCGATCCTCGTTACGAGTACGCCGTCGACCCACACCGCCACGGATCCCGCGTCGAGGAGGTAGATCTCGTCGCTTCGATCGCCCTGCTCGAAGAGGATCGTATCCTTGTCGTAGGGAATCTTTATCATGGCCGAGGCGACGTCCGTCTTGTCTTTCTCGAGGTGCGTGCGCGTGGTCTCGATTATCTCCTGGAGGCCGATGACGGGCTGAACCACGATCTGGAAATCCGGCTCCACTTTGCGCACGAGGTCGATGAGCTGCTGGGAGATTACCTTCCCCGCGGGAATCAGGATCTCGCGCAGCTGACCGTCGGCCTTGAATTGGATTGACTGGGCCTTGAGGGTGGTCAGTCCGAATGAATACTTGATATCCACCGAGGGCATGTCTCTCTCCTGTCGATCCGGCTCCTGGGGCCGAGACTTTCCAACAAGTATAATACAGCGTTGTCGCATGGATGTCGATTTGCGGGAAGCTGCCCTCGTACCCCTTCAAGTACGCAACGACGGCATTCGTGATCGCGGATATTCGGCCTTTTTCTCGCCTTCGCCACGGAAAACGGCTTGACTCTCCAGTGGCTGGATAGTCGAACCTGTGCGCAGGAGGACGCGAAATGACGATGAAAGCTTGGATTATCGGCGGAACGGCGGCGATGATCGTACTGGTCGCGGTCGGGGCGGCCATGTTCTTCACGGGCTGGGGCAAGGCTATGTATCGGCCGGGAGATCTTGCGGCCAAGGCGGCAAAAGGCCTGATCAGCCTCGAGCCATTCGGCAGGATCGTCTCGGGAGCGCGGCGCGGCGATGGCACGCAGGAATTCAGCCTCGAGGCCGAGAAAGGCATCGTGCTGGCGGGCTTCCGCCGAGGCGAGGGGAGACCCGCGATCGTGATCTTCGGCGGCCCCGGCTATCCCATCGAACGAGGCCTGGCCGGGACTGAGGCCCTTCGAATCGAAAAGATGCTTCTATTACTACCATCAGCGCGGGTCGGGACTGTCGACGCGGCCGATAGACCGTTTCTCTTCAGGCAATTTCCCTGCGAACGTCGCCGAGCTCGACGCGAAGCTGGGCCTCGCGCAGCAGATCGCCGACATCGAGCGCCTGCGCAGGGCCATCGGGTTTGAGAAGATCGATCTCGTGGGACACTCCTTCGGCGGCTTCATCGCCGCCCTGTATGCGATCGAGTTTCCCGAGCACGCAGGCAAACTCCTCCTCATAGCGCCGGCCGAGGTGGTCGTGATGCCGCCGAAGGACGGCGGTCTCTACGAGGAGATCAGGGCCCTGCTCGGCCCCGAAGATAAAAAGGCTTACGACGCCTGGCTCAAGGAGTTTTTCGACTATGGCCGGATATTCACCCGGAGCGAGGACGAGCTGAAAAGGATCAACGCCGGTTTCATTCCATTCTACAAGAAGGCGGTCTCGATCAAAGGTACCTCGGACGAGTCGATCGACCGGACCGGCGTTTCCCTCGTCGCCGGCTGGATGCAACAGGCCGTCTTCTTCTCGGTGGGGCGGCGACACGACTATACGGCAGCCCTATCGCGCATTGCGTCGCCGGTGACGATGGTCTATGGGACCTCCGACACGGGAGGAGCGGCCATGTTCGATCAATACAGGACCATACCGGGCCTCGAGTCCATCGAGCTTTCGGGAGGCGATCATTTCATCGCCTACGACGTCGCGCAATTCCCGAAGGCGGTGGCGCCGTTCTTCGAATGAAGGGGCGCTGGCGCGGGAGAGGTCTGCGATGCTACGATTCCATCGCCATGGAATACCGCATCGGGGACTTCTCCCTCGTCAGCCGTCTGAGTGTGAAAACCCTTCGCTACTACCATGAGATCGGCATTCTCGAGCCGGCCCGCATCGATCCGATGACGGGCTACCGCTGGTACGACGAAGAGTCGCTTCGCAAGGCCGCTCTCGTGAAGCGCTTGCGCGAGCTCGACTTCAGCCTGGAGGAGATAGCGGATATCGCTCGCCTCGAGGCGGACGGGCGGACCGACGAAGGTCTCGCGCGCCTCGCCGCCAAGGCGCGCGAGCTGGGCGAACGCATCGAGCGTTTCCAGCGTATCAAGGTCGAGATCGACGGCTTCATCGCCGCCGAACGGGAGGCGGAGGAGGCCGGGGAGCTCGAGCCGATCGAATCGATCGAGATCGGCATGCAACTCGTCGCGAAGCTGGGCTACCGCGGCAAATACTCGGACATCGGGCCGTACATAGGCGCCGTCTATCGAGCCTATGGCCGCTGGGCGGCGGGGCTCTGCTTCGCCCTGTACCGCGAAGCCGAGTATTCCGACGAGGCGGCCATCGAGGTATGCCTGCCGCTCAAGCCGGATGCGGAAAAGGCGGCGGGAGGGCGCGACGAGGCCAAGGTCGAGTTTTTGCCCGGCTGCCGCGCCTTCGGCCTCGTCCATCGCGGCCCCTACGAAAGGATCGGCGATTCCTACCGCCGGCTCTTCGGCGAGTTCGGCGAGAATGGCCTCGGAGCCGGCCTGCCGATCCGCGAAATCTACCTCATCGGCCCGCTCACGATCTTGCCACGCTCGCCGAAAAGTTTCCGCACGAGGATCGTCGTGCCCATAGCGGAATGATCGCGTAGATGCGTCCCGCGAATGGCCCGAAATTACTTTTCTCAAGACCATGAAAGGATTATTCCGTAGGTTCATCGACGATCAAGACAGGGCCAATTTTGCAAAACTCACCTCGGCCTGGAATGATGAATACTTACCCGAGACCAAGAAGGTTCGGGGCTTCGGACTTCAGTGTG
>CAVZVX010000133.1:0-10608 GCA_963778775.1 uncultured Spirochaetota bacterium | reverse complement strand
AGACGACGAGCTTTTTGATATCGTCGGCGAAACAGCCGGACAAGGCTAGGGCGAGAGCGATGCTCGGAAGAACCATGAAGAATTTAGGTACTCTGGAACGCATTGCAGTGCCTCCTCAATGCTCGAAGCTTATTTCCTCGGAAATGCAGGGTGAACTCTATGCTGAAGGCTCCTTCCGCGCGAGCCCATAGGACGCGACCCGGAGAAGGCATGATTTTTCAACCTTTCGCCGAAATATACTCCCAGTATTATGAAAATTGTATCGGCAATGGATCGCCCGAAAATAAATTCCATGAATCTCAGCGCCGAGCTCTGATATACAAAAGGCCAGAATAAATTGAATATCAGCCAGTTAGTCCCGACATTTGTCAGTCCAAAAAAAACGGATTTTTTAATGAGGTTCTTCTCGCCTAAATTCCGGCCAGTCAATATATTTAATGCACCGAATGAAATCCCCGTGGCAAGTGTCCATATCAACGTCGAGATCGGCCTTTCGATAAATCCGGACTGAATTTTCGGTATTGAATAGGCAAAATATCTACCAAAAACATAAAACGACGTTACCACCAACAAGATCAAACCATTATTCAGCAGAGTCGAATTATTACTCTCAATCCGTGTTTTACCATTTTGATTTTTCGTCAGATGCGAAGAAGAACCCCAATAATATGCCCAATACTACTACAGATATTAAATCGACAAAGCACAATCTGAAATCCGAGACGATAAATGACTTCCCGAATACGGGATTGGTTTCAATTCCGCCTAAGAAGAATATCACTCCCCATGAAATGCCGAATTTCAAACCTTTGACCAACTTGCTTCCATTAAGCCATTTTTCTATGCTTATGAATGTGGTCGACATGCTGGAGAAAAAAACAATAAAGAATATTATTACGACCGTATTCATGCCTATAGCCTTGGAATAGATCGATAAAGGATCAATATCAGTCCACAATCGTATGCCGTCAATCATGTGACCCACAGCATTGATAAATGTCGCGATTAGTGCCAATCCCAATATTCGCCACCAATTCTTCTTTAGATTCAGCATAAATCCCCCTCCGATAGTTCGTTTGTTACAGCCCTTTTTCTTGCGCATGCTCTCAGAGACCATCTTATTTTATAATCGCATTCTTAGACCGAAACCCAAATCTAGAATTCCCAAATCCCCGGTCTTAGTGCCTATATAATAAGCATCCGTGTAAAATTGGCTGATCGAGCGGTAAAGATTCAGGTATAGCCCCAGAAGGTATTTTTCCTCGATCTCCAGTGGATAGTAATCGATCTGGAGGCTTGGCCCCGCAGCCCAATTCTTCAAATTGTAGCCAGACAAGGTCCCGGTTTCGCCAACCTCTTGATACGGGAAAACGGAACAGAGCAATCCAACCCCCACTATCAGGTTTGGATCGCCGTTTTTCCGGTTGAAAAAATGGAAATTGTACATGATGGGAAGAGATAAGCTGTGCAAAGCGAATGATCTCGTTCCATTAATACTATTATTGGCATCCTGATAGATCAAATCATCCTTGTAATATGAATAATCGAGGCCTGTTTCAATGAAATGGCCTGAGATGCCTATTTCCGCGTGAACCCCGCCCTGGCCTCCCCACTGGCTCGCGCTCGACACCGCATCGACTGATCCCGTTCTTACGATACTTCCCAAATTCGTCCCGCCGGAAAAAATCAATGAAAGCAGATTTTTCTTTTCGCAATAGGCCGAGGTAGCAAGACCGATCATGACGACCGCGGCAATGACCCCCTTCACGTTCTACCTCCCCAATACACTCGATGATTGGGGAATATACAGGCAAGACCGTTAAACGGGGTAAAAACAGGAGTTAAACATGATATAAACGAATTACGACGCTGGAGGCTTCGGAATCGATATGACGAACGTGGCACCGGCGTCGCTGTCCTCCGAGAGGCACACCTTCCATCCGTGCGCGGATACGACGGATTTCACTATGGACAGGCCCAGCCCTAGCCCTTCCTCGTTGCGCGCGCGCGTGCCGCGGTAGAATTCGTCGAAGATGCGCCCGCGGTCTTCCTTCGGGATTCCGGGACCGTCGTCACGGACTACGATGAGGATGCGCGCGTCGTCCTCTTCCGCCTCCAGCGCGACACTGTTCTCGGGTCTCGTATAGCGCATCGCGTTCGACAGCAAGTTTTCGAGCACGCGCAGGAAGAGGCGCGGATCGGCCTTGACCACGGCCTCGGGAGAGACGCGAATGCGCGAGGAAAACTTCCTGTCGGAGACCTCCGCGTCGCCGGCGGCGGCGCGGGCTATCTCATCGAGGAAATCGAGGAGCCTCAGGTCCACCAGGTTCGCCCTCCAGACGGCGGTCTCGAGACTGGCGAACTCGATGAGCTCCTGGATGCGGCTCTCGAGGAGCTCCGCCTTCGCCCGGAGGATGCCCAGGAACTTATCCCGCATGGAGGGATTTCTGGCCATGCCCTCTTCGAGGGCTTGAAGATAGCCCTTGATCGATGTCAGAGGGGTCCGAAGATCGTGCGAGACGCCCATGAGGAATCGAGAGCGGCTGTCCTGCGCCTCGGCAAGCTCCCGCCGCATGTCGTCGAAGGCTCGATAGAGCATCGTGACTTCGTCGTTGCCTCTCCCTTCCACGGCGAAGGCGAGATCTCCTCTGGCTATGCGCCTCGCCGCCTCGCTCAAGCCCAGTATGGAAGAGCTCGTCCTCAGCATGAAGACGACGCCGACTATCACGAGAAGACACTCGAGCGCGAGGATAAAAGCCATCCCGATGACATGAAGATCCATGTACCATGGCCCCGCTTCCGACTCGACCACCGCGACATAGCTGCCGCCAGGCTCGCCGCTCACCGATTCGGCGATGTAGCCGGCATCGGGATAGGCCGAGGTGACCCGCTCGAGGAGCTGAGCTTGGCTTATGCTCTCGCCCTTCGCCAAACCTCGCGCGTTCGAGAAGACTACGACGCCATCGTCGCGCCGAATCGCCATCGCGGCGATTCCAGGGGATAGAGCGCGACGCTTTCCCTCCTTTCCCGAAAGGGTCTGCGCCACCCAGCGCCTCGTGCGTAGGTTTCCCGCGATTTGCTGATTCCGATCCGAGGATTCGCTCCGGGCGGAGTAGAAATAGCTTCCTGCCCCGAAGATAGAGGGCAGCACGATTATGACGGCGATCAGATAGAACCTATTGTGCGTCTTCATCGGGACTCCCCTCGCCCGAGAATCGATATCCGAAGCCCCGCACGGTCTTGATCCAGCGGGGAGACACGGGGTCATCCTCCACCTTCTTCCTGAGGCGCTGGATATGGACGCTGACGGTCATGATGTCGCCGTAATTCTGCTCCCACACTTTCGCGTAGAGCTCGCGCGTCGAGAAAACCGCGCCGGGGTTCCGGAAGAGGAAGGAAAAGAGCTCGAACTCGCGGGGGCTCAAACCCAAGTCCTTCCCGTTCTTCGCGAGGCTTCTCCCCTCTACGTCGAGGGCGAATGGACCGCGGCTCAGGACGGGGTTAACGCCCCCCCGCGGATCCCCTTCGTCCCGATCGAAGGCCGCGCGGCGGAGATGGGCCCGTATCCGCGCGGCGAGTATCGCGGGGTTGAAGGGCTTCCCTACGAAGTCGTCCGCCCCGCCCGAGAACGCGCGAAGCTTGTCCTCGTCGGCCTCCCGCGAGCTTATCACGACCGCCGGAACCCTGCTCACGCGGCGCAGCTCCTCGAGGAACTCGAAGCCGTCGCGGCCCGGGAGGTTGAGGTCCACGGTGACGAGGTCCCAGTCGCCGCTATGGAAAGCGGCAAGCGCTTCCTCCGCGCTGGGGACCGATTTCGCCGTGAGGCCTTCCCTCACGAGGTACAGGCTGATCAGGTCCGCGATCTCGGCGTCGTCCTCAAGTATCAGCACGTTGGCGCGCATCGCTCATTATATCATCGGTTCCCTAGAATCCAAGCTTGTAGTCGCCGATGATAGTCCCATTGTCGCGACCGCCGAAAAGGACTACGTCAGCCAGTGAAATGAACAGGCTGGCGTAGCCCGTGTCCTCCATTGCGAGATCCAAGGTGCGTGAGCCCGCTTGCGTGCCCGCGAATCCCAGTATCGCGCTGGCGGCCAGGCTGCTCAGACTGGTCCAGAACAGGACATTGTGCGCGTAATGCCGAAACTCGAGCTTTTCCCTGTGTCGGTTGATCTCCCACTGCTGCCAGCCCGCCGCGAGATTCAGACTGATTGCCGCGGCGCCCGAAGCGGCGTGCAGCGCGAGGTGCGTGCCGAAGGGAATGGAGTAACTTCTTCCGTCGCCGTCCATGCGCGCAAGGAGTTCGCCGCCGCAACCTATAGTGAAAATCGTCGCGGCCAAACCGCCGATCTCGAGTCCTCTCTGCCAACCGTCGGCGGGAACGGCTCCATCGGGTCCCGCCGGCGGTGTTTCGGCTCGTACTGGACGTGACGCGGCGATAACGAGTATGAAGAGAATTGGAATCCGTCTGCAAAGGCGTTCTCGGTCCTGCGTGCGCATAGCTTTACGCTCCTCCTGGCTGCGACTTCGCGGAGGAATATACATCAAAGCCCCTAAACGTAGTTAAAAAAGGAGCTAAACGAAACATAAACGATGGTTGACAAGGAAGGCGAGCGTCGGCATCGCAATCGAGGGAGGGCTTCGACATGGAAAAGGAAAAGCCTAGCTTGTCGGCCGCCGGCGTCGCGGGGTTTCGTGCAATTGAGGCGGAGAAGGCCGAATCCGAACGCGTCATTTATGACCCCTACGCCTACGTCTTTACTCCCGGAGGCCTTGGATGGTCCATAAGCAAGTGGATTATCACCTTCGGGCTCTATGAAAAAATGGCCCCGGGCGCGGAATCCTTCATTCTGCTCCGGGAACGATACATCGATGATTTCCTCGGAGAACAGCTCAGCAACGGGCTTCAACAAGTCGTGATTCTTGGTGCCGGCTATGACACAAGGGCTTACCGCATATCGGGGATGGAGAAAACGATAGTCTTCGAGGTAGATGAGCGAGCCACTCAGAACCGTAAGAAAACATTATTGGTCAAGGCCGTCAATCCGGTACCATCATTCGTTTCATTCGTGCCGGTGAATTTCAACACCGAATCGCTCGGTGATGCCCTCCGGGCTGCCGGCTATTCGGAAGAAGCCAAAACCATATTCATTTGGCAAGGAGTGACGTACTTCCTCACGAATGAAGGAGTCGACAGCACTTTGGCCTTCATTGCCGAGCATTCCGGGAAAGGCAGCACCGTTATTTTCGATTATATGTACAACGAGATCCTTCGGGACGAGAGCAGGAACGACGTGAAGATGATTAAGCGCGCGGCCAAGATAAGCGGAGAGGCGTACCTCTTCGGAATCGACAAAGGACAGGTTGGCGATTTCCTTTATCGGCGCGGGTTTCAAGATATTCTGGATAAAACGCTCGAAGACTTGAAGCGGATTTATTTCACCGGGGCCAATGCCGAGCGGGTTGTTCCATCAGGCATAGCTATCGCATCGGCAATGGCGAAGAAAGGGATTTCTCATCTTCGAAATTCCCGATGAGCATAAGGTAACCGAGGCCTCCAAAAAATCTTTCGCATGAATTATTGTTGATCCCTTGATTTTGACCACGAACCACGTATTAGAAAATCATGAAAAATTCGCATGCAATTTCCCGAGTATTCTCCGGAAATATCTTCATTCCTCTTCGGAGATGCCCTCGATCGCCTTCTCGAATAGAACCTTCGTGATGGACTGGAATTCGGGAATAAGCTTTTCCCCCTTTTCAGTAAGGGACAGAAGGCTCGAGCGGCTATCCGTCTCATTCTTCCTTTGCCGGACATACCTGAGATTCTCCAGCTTGGAGACCAGTGCCGTGACCGTCGAGCGATCCCTGTTGATCTTATCGGCCACCTCCGACAAGGTCAGTTCTTCGCATAATCTCAATGCGACGACGATATCGGCATGAGAAGTGACCAAATCCTTGATCCCTCGAGGGGACGGCGCATGATCCCTTATATTTTCGACCCCGAGGTGATCGACGAATGCGCGAGGGCCGGCCTCGGTCGGCCCAAGCCGGCGATGTTCGACGCGATAGCAAAGGAGATCGAGAAGCGCTATCCGGGGCGCATCTATCACGATCGGCCGTGGATTTACAGCATTGCCGGCGGCGCCATGATCCAGATGAAGCTCTACCTAGCCTCGCTTTTCGAATACGTCATGATATGGGGAATCCCTATATGCTCGGAAGGACACTCCGGACGCCATCGGGTCGCATTCTGGGATACGGTCATCGACGGCGAAGCCTGGTATTTCGCCGAAGGACAATTCGAAAAGCGCGTGTATCGGCCCGGCGATTACGAAGGCGCTCGCCCCTCCCCCGCCCATCGAGCTCAAGGTCCCGAAACAGTCATAATGGCTTCCACTGTTCCGAGCGACTATACATCGCCCTGGTATGTCGGAGTGTCCACGATTCCAGGGCAGGCAGGCCAGGGCGCCAAGGCCGCATTGCAGATCAGCAATCCGACCTGCAGGCCGGAACTACGCTCCATTATGGAATCGACGGAGCGAGTATCCGCCAAGTCCAGCGTGACGGTCACGACCTGTACGCCGAAACTCCGCGCCTATGCCGTCCGAACCGCCGACGATGACAGCCCATGGACCATGCCTAGTCTGAAATGTAGATTTATCCGTTTGAATACGGCATTCTACTACAGAAAGGGACGGGACAGTTTCTATGAAAATGGTGTTTAATAAGTGTACGTGGAATTACACTAAATTCATACCCGGGGGGATTAACATGGTAGCACGTGAAAAAACCGTCCGCGAGGTTTCAATCGACTATCTGCGGGCATTCGTGACACTGCTCGTCTTAGCCCACCACAGCTCCCTTGCGTACACGACTTTCGCCCACGCCGACGTCGCGCATTACCTCGGCTCGACGGCTCCTATCGTAGATGCTCAACGCTGGGCATTTCTTGATTACGCGGAGAATTTCAACGATGTCTTCTTCATGTCGTTGATGTTCTTCATATCGGGGTTGTTCGTTTGGCCGGCCTTGAAAAAGAAAGGAGTCGGGAACTTCCTGCGAGATCGACTCCTACGGCTCGGGGTCCCTTTCTTGGCGGGCGCCGTCTTCCTGATGCCGCTCGCCTATTACCCATCGTGGCTGGCCGACGGCGGGAGCCCGGGCTACTTCAAGTTCTGGTTTCACTTCATCCTGAAAGACGGGTGGTCTCCTGGGCCCTTGTGGTTCATCTGGCTGCTTCTGTTCTTCGACGTGATTGCCGCCGGGCTCTATTCGCTGCTGCGCAATAAAGGAAGAGGATTTGCCCTCCGGTCGGCGCCCAAGGCTTTTCTGGTAATGTTCCTGGTTTCTTTCTTTGCCTATGTTCCGATGATCGCCCACTTCGGCTTCGGGACCTGGATTCCTTTCCTTTTCCCTCCCCTGTGGTTTCAGGTTCCGAGAATCCTCCTCTATTTGGCCTGGTTCTTTGCCGGAATAGCAATCGGGTCGAAGGGCATCGGAAATGGGATCTTGGCTGAGAATGGCCCGCTCGCGAGAAGTTGGCCATGGTGGATCGCCGCCTGCGCGCTTGCCTATAATCTCCTATGGTTCGTCCCCGGAATCCTTAAAAATTGGCATGCATCGAGGCTGGTTCATGATCTAAGCTATGTGACACTGTGGGTGCTCAGCTGCTGCGCAAGCTGCTTCGGTTTCCTTGCGCTGTTCCGTGGAGCCATTACGAAGCGGAGAGCATGGATGGACTCCCTCGCGAGAGCCGCTTACCTGATGTATATCGTTCATTATGTTTTCGTGATATGGGTTCAATATTTCCTATTGGGCCTCGCGGCGCCTGCAGAAATCAAGTTTTGCATCACCCTGGGATTCGTGATAACGGCGAGCTGGGTTTGCGCAAGTCTGCTGCGTAAGATTCCGCGTCTCGAGTATTTTTGACTGATACCGCGGAAAGTAAATTTCATCGACCTGTCGTTCAGAATCTCATATGCGTAATCGTCGCTGGCGGCTGCCTGCATGGCGAGGGTCCCTCCTATCGATATCCCGAGGAGGGCGACCTTCCTTCCCGTCCTCGCATGCGGGTGCCGCAGTACGCGGCAGAGGTCGTCCAGTAGCCGGACTAGGCCGACTCCGTCCGCAGCCTCGCGCGCCGCCGGGCCGCAGCCGCGCTGGTCCCAGTAGGCGACGGTGTAGTCGTCTTCCAACGAAAGGCGGGAGCGGAACCTCGGCGCCTCGTTGAGGAGCGGGAGTTCAGGACCGCCTTGGATTATCAAGAGGGGCGGCAGACCGCGTCGAGCGGCGCAGAGGCGCAGGCGATTGAGAGATCAGTGACAAATCAGCCCTTCGTACAAGCTGCCGAGGCTGCGGTCGAATCGGCTCGCGCAAAGCTCGGCCAGGCCCGGAGAGCGTACTATCCGGATATACGTGGAACGGCATCGTGGGACCACGTCATTCACAACGAGCAGCTATTGTTCGGCGGAGAGCTGTTCACCCCTGCTCTGACCGACTATTGGGATTTCAACGTGGGCGCAAATCAGTTGATCTACGATTTCGGAAAACGGGAGTTCAATGTCAAGATCGCAAAATCCGGTATCGACGCGGCACTGATCGACGTCAACCAAATCAAGACGAATATTGCCTTCGAGACGCGGAGAATAGGGAAAAAACGGGATCATCCACGCACCTCGACGTGATGACCACGGAGGTGAATATCGCCAACGTCAAGGTGGACAGGATCGATGCGGCCGACCAGCTGGAGCGACAGAAAAGCAGACTCCGGCAACTGCTGGGGCTTGATCCAAATGAGCCATTGGTAGCAGAGGGAGACTTCGCTTCCGATTCCATAGGAGGCGACGCTTCGAGCCTTGTCGAGAAAGCGTTCAATGACCGACCGGATCTATTGCAAGCCGCTAATTCAGTGGAAATGGCAAGTCTCGGTAAAACGCTCGCTGCGCTCGGGAATAGGCCGCCGATCACTGCCTGTGCCGGACTTGGCTTCAAGAACGGACTATTCACGGTTGACAATACAGACCTCAACGCGCTCGAGATCAACTGGAACGTAGGCGTTGCGCTCAACGTGCCGATTTTCGACGGCTTTATGACCGCAAACCGGTGCGCCGAGGCTGAGGGTAGCCTGGCGGCCGCAAAGGACGAAACCGAGAATATCAGGAGAACTATCGAGGCACAAGCAGTCCAAGCAGTCCGGAGTCTCGCAGCAAGCCGCAGCCAGGTGGAAAACTCAGCGGACCAACTGACTCAAACCAAGCAAGCCCTCGACTTTGCCAGGGCCCAATATACATTAGGCGTTATCACGAACCTCCGGTATCTCGATTCACAGACCTCATTCGAACTCGCGACGCTCAATAGATTAAATGCGCTCTACAAACAAGCGCTCAGCGAAGCCGATCTGGAGCAAGCCGTGGGAGAGGATATTTGGAATATAAAATGATTATCTTCATAGCATGAAAGCGATCGTCGTCGAGCAGGCCATTCTTCGCCGCACTCGCCTGCCCGAGCGCAGGGCCGACGAGGGGATGCTGACCCGGTCGGTACGCTCCCTGGAAACGAGCTTCGAGCTCACGGAGAAGATAAACCGGGAGCCCGAGACCCTGGAAATCCTCGTGCAGCTCTACGATCGTGTGGTCGCCGCATATGGGCGCCTGCCCCTCATCGAGGGGAAAAGGATCCTGGACCTAGCCTGCGGTTCCCGGACGAGCAAGGCACCGTCCGGAGTAACCAGGATCCTCCCGAGCAAAGGCGGTATCGGTAGGCGTCGCGAGGGTGGCTATACGAGTCTCTTCGAGCCCTGGCTCTGCAGGATCCTCTCGAGCCTCGGCGCCCAGCCGGTCGGCATCGACCTCGGCGACCTGGACGGGGAGGGCTTCGAGCACTATCGACTGGACTTGTCCCGGGCCGGGGCCCTGGATTTCCTGCTCCCGCATTCCTTCGATGCCGTGCACGACAGCCGCCTCTTCGGCTCGCCAGAGTTCACCGCCGCACGACCCCATCGCTCCGAGGTCTTGAGGATCGCTCGAGAGATCGTCCGTCAGGAAGCGCGCGTGCTGCGGCAGGATGGGATCGTCATTCATTCGGATGCACATGAGCTTGCGGGAGAGGAAAGCCGCTCGCTCGACGAGACCTTGTAGCACTCAAAGGACTCGAGGCGCGCCTTGAAGTCTTCGATTCTAGAATCGTCCACAGACGAAAAAACCCATCTTTGGTGGATGGGTTTTCGTTCAAGGGCGAATGCGAGGCCAGCTCGCGCGCTTAGGTGAACCTAATTGTCGTCGATCACTTGATGACGTGAAAGTATTTCTCGTACTTCCTCGCGGGCGGCTTGGCGGCAGGTCCTTCGGGTTTGTATCCGAGCGCGACTCCATAGTGCACCTCGTAGCCCTCCGGGATTCCGAGCTTACGATAGCGATCCGGACCGGTAAAATAGAATTTGGCGAAGCCGATCCAGCAGGCTCCGATGCCGAGGCTCTCGGCCGCTATCAATATGTTCTGGATTGCCGCGCACGCGTCAACCAGAGGAGAAATCGCATCCTTTTTCCCGGCGACGATAATGACCGTCGGAGCCTTGTAATAAATATTGGGGCTTCGGACTTCAGTGTG
>CAVZVX010000132.1:0-14883 GCA_963778775.1 uncultured Spirochaetota bacterium | reverse complement strand
GGTATCCTTCCTTTCTCGAATCGGGGGAGGTTCGGCTCAATCGCCTTGCCAGAAGGGCCTGACCTCGATCCGCCCGAAGCGAGCCATGGGATGCTTGGCCGCGGCCTCTATCGCCTCATCGAGGCTCGCGCACTCGATCAGGTCGAAACCCGCGATCCATTCCTTCGTCCGGCGAAGGGGCCGTCGGTCTTCAGGATCTTCTCCCCCCGCTTGCGGATGGTCACCGCCTTGTCCACCCCGCTGAGTCGGTTCCCCATTATCCGGATTCCTCGTCCATCCATCTCGGAGACCCAGGCGTTGATATTGTCCTGACTGGGATCGTATTCCTCGGCAGTAGGGTCCGTGCACACGAACATCATGTATTTCATGGTCTCTCCTCCTCTTTCAATAGTTGAGAATGGGCGGTATTTCGCCACTTCGCTTAAACGACGCTCCAGGAACCTTTTTTCCGGCCCTTGCTGAGCGAGCTCGAGGGCCCTCTCGTAAGAACGCCTCGCCTCGGCCGCCATTCCCAGGCGGCGGCATAGGTCAGCTCTAGCCGCGTGCGCCAAATGATAGTTCTCCAGGTCTCCGTCGAGGAGAATCCCGTCGATAAGTTCGAGTCCCACCGCTGGGCCGTCCCTCATCGCGAGGGCCACCGCGCGGTTGAGCGCTATCACGGGCGAAGGATCTCCGCACAGCAGCAGGTCGTAGTACCCAACGATTTTGTCCCAATCGGTCGCCGCGGCGGTCTCCGCCTCGGCGTGCGCGGCTGCGATGGCGGCTTGGATGGAATAGGGCCCCGGGTCTTGGGAGGCCAGGGCTCGTTTCGCCAAGCTCGATCCTTCCGCGATCAATTCTCGGCTCCATAGCGATCGGTCCTGCTCGTCGAGGAGGATGAGGTCTCCTTCGGAGTCGGCGCGCGCCGGCCGCCGCGATTCATGGAGCAGCATCAGTCCCAATAGCCCGAAGGCCTCGCCCTCCGGCATGAATTCGCACAAAAGGCGCCCCAGCCGAATCGCCTCGTCGGAAAGGTCTTGGCGATGCAAGGCCTCTCCCGCCGAGGCGAAATACCCCTCGTTGAACACCAGGTAGATTACGCGTAACACTGCGCCGAGGCGCTCGGACATTTCCTTCCTCATCGGCACTTCGTAGGGGATATGCGCGCCGCGAATTTTCGCCTTCGCCCTGACGATGCGCTGGGCGAGGGTGGCGGTATCCACCAGAAAGGCCCGCGCGATTTCCTCCGTCCCGAGGCCGCAGACTTCGCGCAGGGTCAAACCGATCTGCGCCTCCAGGGATAGAGAGGGGTGACAACACAGGAATATCAAGCGTAACCGATCGTCGAACGCCATTTCCGTCTCGCCTTTCCTTTCGCGGGCTTCGCCCTCCAACCTGTCGGCGAGCTCGCGAAGCGACGCGTTGAAGCGAGACCGACGGCGAAGAGCATCGATGGCTTTAAAGCGCCCCGTCGAAACGAGCCACGCGCGGGGATTGGCGGGCACACCGTCGAGCTCCCACTTCGCGAGAGCCGTCGCGAAGGCGTCCTGCATCGAGTCCTCCGCAAGATCGATATCGCCGACGAGCCGGATCAGGGTCGCGAGCACGCGGCGCGATTCCTCGCGGTATAGCCCCTCGACGAGCGAGCGAATGCCTGGATCGCCGCTCTCTTCGCTCATGGCGATGCCTTACCCTGCCGGCTCCGCGCAGGGGCGGACTTCGACGCTTCCCAGGCGCGCGAGCGGGCTCTTCGAGGCGAGGCTCAGAGCCTCGTCCAGGTCCTCGGCCTCGGCCAGGACGAAGCCGCACAATTGCTCCTTGGTCTCGGCGAAGGGGCCATCCGTCACCAGCACCTTATCGGCCCTGACCCTCAGGGTAGTCGAGGTTTCCGTCGATAGCAGAGGCTGGGCGATTATCAGGCATCCCCGGCTCCTCAGATCGGCGTCGTAGCCGGCGCTCTCGGCCTTGATCGCTTCCTCGTCCTTTTTCGGCATATCCTCCCAGACCCTGTCCTCGACGTAAAATAGAAAAGCGTACTTCATGATCAGCCTCGCGCGGGTCGGGAGAGTCCGAAAGCGACGGAGTTGTCGAGGCAGGGACAAGGCAGGCCGACCTGATCGTCGAGCGGTTCCAGGGCGCGGACCGCCACCTCCGTAACGCCCCGTTGGCGCAGCAGCTCGAGTCGGACGAGGACGGCAGCCGTCGCCTTCGAGGACGTAGCCGGAAGCGTCGGGATGCACCAGGAATTCATAGAGTCCGAGAGCTCCTCGCTGAAGTAATTTCGCAGCCACTGCGTCTTATGGTCCCGCCCAAGCGCAGGCAAGGGCTTCTTCAGCTCGCCCGAGGCCGTCACCATGCCCACTATGCAGGAGATGGGGATTCCCTCGAGACAACTCTCCTTCGCGAGAGGGCTGGTCCGCGTTTGCCGATCCGGCCGGAGCGCGCCCCCTTTGACGGTTTGCCGGCCGCTTGCCATTTTCCTTAGTCTGCTCGAGCGTCGGGCCCTGTTGAAGGCGCGTAGCGCCTCTAGGCTCCGATAGTCCGGGACGGCCACAAGCGGCGGGAGGGACGACCGAATCTCCCTTTCCATGATTGCCTCCTGTCATCTGATAAAGATAGAGATACCGGATAGTCGATCGGAAGGCAAAAAATCGACAATCCATGCGACAGGAAATTCGCACAATAATGGAATTGCCGCACCGGGATGAACGAACCCCGGAGCAGAGCTCCGAGGTATCGTTCGTTCTGCAAGGAATGGATTGTATGCGGGTTCATACCCTGAAGCGTGAAAACGAGGAATGCGCGAAGCAGAGCTTCGAACGAAGTCTAGCGAAGCGTTTGGTATGTACCCGCGTGCGAATCACCGCCTGTTCTTGGCGGATGACAATGAGTCACGACCCTTGTTATCGACGTCGTTTTCGCTGGTGTCTCGTCCGTGCGAAAAATTTCATACATTCGTCTGGTAGTCAGCCTCCTCTTCGAGCGCGGCTGACCGCGGGGACCCGCGACGAATGGCGTTGACGGCTCCGCTCGATTTAGATAGTTTAGTCTTACCTAAATTAAGGATTCTGGAGGCCGAAATATGGGAAGCGAGACGGAAGAGAACTACCTGAAAGAGACCTATGCCCTGCAATTGGATCACGATCAGGTGACCACCTCCATGCTCGCCCGACGCATCGGCCATTCGGCCCCGACCGTGACCGGGAATGCTCAAGAGGCTTTCCGGCCGGAAGTGGGTCACCTACGAGCCGTATCGGGGAGTCACCCTGACCAAGTCGGGGAAGGCCGCCGCCTTGGACGTCATCAGGCGCCACAGGCTCCTGGAAACCTTCCTGAACAAGGCCCTCGACGTCCCCTGGGACCGGGTCCACGAGGAAGCCGAAAGGCTCGAGCACGCGCTCTCGGATTACCTGGAGGGCCGAATAGACGAGTACCTGGGACACCCCGAGCGCGATCCTCACGGCTCTCCGATACCGGCCTCTGACGGATCGATCGACGGAGCCGAAAGGCTGCACCTGTCCGACCTGCCCGCGGGTACCATCCGCGCGGGTCGTCGAGGTGGGCGACCGCGAGCCCGGTCTGCTCGCCCGCCTCGATGAAATGCATCTGGGATTGGAAACGAGGTTCCTGGTCCTGGAAGTCGAGCCCATAGATGGGCTTGTCACCATACGCGTGGCCGGGCATAAGCGCGTTTTGGGAAAGAGCGTAGCGAGCCAGATCATCGTGCAAAGACTCCAAGGAGGAGAATGAAATGCCGAAGTCGAGCGCAATCATCGCAAATCAGCCGGACCCGCACCCCAAGTTGCAAACCGCCGCCAGGGAATCGATCAGCGGCAGGAGGAGAGGGCTCCTCGCCGTCCTGCCCTTCCTGGGTCCCGCCTTCATCGCCTCCATCGCCTACATAGACCCCGGAAACTTCGCCACCAACATACAGGGGGGCGCCCAGTTCGGCTATGCCCTCCTGTGGGTGATCCTCCTGGCCAACCTCATGGCCATGCTCCTTCAAAGCCTTTCCGCGAAGCTGGGAATCGCCACGGGGAAGAACCTCGCCGAGATGTGCCGAATACGCTTCCCCCGATGGGTCTGCTACATCCTGTGGATCACGCAGGAGTTCACCGCCATGGCGACCGATCTCGCTGAGTTTCTCGGGGCGGCGATAGGGCTCAATCTGCTGCTTCACATTCCCCTGTTCTTCGCGGCGGGGATCACGGGAATCCTCGTCTTCGCCATCCTCGCGGTGACGCAGCGGGGCTTTCGCGGATTGGAACTCTTCATCGGCGGCGCGGCGGGAGTTATCGCGCTGTGCTACGTGGTCGAGACCCTCCTGGCCAAGCCCGATTGGGGACAGATCGTCTTTCATACCTTCGTTCCCAGCCTGCCTGGAAGCGACGCGATCATCCTTTCCGTGGGCATCATCGGCGCCACCGTCATGCCGCACGTGATCTACCTGCACTCCAGTCTTGACCCAGCATCGCGTCGTGGCCGCACGACGACCGGGACAAGCGCAGAATATTCTATTTCGAGAAGATCGACGTCATCGTGGCGATGGGAGTCGCCGGCCTGGTGAATATGGCCATGCTTTTCATGGCCGCCAAGGTGTTCAACCTGACCGGGCACGCCGACATAGCCGAGATCCAGACTGCCTACCAGACGCTCACTCCCCTGCTCGGAGGAGGGGCCGCCGCGGTCTTCCTGATCTCGCTGATAGCCTCGGGAATCTCGAGCTCGCACGTAGGGACCATGGCGGGCCAGGTGGTCATGCAGGGCTTCGTGGGCTTTCGCGTCCCGGTATGGATCCGCCGAATCGCGACGATGGTCCCCGCGCTGGTCGCGATCGGCCTCGGGCTCGATCCGACGAAGACCCTGGTGCTGAGCCAGGTGGTGCTCAGCTTCACGCTGCCGATTCCCGTCATTACCTTGATCATGTTCACGAGGAACCGGACGCTCATGGGCACGCTCGTGAATCGACGCCTGACCACGGCTCTTGCCATCGTCTGCGCCGTGGTCATACTTTCACTGAACTTCGTGCTCCTGTACCAGACCTTCGGCGGACAGATAAATATGGGAGGGCAAAATGCAGGCTGAGAAGATTTTCCGCTCCATCCTCGTCCCCCTCGACGGGTCGCGACTCGCGGAGTCGGCCCTGACGACCGCCGTATGGCTCGCCAGGAAGATGGACGCGCGGCTGACCCTCGTCCACGTCATCGAGAAGAACGCGCCGCGGGAGGTCCACAGCGAAAGGCACCTCGTGACTTCACGGGAGGCTTCCGCCTACCTGGAGGAGGTCTCCCGCCTCCCCGCTCTCGCCGGCCTCCGCGTGAGTACGCACGTGCACGAGGTGGAGGTGAGCGACGTGGCGCGCAGCATCGCCGAGCATTCCGCGGAGCTGGCCCCCGATCTCATCGTCATATGCACGCATGGCAACGGCGGGCTCCGGAGGCTGCTCTTCGGCGTCATAGCCCAGCAGGTCGTCTCGCTCGCGACGGTTCCCGTGCTGATAGTGCATCCCTCGAAGGAGGCGCAGGCCGTCGGGGCGTCGGGGGATTTCAAGACGATCCTCGCGCCCATCGACGGCGATCCGAGCCATGAAAAGGGCCTACCGGTCGCAGCCGAGCTAGCGCGAGCCTTCGACTGCCGGCTCCACCTCCTCATGGTGGTGCCGGAATTGCGGGATCTGAGCGGGCCCAAGGCGGCGGCTTCGTTCATCCTACCGGGAGCCATGCGGGCCGATCTGGAAATGGAGAGCGCAGACGCTCGGACCTACCTCGACGGGCGGGTCGCGGAACTGGGACGGCCAGGGAATAAGCGTGGATTCCGATAGCTCCCGCGGAGACCCGGCCAACGCGATCGTCGCGACCGCCAAGCGCCTCTCGGCGGACCTGGTGGTCATGGGGACCCACGGCAGGACCGGAACGGACGCCTTTTGGGAGCGAAGCGTCGCTGCGCGTGTCGTTTCCCGCATCAAGGCGCCGCTGCTGATGGTCCCTTTGGGGAAAGGCGACGCTTCTGCCACGTGACGCGAGGCTCCGGAAACGGAGACCTATCCTCTCCCTCGGTAACCGTCTTGACGGATCGCTCAGGCGCCGTAAAATGGGTGTCTGTGCCGAAGAAGATCCACTCCGCCCCCGGCGGCGAGAAGAACGCGCTCATGGAGTCTCTCGACGAAGGCGTCGCGGTCCTCGCCCTCGACGGGACGGCGACATATTGCAACGAGCTCTTCGCCCGATCCCTCGGCCTGCCGCCGGACGGGCTCGCCGGTGCTTCCTTGGAAGATTACGTGGAGGCGGAAAGCTCCGCGGCCTTCGCGGCCCTTCTAGGCGGGCCTGAAGATGCCTGCGGCCTGGAGGAGTTGCGGCTCGCGACTCCGGCCGGGCGATCCCTAATCGTCCGGGCTTCGCGCCGATGCCTCGACTTCGGGGATTCTCGCGAGGTCGGCGTTGTCCTCGTCGATATCACGGAATCCAAGAGGATGGAAAGCAAGGGCCTTCGCCTGAGCCGACTTTACGCGACCTTGAGCGCGGTCAATCAAGCCATCGTCCATACCGTGGATCGCGATTCCCTATTCCGGAATTGCTGCAGGGCCGCCGTCGACCTGGGGGAATTCCTTCTAGCCTGGGTGGGTTTCATAGATCCCGAGACCAAGCTCGTGAACGTCGACCAGTCCTACGGCGAGACCGGCTATCTCGACGGCATCCGGATATCAGCCAGGCAGGATCCGGAGGGTCTCGGTCCGACGGGTATAGCCGTACGCGAAGGGACCTACTATATATGCAACGACTTCCTCGATTCGGAAATCACCCGTCCCTGGCACGATAGGGCCCGCGCCCACGGCATCCGGGCCTCCGCCAGCATCGTGCTCAGGCTCGGCGGCGAGGCGGTCGGCGCATTGACCCTCTATTCCGGGGAAAGGGATTTCTTCGACGCCGAGCACGTGGCCCTGCTCCGCGAAATGGGCGACGATCTCTCCTTCGGCCTGGAACTTCTCCATGACCGTGAGCTCCGCCAAAAGGCCGAGCGGGCATTGTGCGACGAGGCGATCGCGCACGAAAGGACGGCGCAGGCCCTGCGGGACAAGGAGCAGGCCCTCATCGACCAGAGCCGTCAGGCGGCCATGGGGGCGATGATCGACAATATCGCCCACCAGTGGCGCCAGCCGCTCAATTCCCTCGGAATAACGATTCAGAAACTCCTCCTCTATCGCGATCGCGGCGAAATCGACCAGCACCAGCTGAGGCAAAGCGTCGGGAATTCGATGGACCTCATCCGCCATATGTCCCAGACCATCGACGACTTCCGGGACTTCTTCAGGCCCAATAGGGAAAAGACCGAGTTCGACGCCCGGGCATCGATCGGGAAGACCCTTTCGCTCCTGGCGGCGACCTTCGAGGCGCAGCACATAGAAGTGGCCTTCGAAGAGGGCGAGAACGTGGAACTCCTGGGCTACCCCAACGAATTCGCCCAGGCCCTGATCAACATCATCATCAACGCCAAGGACGAGCTCCTGGTCCGCGAGGTCGTCGAGCCGAGGATCGAGATCTCGCTCCGGAAGGAAGGGGCGAAGGCCGTCATACAGGTTGCCGACAACGCGGGCGGGATCCCCGAGGAAATAATGGATAAGATCTTCGATCCCTACTTCACGACCAAGGGCGCCCAAGGAGGCACGGGGCTCGGACTTCCCATGTCCAGGACGATCATCGAGAAGAACATGGGCGGCCGGCTCTCGGTCCGAAACGGACCGACGGGCGCAGAGTTCAGGATAGAAATATGAACGCAGGGCGCAAAAGGGGGAAGGGATGAAAGGGAACGAACGGCTCCTAGAGACACTGAACTCTCTGCTCGCGGACGAGCTCACCGCCGTCAGCCAGTACATCGTCCACTCGGAGATGTGCGGCAACTGGGGCTACGGCAAGCTGCACGACGGTTTCGAGAAACGCGCCATAGACGAGATGAAGCACGCCGAGGCTCTCATCGGCCGGATCCTCTTTCTGGAGGGCACCCCGATCGTATCGAATCTCCGGGCGATGCACATCGGCAAGGACGTGTCGCTTCAGCTCGACAACGACCACGGCTCGGAGGTCGACGCCATCAAGGCCTACAACGAGGCGATCAAGCTCGCGGGAGACGTGGGCGATTTCGCGACCAGGGAGACTCTCGAGGCGATCCTCCACGACGAGGACGCGCACATCGACAGGATCGAGGAGATGCAGGATCAGATCCGGCAGATGACCATGCCGATCTTCCTTAGCATCCAGGTCGCCTGATCGCCGCGGCGATCAGGCGGGGAATCGCCCTGTAGCGGGGCGCCTATTATTTTGGCGCCTGAGCCAGGGCCGCTTCCAATACATCGAGCTGCTTGGACATCCAGGTCTGGTAATGGTCTCCGGGAGGCATTGTCTCGGAAACGGGCACTAGGGGAATGCCGAGGATATGGGCATCGTCCTGGAGCTTCGTCGTGATGGTCGTTATTGTCTGCACGTTGTAGACGAGGGCTTTCGCCTGGTGGCTCGTGAGCTCCTTCTCGGCTTCGATCGCGTCCGCGGGCGTGGGGTCGTTGCCCTCGGCGATGGCCTTGTCGAAGGTCCAAGGGGTCAGGACGTTGAGTCCGATCAGATCCGACTGGTAGAGGAAGATCGTCTCGGTGAGGGCGATTGGCGTATTCGCGAATTTCGCTTTTAGATCGCCTAGGCGCGTATCGAGCTTCTGAATGGCAGTTTTCAGGATGGCGAAGTTGGCGTCGAACTCCGCACTGTCCGCCGGGTCCTTCTGCTTAAGGACGTCCAGGATCTTTTGGGAAAACACGATCACGTTGTCGGGGTTGTACCAGACGTGCTCGTTCTCCCTGAGCTGGGTGGGCGCGATATCGAAAGTCTTGATCACGGTGCGCTTGCTGTTCCGGGTGGTAGCCATGAGCTTGTCCATCCAGTCGTCGTAGCCTCCTCCGTTCTCGACGATGAGATCGGCATCGGCGATCTGGCGCGCGTCGTCGACGTTCGACTCGTACTCGTGGGGATCGACGTTGGGATCGGAGATGATGCTCAGCACGTGGGCGTGAATGCTGGCGATCTGCTGGACGAGGTCGCCGTAGGTGTTCTCGGCCGCCACGATGTTGACGGTTTTGCCGCCCGTTCCGGCGGCCAGAAGAAAAGCCGGTATGACTAATGTAAAGAGCGCAACGGCAATAAATCGAAAACGAGCATAGTTCGTTTCTATCATTATAGCGCCTCCTGATCAGACGGGATTCTTATCTTTCCATGATACTAAGTATCAATATACCGACTATACAAACACAAATAGTGATAGTCAATAAGACTATGTATCATTAAATGAAAATTAACGATACATAGTCCCATTGACAAGGATTTTTCGCGAAAGTATCTTCCATAATTAGTCAAGCGAGGAAGTATGAGCCATACGACCGATGATCGAGAGGTTAGTGTCAGCCTGAAGCAGGTTTCTATCCGTCTCGGGGACAAGATGATCCAGGAAAACATGAATTTCGATCTGACCCAGGGCGAGTTCGTAGCCATCCTCGGGCCGAACGGGGCGGGGAAAAGCACTCTCCTGAAAATCCTCCTCGGTTTCTTGCGACCCACGGAGGGGGAAGTCAAGGTGCTGGGCGGGATCCCGAGGACGGGGAACCAACTCATCGGCTACCTCCCCCAGTTTCAGACCCTCGACAGCATGAACACCCTCAGGGCTCGGGACATAGTCGGTTTCGGCCTCGACGGCCACCGATGGGGCATCGGCCTTCCCAGCAGGAAACGCGAGAAAAAGCTGAATGAGGTCCTCGAGGAAGTCGACGCCCTTGGCTTCTCCAAGGCTTCCTTCGACGAGGTTTCGGGCGGAGAGCGCCAGCGCCTCCTCCTTGCACAGGCCCTGATCTCCGACCCCCGGCTCCTTCTCCTGGACGAGCCGCTGGCCAGCCTGGATATCGGCCACGCCCAGGAAGTCATATCCCTCGTGGCTCGGGTCTGCCGGACGAGGAGCATCACGGTCCTCCTCGTGACCCACGACGTGAATCCCCTCCTCCCCCACATAGACCACGTCCTCTACCTGGCGAACGGTCAAAGCGCTCTCGGGCACCCGGAGGACGTGATCACGAGCGAAGTCCTTACCCGGCTCTACGGCTCCCGTGTCGAGGTGGTCACCGCCCTCGGCCGGCGCTTCGTCGCCGGAGTGGAAACTTGAATGGATTTGTTAACCCTGCTTCACTATGCCTTCCTCCAGCATGCCCTGATCGCTTCCTGCGCCGTGGCGGTCTGCGCGGCGGTAGTGGGTTATTTCCTCATCGGAAGAAGCCTGACGTTCGCTGGCCACGCGCTTCCCAACATCGGCTTCGCCGGAGCGGCGGGCGCCGTCTTCTTCGGCATCGCGCCCGTTCTCGGGCTTTTCGCCTTCACCATCGGAGCCGCCCTGGTCTTCGCCTTCCTGGGAAAGGAAGTCCATGAGAGGGATCTGGGGATCGGCGTCGTCATGACTTTCTGCCTCGGCTTGGGCCTGTTCTTCCTGGCCCTGTACTCCGGCTACGCCGAGAGGGTCTACAGCATCCTTTTCGGCACCATCCTGGGCATCAGCGAGGCCGAGGTCCGGCTGACCCTGATCAGTAGCCTCGTCACTCTCGCCTGCATGGCGGCGATTTACCGGCCCCTCCTCTTTTCCACTGCCGGCACCGAATCGGCCGCCGCCAGAGGCGTGCCGATCCGCTTTTTGGCCATCGTCTTCCTCGCGCTTACGGCCGTGACGGTCTCGCTGGCTGTCCAAGTCACGGGCTCTCTTCTCGTCTTCACCCTGCTGGTGGGGCCGGCCGCCGCCGCCAGGACCTTTTCGCGCCGCCCATCGGCCGCGATCGGTCTCGCCGTCCTCTTGGCCGAAGCCTATGTCGTCGTCGGCATCCTTCTGGCCGCCATCACGAAGACACTGCCTGTCAGCTTCTTCGTCGCCACTCTGTCCTTCGGAGTCTATGTGCCCTCGCGCCTCCTCCAGAGGAGAAAAACGTGGAAGAGATAATCAGAACCGAGATCTTCCGAAACGCTTTCCTCGGCGGGAGCCTGACCGCCATCCTCTGCGCCGCTGTAGGGTATTTCATGGTGCTGCGCGCCCTCGCCTTCGCGAGCGAGGCCCTGACCGACATCGGTTTTGCCGGAGCCACGGGAAGCGCCCTCCTGGGATTGACCCCCTTCTGGGGAATGCTGGGTCTCAGTCTTCTTGTAGTCCTCACCCTGGGCGCCTTGAGGGACCGATTGAAGGGGAGGGACGTTGAAGTGGGGATGGTCCTCTCATTCGCCCTCGGTCTCGGGGTCCTCTTCCTTAGCCTTTATTCGCATTCGAGCGCGACCCATGCCTCTTCAGGTGTGCGCATCCTCTTCGGTTCCCTCATGAGCCTTTCCGGCTCCCTTCTTCTCGTCCTTCTCCTCGTAGCTGCGGCCGTCCTCCTCGTCCTGGCATCGATCTCCCGTCCTCTTCTTTTCGCTTCCGTCGATCCCGACTCCGCCCGGGCGAAGGGGGTGCCGACCAGGGCCTTGGACTTCGTCTATCTCGTCCTCCTGGCCGCCACGACGGTCGTGAGCATACAGGCAATCGGAATCCTTCTCGCCTTCGCCCTTCTCTCGGCGCCGGCCGGAGCAGCGCATAGGCTGACCCGCAATCCCGGCCTGGCCCTCCTCGTCTCTATCCTGCTCGGCCTCGTAATCGTCTGGTCCAGCATCCTCTTGGCTTTTTTCGGGCCTTGGAGCAAAATTCCCGTAGGGGTCTATATCGCCTCGTTCTCGGCCATGGTTTACGGACTCGCCCTTTTAAGGGACCGGTTCAGGATCCGCGCGAGACACGAAGTCCATCGCCATCGCGAGAGGGAAACGAATGATTAAAGACAAGCTGCAGTCGGTCTTCTCCGAGCTCGGGCAGAGGAATTCTACCCCTCGGCGCCTGATGATAGAGGAACTCTCCCGAATGGCCGGCTCCCGCGAGGGCTTCACCGCCGACGAACTATGGCAGCGGCTGCGAAAGGCCGATCCGACAATAGGCAGGGCCACGATCTTCCGGGCCATGAAGCAACTCGTGGAGAAGAGAGTCCTGGACTGCATCGACTTCTCCGACGGAACCCGGCTCTATCGGGTCTGCGGCGGGCGGATCCTCGACTCCGGGGAGCACCACCACCATCTGGCATGCAGTACCTGCCACCGCATCATAGATTTCCATTACTGCTTTCCCGACGCCGAGCTGACCAGGATAGGCGACAACGAGGACTTTCTCATCGAGGGACATTCCCTCACGATCTACGGAGTTTGCCAATACTGCCGGAACCCCGCGAGAGGGGGGGATCAGACGCTCTGAGCGGGGCGAAGGCGCCCTTTTCAATCGAACGCCGCCCGCCTGCGCGTAGTATCCCAGAATGGAGGCGCTATGGAAGACGCGAAGGATATCAGGTTCGAGATCGTAAAAAAAATCGGCGTACTCTCCGAGAGCGGCAGGGCTTGGCGCAAAGAGCTCAATATGGTGGCCTGGAACGACCGCGAGCCCAAGCTCGATTTGCGCGAATGGGCCGAGGATCATTTGCGCATGGGGAAGGGCGTCACCATGACTCGCGAAGAGGCGGGGAATCTCTACGAACTGCTTGGCGTTTATCTCAAGTCCTGAGGCACCTAAACCCGGATTTCACGAATGAATTGACGAATAACCGAGAACAGGATGGAATCCGGGGAAAGAGCGAAGCGGAATCGGCGGACTAGCGCTACGTGCGTTCCATCAGAACGGCGCGGCTGAAGGCGACTTTCGGGTACTCGACGGGCTTCATCCCTATTCTCTCGAAGTGCGGAGGGATCTCTTCGAAGGCCTTTTTCACGACATGAATCCAGGGTTCGACGATCAGGATCTTGGAAGATTTCCCGAGCACGCCGCCGATTTCCCGAACGAAGCTCTCCTTGTTCCTCACTTCGTGGAACATCCAAAAAAGCAGCACGAAATCGAAGCGAGCCTCGAGGCCGAAGGCCCCGCCGTCGTAGAGCTTGAGTTCGATGTTGTCGCGTTTTTTTGCGCTCACCTTCTTTTGAAGACGCGCGAGCATCTGTTCTTGAATGTCGAGCCCGCAGACCTTGCCGGCCTGGCCGACCAAGTCCGAGAGGGGAAAGGAGAAATAACCCATGCCCGGACCGACATCCAAGACAGTATTGCCCGGCTGGACATAGGAGAGAGGATCTTCGCGGGATTCTGAAACAAGGCCCGAAGGGGATTGTCGAAAACGGGACAGAGCCACCAGGGACAGGTCCCTTCACGGTAAAAAAGCCTGTCGCCGAATTTCGACATATGAACCTCCCAGCGGAGCCGCTATGCGCATTGCCCGATAAAAAGACATCCGACGATAGGGAATAAGCGAAAACTAGAAAGAATAAAGAGGTGCCGTCGTTACGACGCCGTTGACTCTTGCGCTCGAGAGGCTCGACGTCCAGGTCGAGCCGCCGTCCTTGGATACTTCGAGTCCGGTAGCCGTTCCCGCGTAAATAGTACCTGCTCCGTCGACGTAGACGCAATAGACCGCCGTAGCCCCTAGGATTTTGCCCTGACTCTTGGCGGTCGCTTCGTATAAGCCGGAATCGCTCGCCGCGTAGAGATTGTTGGCGGCATCGAGATAAAGGCCATGCACGGCCGTGCCGCTCAGGATTTGATTATTGGCGGTGAAGGCGAAAGGGGTCGCGTTGCTGTACAGGACGTTCAAGCCCTTGTCGGTAGCCGCGATTATATCCTGGGAGGAGTCGACTATGATCGCGCTGATCGTAGTGCTCGATGGGACGATACTGCTCGGCGCAAAGGTGAAGAGGGGCGCCGTGCTCGTTCCGTTGTAGACGAAAAGGCCGGCGCTCGAACCGACATATGTGTAAGTGCCAAAGGGGTAGACGCAGGTCACCGGAGACCCTCCCGCAACCGTGCCATCGTTCGTCCAGGGCTTGGCCGCGGAATAATTGCTATAGTTTCGGATCGACAGGCCTCCCGACGTCGCGGCGTACAGGTTGGCCGAGCCGAGAAAGAGATCGTTTATCGCGTTGCCCCCGAGTCCGTCGGCCCCCGCCGTCCATGTCTGCCAGGTCGAGCCGTCGAACATGGAAATGCCGCTATCGGCGGTTGCGGCGAAAACCGCGGCGCCCGAACCGGAACCGGACACGACTACGCTCGAGACATCGTCGCTCGCGAGACCGCCGCCCGTATTCGCATAGGTATAATTCTTCCATGACGAGCCGTTGAAGACGTAAAGCCCGGAGTTCGTCGCGGCGTAGATGGGCGTGATCGTCGAGCCATAGCTGGCCTGAGTCGGACAGCCCGCGAGGGAAAAGGCGAAGCAGGAAGGCCGTGCCCAAGACGCCCACAAGCGCGATCGCGCGTCGCATCGTTTCCTCCTCTGCCTAGAATACGAGCCTGAAGACGAGGCTCGCGTCGAGCATCGAGATGGATGCGCCCGAATCGTTCGTCCCGGTTGTGGAGGAATCGGGGCCGGCGTAATAGTCGTAACCCGACTCCGTCGACGTCGTGCCTTGGTCCACCTGGGTAATGTCCCCTTTCAGATTGAAGAGGCTTCGGAACGCGAGGGCGAGCTTGAGCGAAGCGCCCGGCTTGATCTCATATTCGGCGCTTATATCCGGCTCCACCATGATCCCGCCCTTGAGCGTCGAGTAGAAATCGATCGTCCTGAGCTCGTGGTCGTCTTCCGTGTAGCAGAAGCCCAGAGGCGCCACGGAGCACGAGCCGGCGAGGGTCAGCGCGTCGAGAATCCGATAGGAGGCCCTGACGCCCAGGGACCCGATCAGGTAGGCCTGCTCGTAGAGTATGCCCGTGCCGTAAATGGGCGTCTTGGTCTCGCTCGGGGACCAGGGCGTATATGGATCGGGATTCTGGACGACGCCGCTGGAATCGATGTAA
>CAVZVX010000131.1:0-91995 GCA_963778775.1 uncultured Spirochaetota bacterium | reverse complement strand
CAAGGATGTAATGATATCGTTTGCGGAATTGCCGGCGAAGGGATACTGATTTTCTATGCCGGCGGCTATGTCGATTTTATAGGGGAACACGCCTCCGGCAGCGATTGCAGTCCGTAAGCATTTTCTTGGTGATTATTTTATTTGAGTTGGAATAGATCACAAAAGCAACTTTGCCCATCGGGACTTTCACGGTTCCGTAGGGAAGCTTGCTTTGATCGATATCAGGGTTTCGTATCGAGGGAATATGGAAATCAGCTTCGCCGGTCATGACATTGTTTACGGACCGAGCGAATGGGAAAACCCCGACCGTAATTTTGCCCTTCGTATACACGGCACGCATGGCATTGACGAGATCTACGAACGTTCCCTTGTCCGGCGTATCAGCGAGCCCGGGAATTTGGGCAAGGCTGGCTACAAGATCGTCCGATCCCCCCAGAGCCGAAAGAGAATTTCCGACCGACAAGGCGAGTACGGCGATAATCGCCGCTCTCAATCGTTTTCTCATAGCCAGCGTCTCCTTTGTAAACCGATATTTCCCGGATAGCCGGCCAAATCCGGCTTCCTTAAGGATATCCCCAGCCTACCCTTAATTTTAGTAAGCAGATGGTTGACGTCAAGCCCAATCGAAAATGTTTTATGTCGAATGAAATTCCCGGAATTCGACAAATAGGCTTCCAACACAAAGAGGTCCTGCTCCGAATACTCGCGGGGATGAGGTTCCGTTCCAAAGCGCCGAGGCAGGATCCCCTCAAGCTGGCCATCGATGTCCGCTCTTCCGGTCTTTCGCGCTGCGCACATTCCCTTCCCCGAGCATGCGACCCTCGAGGTCTCCAAAGTGGTTGAGGCAAAAAAGAGGATGATGGCAGGTGCACCCGAAGTGGCCGTCGCATGCGCTTCCTTCCTGCCCCCCGTAGGTCTCGCTTACCACGGAATATCTCGGCCGAAGAGCCGAGTTTCGCATCCATGCGCTCCTCTTGGTATCTTTCGGTCGCCCGCGTTTTCCCGGTATCGGAGCCGGTTCAGGTTTATCGGCGCATCCTGCACGGACAATGGCACTGTACCGCCCGAGGAGGCGTCGCACCTCGTCTTCGCCGAGGGATGTGTACCCGGCGAACTTTGCATTACAAACATGACGGCGGATGATTCCGGACCAATATGATCCGAACTCCGTGATAATCAGGATTGATTCTATAGGCTATCGTCGAGGTCTCTTCCCCGACCGAAGGCGAAGGAGGCCGAGATCCGGGCGAAGCCGTCGGTCCCGGTCTCCCCGCCGAGCGCGGCGAAGCGGGCTCCCGCGATCCTAGTTCTCCGACAGGCCGAGGAGCGGATTCTCCAGGGCTTCCTTCATGAGAGGCAATATGCTCGTGCGCTCGAGGAGGCGCCGCGGGCTGCCCCTCAGGCCCTGGAATCGCACTTCTCCGCCCGCGCGCCTCGCGGCCTGGAGGATGGAGATGATCGCGCCCACGCCGGTGCTGTCGAGATAGTCGATCTCGGACATGTCGATGAGGATGCGGCTGGCGCCCGCCTCTATCCTCTCCAGGATCGAGGCCTTGAACTTCGGCGCGCTGTAGAGGTCGCAGTTGCCCCTCAGATGGACGAGCGCGCCACCGTCCCTGACAGGATCCAAGATTCCTTCCATGGCAGTTGCCTCCTCGCGGATTCGGATTCTCTCGCCGTATAAATGCGGCGAGTCCATGTCCTTCCCATGAGGGCAATGCTAGGAAATGGTCAAATACCGAGGATGCCGAGCGTTCGTACGGATTTCATGGCGCACCCGCCTATCGCGACCGGGAAAGGAGGACTTCGGGGCATGTACCTGCGTGGAATCAAGTCGAGCCCTGTAAAACCAGCTCGGCTTGATCGCGAAGGTCCTCGAGCTCGGTTTCCCAAAAGGCCTTGCCTCCCCAATCCGGGAAACTCTCCCTGAACCACAGGTCGTCTCGCTGCTTGGAGCGCCAGGCGAGGAAGTAGACCATCCGCATGAAGCGCAGCCCCTCGATGAGCTCGAGTTCGCGGCGATCGAAGGCGAGGAAGGACTCGTAGCCCTCGACCAGGAGGCCCAGCTCCCGTCGGCATCGTTCCGCATGGTCGGGGAGCAGGAGCCAGAGGTCCTGGACGGCGGGTCCCCTCATCATGTCGTCGAAGTCGATGATCAGAAGCCCGGCGCCGGGCTCGCGGCCGTTTCCTAGCCGATCGAGGATGTTGCCGCGATGGCAATCGCCGTGAATGCGTCGAAAGGACAGGCTTGAGAATCGAGGAACGAGGCGGGCGATGATCCTCTCGCAGAGGTCTTCGAGTTCCGCGGCTGACTCGGGATGGACGTGGCCTTCGTCCAAGAGACTGCGAAGGAGCGGTCGAGTAAGGCTCTCGGGGTCGCAGCGCAGGCGCTCAGGAGCCTCGCGGATGCCGCCGACCGCGTGCAGGCGGCCGAGCACGGCGCCGAGGCGCAGCCAGTCCTCATCGGCTTCGGCGTCGAAATTCCGTCCGCCCATCTTGGGGAACAAGGCGAAATGGAACGAGAGCTCTCCCGTCTCATCCTCGAGCGCGAGTTCCCCGAGGCTGTCCCCGCCTGCCAGGGGCATAGGAGGGACTACCGGCAGCTCGGCCTCGGCGCAATCCGCGAGGAAGCGATGCTCATCCAGGATTGCCTTCCTCGACCATCGTCCAGGCCTGTAGAATTTGGCGATGACTTCCCGATCGTCGTCCAGTCTGAGTCCGTAGACGCGGTTTACGTAGCTGGGATAGGCGCTGATCGTCCCGTCGGTTCCCTGGCCTATGCCGCCTTCCACCGCCGCCGCTATCGAATCCGGGGAAAGAAAATCGAACGAACCCTGCCGCGGCGCATCAATCCGAGGCATCGGCCCCGCTCTCGCCCTTAGTCTCGGCCTTGGCCTCGTCTTCGAGACCTTCGGACGGCGGTTCCGCTTCGACGGACCGTGCCGCGGCCTCCTCCGCCTCCTGGCGCTTGCGCTCCGCCTCGGCCTTTTGAGCCTCGCCGCGGAGCTTCCTGTTCCAAAGCAGGATGGCGACGGCGCCTACTATGACCGCGTTGGGCAGGTTCTCATCGATCTTCGGGGGGAGGAAAGGGCCGAACTTCATCCTCAGCAATCCGTAGGCGAGGAGGACGAAGGCGAGGGCCCCGAGGCAGATCAGGAAGAATCGTCTATTCGGTTTCATGCGGAACTCCTTCATTCTTTCGCGGCGAGCGTTTCCCAGCGAGCCGTGCATTCCTCGACGAGGGAGACCAGCTCGGAATAGCGCCGATTGGCTTGTTCCATCTCCTCGGCATCCGGAGACGAGGACGAGAAGAAATGCTCGAGGCCCGCCTTCTCATCTTCCAAGCCCGATATCTCGTCCATCAGCCCCGCGAGCTCCTTGCGCTCGGCGTAGGAAAGGCCCTTCCTTTCCCGAAGGGCTTCCGAAGCCGCCGCCTTCCCCCTCGCCGGCTTGACGTCCTTTGGCTTTTCGAGGGGAAGGCCACCGGCCGCCGCGTCGACGAAGTCGCGGTAGTCGGCGTAGCGCCCGACGTATTCGCGCGCGCCGCCCAGGCCGTCGAGCACGAGGAGGGAATCGACGAGCCCGTCCAGGAAGGCGCGATCGTGCGAGACGGCGAGTACGCAGCCGGGGAAGTCCGAGAGGAAATCCTCGAGGAGCTCGATCGTATCGATATCGAGGTCGTTGGTCGGCTCGTCGAGCAATAGGAAGTTGGGCGAGTCGGCGAGGAGGCGCACGAGTTGGATGCGGCGCAGCTCGCCGCCCGAAAGACGCGACAGGCGTAGATCGTGCATGGCCCTCGGGAAGAGAAATCGCTCGAGCAGCTGCTCCGGACCGAGCACCGAGCCGTCGGCCATCGGGATGCGCTCCGCTTTTTCTCGGATGTAGGCTATGAGGGACTGGCCCGGATCGATCGACGCGGCCGTCTGGTCGAAATAGGCGAAGTGAGTGTTTTCGCCCCGGTCGACCGAGCCCGAATCGGAGGCGATCCTGCCCTCGACGATATCGAGGAAGGTCGTTTTTCCCGAGCCGTTGGGTCCTACTATGCCGATACGCTCCCCCGCCTTGAAATCTCGGGAGAACGGGGACAGCACGAGGTGATCGCCATAGGTTTTCGAAACGCCTTTCAGGACGAGTATCTTTTTCCCCAGTCTTCGCGAGACGGCCGAGAAGCCTTCCATCCCGGCCTCCCGGACGAGGGCCGCGGATTGCATTTCCCTTATCGAATTCTTGCGCCTCTCGCTCTTGGTGGCGCGGGCCCGCGCGCCGCGATCGAGCCAGGCCAGCTCTCGCCTCAGGTTCACTACCCTGCGAGATTCCGCCTTCTCGAGAGCCGCCGCGCGCTCGATCCGCCTCGCGAGGTAATCGGAAAAGCCGCCCTCGTATTTGTAGACCCCTCCCCGATCGATCTCCAGTATCGAGGAGCAGGCCGCGTCGAGGAACCATCGGTCGTGGGTCACGAGGACGAAGGCGCCCCGGTATTGGAGGAGACGCCTCTCGAGCCACTCTATGGCCTCGATGTCGAGGTGGTTGGTCGGCTCGTCCAGGAGGAGGAGCTCCGCCTTGGGAGCCAGGGCGCGAGCTATGGCGGCCTTCTTGACCATTCCGCCCGACATCTCCGACATCGGCGCTTCGGGATCGTCGAGCCCGAGCTCGGTGCAGAGAGAATCGTAGGCGAGCACGAAGCCCTGGCCGCCCAAGGCCTCGATCCTGGCGTCGAGGCCATCGAGCGCCAGGCGCTTCGCGCCGCCCCCATTCTCGTGATCGGCGGCGAGCTGCCTTCTGTCCCGCAGGAGCCCCGACAGGGTGGATCGCCCGTCGAAGAGGAAATCCGATAGTCTTTGGCCGGGGCCGAAGGATGGCCTTTGCTCGAGCAGGCTCACGCCGAGCTGCCGCTTTCGCGCGACTACGCCCGCGTCCGGCTCGAGCGAGCCTTCGAGCACGCGGAGCAGGGTCGATTTGCCTCGGCCGTTTCGTCCGACGAAGCCGATGCGCTCGTCGGAGACGATGCCGAAGCCGGCTCCGACGAATAGCGGAGCGTCACCGAGAGTCTTGGAAACTCCGTCGAGGGTGATGAGATTCACGTAGGCGAGACTATACCCTGCGACCCTGGTTCGGGGCAATCGAGTGCGAATAGGCCTTTATAAGGTAGAAATTACGGAGTATTCTATCAGGGAAGGACGGCTCATGAGCTTTAGAAGCAGGCTAGGCGTAATCCTCATAGTCCTCGGTTTGGTTTCCTTGTTCTTGCCTTTTACGCGGGAATTCGCCATAATCAGCGTCTTCCTCGTCGTCTACGGCGTCACGTCGATCGTCCGGTCGATCGGGGGAAAGTACAGGCTACGGGGCCTTTTCGGCCCGCTGCGACGCTCTTCTCCGCATGCCCAAGTCAGGTCCTCGCCGCGGATCGATCCCCTGCTCCCCGTTCGCGTACTGAAGCTCGCCGAATCCCGATCCGGCCAGCTTACCGTAAGCTCGGTAGCGATGGCCCTCAATGTCGGCCTCGATGAATGCCAGCTCGCCCTCGACGAGCTCGTTCGCAAGGGCGCGGCGAACGTCGACGTAGACCTTTCCACGGGGGTGGCCAGCTACAGGTTCCCGGAGTTCCTTCCCCGAAGAGAAGAGAGCGAGAGGATTTAGCGACGAGTGGAGGACCTCATCGCCCTCGAGGGGGCCTTCCTGATCGAGCGGGCCCTGGCCGCCGGGCTATCGGTCGATAGGCTTTATTGCGTGCCCGCCCGAGAGGAATGGGCGCGGAGCCTATCGCGAGAGGGCCCCATTCCCTCCGTCCTACCGGAGCGGGAGATTTCTGCCATTGCCGGATATGCCTTCCATAGGGGAGCCTACGCCCTGGCTAGGCGGCCTGCGACCCTCGAAGCCGTCGAGGCCCTAGGCCGGGCCGAGGGGCCTTCGACCGTTCTCGTCCTCCCCGATATAGGCGATCCCGAAAACCTCGGCTCCGCGTTCAGGAACGCGTCGGCATTCGGATGCTCCGCCCTTTTGCTTGGCCCCGTAGGGCCCGACCCTCTCTGCCGCCGCGTTCTTCGCGTCTCGATGGGAGCCTCTCTGCGGCTTCCTTGGGCGAGACTGCGCGGGCCGGAAGAGCTGGGCGAGGTTGCGAGGAGGGACTATCGAATCGCCGGCTGCGTGCTTTCCCCGAACGCCGTCGATCTGCGAGCCTGGACGAGGCCGGAACACCTGGCCCTCCTTTTCGGCAACGAGGCTTTCGGGCTTGAGGCTCCCTGGCTCCGAGCCTGCGATATCGAAATCACCTTGCCGATGCGGGGAGGGACGGATTCCCTGAACGTCGCTACCGCGGCCGCCGTCTTCCTCTACGCCTTGGCTTGACAGGCCGATTGTTGCCGCCTATCGTCTAGCGGGTCTTCGCGAAAGGAATTCCAGTGCGTGTCGTGCTCAAGGCGCTCAAATCGATGCGCCTCGCCCTCGTTCTCATAGCCTATTTCGCGGTCACCGGGATTCTCTCCTCCTTGCTGCCCCAGGGACGCGAGTCGTCCTTCTATTATTCCATCCTGCCCGCCCCGCTGGCTCGGATCGTCCTCTTTTCCGGCTTCGACTATTTTTACGGATCCCTTCCCTTCCTCCTTCCCGCCTTGCTTTTTTTCGCGAATCTCGCGGCCTGCTCCGCCGACCGCTTCTTGCGCGAGCTCAAGAAAGGCAAGGCGAGGAGGCATGGGCCGGACATCCTCCATCTCGGACTCATCCTCCTTCTCCTGGGAGCCGTCCTCGGGCAGGTAGCCATCCAGACCCATCCCTCCTGGCAGGGATTCGCGAGGCTTGGAAAGGGCGATGCCGTGCGGCTTCCCGACGGGAGAGTCCTCGCCGTCAAGTCGCTCCAAAGCCTGAAGTACCCCGACGGCCGCAATAGGGACTGGATCAGCACGGTCGAGGTGAGCGAGGCAGGGGAAACCCTGATACCGTCCTACGAAATCCGCGTAAACCACCCGCTCAGGATGGGTCCGTTGTCGATATTTCAGGTCGCCTTCGGAAGCGAGCGCGTACTCGAGCTGATGGGGCCGGCCGGCTCGACTCGAAACCTGGCCATCGGGGAATATATCGACGCGGGCGACGGCAGGCTCGTGCTGACGTCGATCGACCCTGAAGGCGGAACCGCGATCGCGAGCGAGGAAAGCGCGGGCGGATCGAAGACGATCAGCCTCGGCAGGGGCTCGGAGATCGGGTCCTTCACCGTCCAAGGCGTCGGGGAGGCGGAGCTTTCCGAGTTGCGAGCCACCTATAATCCGTTTTTTCCCGTCATCCTCGTCGCCTTCGCCGTCATAGGCCTCGGAGTCTTCATTACCTTCGCCCGCAAGCTGGGAGAGCTCGAAGCATGAACGCCTTGCCCACTCTAGCCTTTGCCTTGATCCTCGCCGCGGCGGCGATCCAGGCGCCCTATTTATTCCGTAAGGACGGAAAATCCGACCCGGCATCCCACTGGCTCCTCATGGCGGCCTTCCTCGCTCTTGCCGCGGTATCGATATATAGGAGCGTCGCAATCGGCTTCCCGGCCCTGACCGGGACATTCGAGTCCCTGGTGTTTTTCGCGGCCTTCATAGTCCTCTTCGCCTGGATTTACAGGATGCAGGTCAGGATAGTCTTCCTGCCGCTCGTGCAATTCGGCGCCACGATAGCCGCGGCCGCCTTCCTCGCCGTAGCGAGTTCGCCGATCGCGCCGCGCGAGATGCTGGCGCCCATACCCGCCCTTCGATCCGGCTGGCTGGTGCTTCACGTATCCCTCAGTTTCATCGGCGAAGCCTTCTTCGTGGCTTCCTTCGCGGCTTCCGTCGCCTTTCTCGCGAGCAAGGACGAAAGGAAAAAGCGCGACTACGATAGAATCGCCTATGTCTCGATCGGAGCAGGCTATCCCGTCTTTACCGCGGGGGCCCTCGTCTTCGGCGCGATTTGGGCCGAGCAGGCGTGGGGATCCTGGTGGTCCTGGGACCCCAAGGAAATTTGGGCCCTCGTCACCTGGCTCGCCTATACGGCGTACCTGCACCTGCGCCTCGTGCGGAAGAGAAAGGACTCGCTGCCTTCGATATTCGCCGTTCTCGGATTCCTATGCGCCCTCTTCACTTTTTTCGGCGTGAATTTCCTCTTGACGGGGCTGCACAGCTACTGAGCGCTCTAAAGCGCCCGCGCGGCGAGCATCGCGACGAGGAAGATCGTCGCCGCCCATGAAAGTACCTCCACGAAGACCAGGCAGCGGGTGAGGACCTCGCCGGACGAGGCTTTCCAGAAATCGATCTCGAGGAGGGCATCGTTCGCCTTGCCGAGGCGGCGCGCCACGATGCGCTTCATGGCCGACCTGACGGCTAGGGCCAGCGCAGCGGAGACGAAGAGGAGGACGATATCGACCGGGTCCATGATCGCTCCAAGATATCGCGATATCGATCGACCTTCCAGCCTATCCGGCAAATGGAACCGGGGCCGGCCCTCCCACCCCGGGCTCGAGAACGAAGAGGCCGCCGGCATGCGGTTGTGCCTTCATTTCCTCCGGGCCGAGCCCTACCCTCGCCGTGGTGACATAGAGTCGATCGAGCCTGGCGCCCGAACAGCCGGAGCCGCCGAAGGCGCAGCTCGAGGTCTTAGCGACGGGCAGCCGCACCCTCGCCGCCAACTTCCCCGAGCGCGGGTCCCATCGGCCGAGTCCCCATCCGCCCCAGAGGGCCACCCAGAGCAGGCCCTCATCGTCTATCGTCATGCCGTCGGGCATGCCCATAGATTTCGGCACCTCGACGACCGTCCGCCGATTGGAGACGCTGCCGGTCGCGACGTCGAAATCGAAGGCGTCGATTCGCCTCGTCGGGGTATCGACGTAATACATGGTCTTGTCGTCGGCGCCGAAGGCGATGCCGTTCGAGATTCCGACGCCTCCGATCATCCGCCGGCATTCGAGGTCGGGATCGAGCCTGTATAAGGAGCCCGTCGTCTCCTTTTCGGCATTGTCCATCGTGCCCGCCCAGAGGCGTCCCCGCGAGTCGCATTTCCCGTCGTTGAATCGGTTGCCGGCCAGGTCGGATTCGGGGTCGAGGATCTCCGAGCCGAGCCCGGTCTCGGGATCGAAGAACGCGAAACCGTTATCCATGGCCAATAGGAGGCCTCCCGACTCTCGACCGACCACCGTTCCGGGCATGCTCCCCAGCTCGAGGCGCCTGTCGCTTCCCGCGGCCGGATCGAATATATGGAGACTCTTCCCCTTGATATCCAGCCAATAGAGCAGCCCCCGGCCTGAATCCCACCAGGGACCCTCGCCGATGATCGCGCGCGCGTCAAGCAGAAGCTCGGCATCGATCGTCCGCATCTCCATCCGCCGAGTATACATTCTTCTTCGCAGTTGACCATGGTCTCCCCGGCAATTAACCTGGGCGAGCGGCGCGCGAGGAGGATCAATGGGAAACGCGATAGAGATCGAGGAAGCGACGGTGATCCGCGGGGGGGCGACGGTACTGAGCCGGATCAGCCTGACGCTCAAGGAGGGCGAGCATGCCTGCATCCTCGGGCCCAACGGCTCGGGGAAATCCACGATCGTCAAGATGATATCCGGCGATCTTTCGCCGCTTTATCGCGAACCGGCCTCGATAAGGCTCTTCGGGCAGGAGCGCTGGGAGCTCTTTTCCCTTCGGGCGCGCCTCGGGATAGTATCGAGCGATCTGCAATCGGCTCAGGCCGGAGACGAAAGCGCCCTCGAGACGATACTTTCGGGATTTTTCGGCGGCGTCGGGATTCCGCTCCGCGCCGAGGCCACTCCCGCCATGATCGCGAAGGCCGGAGAGGCCGCACGGTTACTCGACGTAGCCGCCCTCCTGGGCAGGAGGGCCTGCGAGCTCTCGTCGGGCGAGATGCGCCGGGTCCTGGTCGCCCGCGCCCTCGTGCACGATCCGGAGATGCTTCTCCTGGACGAGCCCTACGGCTCCCTCGACATCGGCGCCAGGGCGCGTTTCGCCGCATGCCTGCGCGATCTGGCCGCCCGAGGACATTCGATAATTTTGGTCACTCACGAACTCGCGGAAATAGCGCCCGAAATCGATCGCGTCGTCCTGGTCAAGGACGGTCGCATCGTAGCGGACGGGCCTAAGCGAAAGCTCCTGCGATCGGAGACGATTTCCGCCTTGTTCGGCATCCCCATCCGCGTAACGCTCGAAAGAGGGCAGTACCAAGCCTACTCGCTGACGTAGTGCTTGCGCCGGCCCTGTCGGCGCGGGCGCCTCATCCGCCCTTTTTCTCGATCTTGGCCCAGGTATCGCGCAAGGAAACCGTGCGATTGAACACGAGCGCCGCCGGCCTCGAGTCGGAGTCGCAGCAGAAATAGCCAAGGCGCTCGAACTGAAAGCGATCCCCCGGCTTCGCCCGGGCGAGACTCGGTTCGGCCAAGGCGCCGGCGACCCTTTCGAGCGATCCGGAATTGACGGTGCCGACCCAATCGATGCCGGGCGCGACGTCCATGGGACGCTCGGCGAGAAAGAGATGGTCGTAGAGGCGGGCTTCGAATGCCAGGGCGTGGAGCGCCGACACCCAGTGGATGGTGCCCTTGACCTTGCGGTTGTCGGGGGCGTCGCCGCCCCGGGTCGCGGGATCGTAGCTGCAGCGCACTTCCGTGACTTCCCCCGTAGAGGCATCCTTGGTGAAGCCCGTGCAGGTGACGATATAGCCGTAACGGAGCCTGACCATGTTGCCGGGGAAGAGGCGGAAATACTTGGGCGGCGGGTTTTCCGCGAAGTCGTCCCGCTCGATGTACAGGACCTTCGCAAAGGGGATCTTTCGCGTTCCGCGGCCGGGTTGCTCGGGGTTGTTCACCGCCTCGAGCTCCTCGACGTAGCCCCCCTCCGGCCAGTTCTCGACGACGAGCCTGAGCGGCCTGAGCACGGCCATCGCCCTGTCCGCGCTCTTGTTGAGCTCCTCCCGAATGCAGTGCTCGAGGAGCTGCACGTCGACGAGAGAATCGGTCTTGGCGACGCCGATGCGCGACATGAAGTCCCTGATCGACGCCGCGGTGTATCCCCTCCTCCTCAGCCCCGACAGGGTGGGCATCCGCGGATCGTCCCATCCGGAGACGTGGCTCTCCTGCACGAGCCTGAGGAGCCAACGCTTCGAAAGCACGAAGTGCGAGATATTCAGGCGGGCGAATTCGATCTGCCTCGAGGGAAAGACCTCGGCCTCGCGAATGAACCACTCGTACAGGGGCCGGTGGATTTCGTACTCGAGGGAGCAGAGCGAGTGGGTCACGCCCTCTATCGCGTCGGACAGCGGGTGCTGGAAATCGTACATGGGGTAGATGCACCAGGTCGTCCCGGTACGGTAATGGGGCTCGCGTCGGATGCGGTACATGACCGGATCGCGCATGAGGAGGTTCGGATGGGCCATGTCGATTTTGGCGCGGAGGGTCCTGGACCCGTCGGCGAACTCCCCCGCGCGCATCCGCGCGAAGAGGTCGAGATTCTCTTCGACGCTTCTGTTTCTCCAGGGGCTGTTCCTGCCCGGTGGAGTCAGGGTGATGTTGTTCCTGTCGGGGACATTGGTGCCCCTGTACTCGCGTATGTCCTCTTCGTCGAGGTCGTCTACATATGCGTGACCCTTGCGGACTATCTTGACGGCGAGGTCGTACAGGCTCCCGTAGTAGTCCGAGGCGTAGTACTCCCGATCTTGCCAGTCGTAGCCGAGCCAGGCTATATCCCTCTTGATCGCCTCGACGTAGGACATGTCCTCCTTCTCGGGATTCGTATCGTCGAAGCGGAGGTTGCACAACCCGCCGAACTGCTCGGCGACGCCGAAGTCGATGCTGAGGGCCTTGGCGTGGCCGATATGGAGCCAGCCGTTGGGCTCGGGCGGATAGCGCGTCATGACGCTGGTGGCGCGGCCGCTCGCCAGGTCCTCGGCCACCGCCTCGCGGATGAAATCGCTCGTTTCGGTCGCAGATGCGGGCGCGGAGGGCTTGTCGATCATTACGGGGACTCCTTGACCGCGCTTCAGAGGCGCGGCGCCGCCACTATGCCGCGAAGGGCCGAGAGAGGTCAAGCTCGAGCCGGAGGCCGCGACGGGGCCGTTGTCAGCCTGCGAGAGTCGCGAGAGCCCGCGCGATCCGCTCCGAAACCTTCGGTATCCCGATAAGCCTGATCGATTCGAAGAGGGGCGGACTCACGCGAGAGCCGGTGACCGCTACCCGAAGGGGCATCATCAAGTCGCCGAATTTGGCGCCCAAGCGCTCCGCCTCGGCCCGATACCTGGCTTCCACGGATTCCAGGTCGGATAGGTCGCCGGCGGGCAGGAGGGCGCCCGCCGCGGCCAGGAGCTCCGCCGTCCTCGCCTTGTCGAGCTTCTTGGGTATGAATTCCTCGGGCGCGGGGAGGGACGGCTCCTCGAACAGGTAGCGCATCATGATCGGCGCGTCGGAAAGGAAGCGGAGGCGCTCCTTGACCAAAGGCATCGCGCCGAGGACCAAGGCCGAAACCTCCGCCGGCGGCTCCTCGCCCACGACTCCGGCCTGCTCGAGGTAGGGCATGACGAGATCGCGGAGCTCGGCGTCGGATTTCATGCGGATATACTGCCCGTTGTACCATTCGAGCTTCTGGTAATCGAAGATGGCCGGCGACTTGTTGAGGCGCTCGATCCTGAACAGCCGCTCGAGGTCGGAAAGGGGAAAGAGATCGCGCCCGTCCTCGAAGGAGCAGCCGAGCTGGGACACGTAGTTGATCAAGGCCTCGGGGAGGTATCCCGCCCTTCGAAACTCGTCGATCGAGGTCGCTCCGTGGCGCTTCGAGAGCTTATGGCCGTCCGGCCCGTGGACCATGGGAAGATGGACGAGCTCGGGCGGTTCCCAGCCGAAGGCCGCGTACATGATCATGTGCAGCGGGGCCGAGGGTATCCACTCCTGCGCGCGCAGGACATGCGTTATGCGCATGAGATGATCGTCGACCACGTTCGCGAGGTGATACGTCGGAAAGCCGTCGGATTTCAGGAGGACGGGGTCGGGACTTACGTCCTCGTTCTTCCATTCGATATCGCCGAGGAGGGCGTCGTGGAAGGTAGTCGTGCCCTCGAGGGGGATCTTGAGGCGAATGACCGCCTTCTCTCCGGCGCCGACTCGCGACGCGGCATCGGCCGGGTCGATCGTCCGGCAGCGCCGATCGTAGCCCATGTCCGAAGTCTCCGAGCCCTCTTGCTCGGCCCGTACCGCGGCGAGGCGGTCCTCGTCGCAAAAGCAGTAATACGCCGCGCCGGCGTCGACGAGTTCCTTGGCGCGAGCCTGGTAAAGCGGAAAGCGCTCCGACTGGACATAGGGCCCATAGGGACCGCCGACGTCCGGGCCCTCGTCCCAGTAGAAGCCCAGCCATTTGAAGGTATCGTAGAGATTCTTTACGTAGCCGTCCGAGAATCGCGTCCTGTCCGTATCCTCGAGGCGGAGGATGAAGGTCCCGCCTTGCGCGCGTGCGAAGAGGTAATTGACGAGGGCCGTCCTGACGCTGCCTATGTGCTGAAGGCCCGTAGGCGATGGGGCATAGCGAACTCTGACCTGCATTGGTGGAGTATATCGGCCGCCGGCGCGAGGGGTCAAGGCAAGCCATGGGAGAGAAGCGAAACGTATTGGGAGAGGGCCAGGGCGGCCACGCCCATCGCTCCGACAATGACGTAGGCGAGGATGCCGGAAGCCCTCGGCCTGAAGCGACGGGCCGCGGCCATCGCCAGCGAGATGAGTATGCCGAAGCCGGAGGAGACGATGATTCCGAGCGAGGAGACACGGACGATGGAAAGGAGCATCGCCTGCGTCTCGTCAAGGAAGGCGCTTTCCGAGCCGACGACCCAGAAGTACAGCGAAATCGCGCAGACCACGGCGAGGAAGATCGTCGCTCGCTTGACGAGGATCACGAGAAAAGGCTTATCCGCGTCCATACTGGCGTCTCCCGATAATATCGACTACAATTTCGACCTATCGCGATCGCGGATCGATGGGCGACCGGCGAGGGCAGGGCAATGATGGAATATTTGTTCAACTTCGACAAGCTCGATTACCTCAGGGGAAGCAAACCGGAGGGCTGCATCCTCTGCCTCGTCTCTTCCCGGTCCGACGCGGTCGAGCGCATGGTGGTCCATGAATCCCCTGCGTTCGTGGTGTCCTTGAATCTGTACCCCTATAATCCCGGCCATCTCATCGTCTTTCCGAAGCGACATGTCCTCGACGTCCGCGACCTCACGGCGGATGAGCGGGTCGAGCTCGACGGCCTCGTCCGGGATTGTCTCGACGTGCTCGATCGGGAGATGAAGCCCGCAGGTTATAATATCGGTTATAATATGGGATTGTCCGCGGGGGCGAGCATCGAGCACCTCCATTTGCACATCATCCCGCGCTATCCTCGGGAAATCGGGATCGTAGAGCTCATCTCCGGCTCCCGCGTGCTCGTGCAGCACCCCCGCGAAACGCAGGAACGCCTCAGCGCGGCTTTTCGCGGCGGCAACTAGATGCGACGATGCCCGGCATGAGGCGCTTGCCGACGAGGGCCATACGTCCGCCGAGGGAGCTCTTCGACTTCTCCCGCGTGCTGGAGGATAGAGGCAAGAAGTGCTATCTCGTCGGGGGCGCCCTCCGCGATTACCTGCTGGGGCGCGACGCGAGCGATTTCGACGTCGCAACCGATGCAAACCCGGAAGAGATTCTCGGGGCCTTCAAGCGGGTGATTCCCACGGGAATCAAGCATGGAACCGTCACCGTACTCTTCAGGAGCCTCGAGATCGAGGTCACTACCTTCAGGACCGAGTCGTCGTATGAGGATGGTCGCCATCCCGATAGGATCGAATACGCCGCCACGATCGAGGAGGACCTCTCGAGACGCGACTTTACCATCAACGCCATGGCCTTCGACCTTTCGTCCGGAACTCTGGTCGATCCCCACGGAGGCCGCGAGGACCTCGCCCGTGGCCTGATCCGCGCGGTTGGCGATCCGCGCGCGCGCTTTCGCGAGGATGGACTCAGGCCCCTCCGCGCGATCCGCTTCGCATCCCAGCTCGGCTTCGATATCGACCCGGCGACCTCGGCGGCGATCCGGCCCTCTATCGACCGATTCCGCATGGTCTCCGCCGAGCGGGTCCGCGACGAGCTGCAGAAGATGCTTCTTTCGTCCGTCCCCTCGCGGGGGCTCAGGCTCCTCGAGGAGACGGGACTGTTGGCGGAGATATCCCCCGAGCTTTCCGCCTGCCGAGGAGTCGAGCAGCGAGGAATGCACGTCTACGACGTCCTCGATCATCTCTACGCCTGTGTCGACGCGGCGGCGCCGGAACTCGTGCTGCGGCTGGCCGCCCTGCTCCACGATATCGGCAAGCCCGAGGCGAAGGCGGAAAGGCCCGGAGAGGAGCCCAGCTTCCATCGCCACGAGGAATTCTCGGGCCGCGACGCCGAGACCTTCATGAAGCGGATGCGATTCCCGAACGCGGTGGCGGAAGAGGTCGCGCATCTCGTGCGCTGCCACATGTTCTCGTACGACGAGTCGTGGAGCGACGCGGCGGTGAGGCGCTTCCTGGCCCGCGTCGGAACCGGCTCCCTGGACAGGCTTTTCGCGCTGCGCATCGCCGACGGGACGGCCATCGTCGGCCATCCGGTGGATTGGCGCAGCCTAGATCCCTTGCGCGATCGGATCGCGGGCGTGCTCGCGGCGCGCGAGGCCTTCGGCCTATCCGACCTCTCCATAAAGGGAGGCGACCTCGTAGCGATAGGCGTCCCTCCGGGGCCGCGGATGGGCGCGATGCTGAAGGAACTTCTCGAGACGGTCATCGACGACCCGAGCCTGAACGACCGCGAGCGCCTGCTCGAAATCGCGAGGAGGCTCAAGCCGAAATACGGGCTTTCGTTCGGCGACTAGCTTTCGATCTTCAGCAGGCGGGCGGCCTCGAGTCCTCCCCCCTCGACGATCGCGTCATAGGCCGCCTGGGCCGCGTTCTGCTCCGCTTCCTTCTTGTTCTTGCCGGAAAGAGGCCCGTATTCGACGCCCGCGACTTCGCAGGATACCCAAAAGGTCCTATCGTGATCGGGTCCCGTCCTCTTGATCTGGCGATAGAGGGGATAGCTCTTGTAATACTTCTGCGCGTATTCCTGGAGCAGGGTCTTGTAATCCTTATGATGGCGGTTCTGCAGCACCTTGCCGATCTCGGGCTCGATGAGCGCGCGAACGAAGCGAAAGGCGGCATCGAAGCCCGAATCGAGGAAATAGGCTCCGATCAGGGCCTCGGCCGCATCGGCGAGTATCGCCTTCTTCGCCCGGCCGCCCGATTGCTCTTCGCCCTTTCCAAGGAGGATGTACTCGTCGAGCTTGAGTCCCTTGGCGAGCTCGGATAGGACTTCCTCGGAAACTACGTAGCTTTTGATCCTGGCGAGCTCGCCTTCGGAGCGCTCGCCGAGCATCTCGTAAAGGGAGGACGCGGCGACCATCCCGAGCACGGCGTCGCCCAGGAACTCGAGGCGCTCATTATTCTGGGACCGGGAGGCATCCTCGTTCCCGCATGATCGATGGGTAAAAGAAAGGTTCAGGAGCTCGACGCTCCTGAACCTTATGCCCGCTCCTCTCTGAAAAAGGGTCAGCTGCGACCTGCGCTCGCGCGACAAGGCCCCGACGCCTTGAAAGAACAGATCAGTCCGCCCGCGCAGCGAGAGTCGAATTCACTTCACCTGGGATTTGATGAACTCGTAGGCGTCCTTCACGGTCTCGAACTCATTCGCCTTCTCGTCGGGAATCGTGATGCCGAGTTCTTCTTCGATGCCGTACACGAGCTCGTACGTGTCGAGGCTGTCGGCCCCGAGATCCTGGCGGAAACTCGCCTCGAGAGTGATCTTGTCTTCCTCTACCTCGAGCTTTTCGGCAATGATCTTCTTGATTTTGGTGAACAGCTCGTCCATGCCGCTCTCCTTATGCCTTGGATTCGGGCGTAATCACCTGTCGCCCGCGATAAAAACCGCACTTCGGGCAGACCCGGTGCAGGAGAACAGGGTTACCGCAATTCCCGCAGGTCACGAGGGTGGGGGTCGTCAGCTTCATGTTGATCGACTGGCGCCTCCGAGTCCTTGCCTTTGAAGTCCTGAATTTAGGTACAGCCATACGAAAACCTCGTTCCGGGAAAAATAAAAACGCTTGCCGTCCTATGAGATGCGCTACGACGCCATTTCAAAAGACCCGAGTAACATAAACAAATGTCCCAAAGTTGTCAAGTACGAACTCCGGATATCTCGTCGCGCAAACCGCTAGCCCCGACTTTCGCCTTTACGGCTTTGGCGACGTTAGGGGGGACCATGCTCGAGATATCGCCGTCGAACATAGCCAATTCCTTGATGGCGCTCGAGCGAAGGACGAAGAATTTCGGATCAGTGGGAATGAATATCGTCTCCACTCCGGGATTGAGGCCCTTGTTCATGATCGAGAGCTCGAACTCGTAGGAGAAATCGGGAACGCTCCTCACCCCCCGGACCAGGACTTTGCATCCATGGCTGCGGGCGAATTCCACTATCAGCCTATCGCAAAGATGGACGGACACGTTGGGATAGCCATCCATGAGCTCGAGGAGGAGGTCTCGGCGTTCCTCGGGCGCCAGGAAGCCCGTTTTTTGGCGGTTGACGGCGACGACGACCAAGAGCTCGTCGAAGAGGAGCCGCGCGCGCTCGATGATGTTGATATGCCCGAAGGTGGGCGGGTCGAAGGACCCCGGAAGGACGGCCTTGATCATGGGGCAAATCTAGCCTCCCGAGGCGAGACGGGTCAAGGCGGATGGCAACAGCCTTCGGCTCTTTCCATTAAATGCCGGGGAAGCTATCATCCGACCCATGCACAGACCCTTACTGCGTTCCGCAGTCCCGCGTTCCGCAGCCCTCGCCATCCTCTCGGCGCTGCTCATGACGCTGGCCCTGCCTAACGAGCTGTTCAAGCATGGCCTCGTAGGGCTCGGTTTTATCGCCCTGATTCCATTATATATAGCGGTTATCGAGCTTCCCGGCCCTCGATCCTCGGCCTTGGTCGTCGGACTTTTCGGGGGCCTGCAGCATGCCATGACCAGCTTCTGGCTCTGGTTCTTCCAGGATTACAGGATATGGACCCTCGGAAGCACTACCCTCGCCTATTTCGTGGTTTATGCGGTTCTGGGCATGTATTTATGGCTATTCCTCGATCGAAGCGAGAGGGCTAGACCTCTTGCCTTCGTCATCCTATGGACCAGCTTCGAGTTTCAAAAGTCCGTCGGTTTTCTCGGTTATCCTTGGGGCTTGATACCCTATTCCCTGACCGATGCCTTGCCCCTTCTCCAGATAGCGGACATTACCGGCGTCTATGGCATCACCGCCCTTCTCGCCGCTTGCAATGCGGCCCTGGCCGAGCTGATCCTCGGAATCGGCTCGATCAGGAAAGGCTCGCTGAGCCTGCCTACCCGCGCCGCCTATTCGGCCTTGGCCATCATCCTGGTCGCGGTCGCGCTGACCTACGGCCTCATACGACTTGCGACTCCGATACCCCGAGTCGGCAGCATGGATGCCATCCTCGTGCAGCAGAATACCAATCCCTGGATGGAGGACGACGACGAGAACGCCATAGCGACTTCCGTCGGGCTCGCCCGGGAAGCCATCGCGAGCGCTCCCCGTAAGCCCGATATCGTACTGTTCAGCGAAACGACCCTCCTAAGGCCATATGCCGAATCCCGCTCCTACTACAGCCGGCGACCGATCTCGGATCCCTTGATTCCGTTTATCCGAGAGTCGGGTACGTGGCTGCTGACCGGAGCTCCCGTAGTCGTCGATTTGAAGACATACGAGGCTACGAACTCGGTGATACTGATCGATCCCCGGTCGAACCTGGTCGAAAGCTACGCGAAGATACACCTGGTTCCCTTCGCCGAATCCATTCCCTTCATGGAGTACCCCTGGTTCAGGGCATTCATCCAGAAAACGGTGGGTCTCGAAGGCAGCTGGGCGACGGGCACGCGCTATGTCGTATTCACGCTGCCTACGAAGTACGGCCCCGTCCGTTTCGGAGCCCCGATCTGCTTCGAGGACGCCTACGCCGACATTTGCCGCGAGTTCTCGCTCCACGGGGCGGATCTCCTCATCAACCTGACCGATATGTCCTGGTCAAAGACGGAAAGCGCGGAAATCCAACAATGGGCTGCCGCGCGCTTCCGCGCCATCGAGGCGAGAAAAACCCTCGTCCGTTCCACGAACGGAGGCGTTTCCTGCGTCGTCGGCCCCTATGGCCAGGTTCTCGACTCTCTTCCGCTCTTCAGAGCCGCATCCAAATTCGTCGAAGTTCCGATCTTTCGCGATGAGGATCCGACGATCTATATCCGTATGGGCGATTGGTTCGCCCATGCCGCCCTGTTACTTTCGGCGGTCTTGTCGATTATACTTATTGTAGAGGGGACGATCCGCCGGGCCCGGGCGGGCGATTGAAGGGTCAGTGCGTATGCTGCGCGAACTTAAGGAGGTAGTGGCATGAACTTCATCGAGCAACTCGAGGAAGAGCCTCTGTCGGAACTGGTTCGCTATCGATCCAGCACCCCCAAAGACGCCGTCGCATTCTCAGGTACCCTGCGCAAGCACCCGAACGATCCCGACAAATGCATCCTCTTCGCCGAACCTTCCGGCTCTGAGCCGGCGATACTCGAATTTCGTAAGGCCGATATCAGGGCTGTGGAGGAGATGCCTTCTCTCGTAGACGAGACGGGGCATTCGCGGCCGGTGATGAGGTTGTGGATTCGCCGCGGAAGCTTGGGCGTGCGCTACGAGCCCTTCGAGGTCGACGAGCCTCTGCATTTTCCGAGGGGTACGAGGCTCCACGACCATATAATGTCGAGTACGCGCGCCTAGCGGGACGGAATGAGCGACGGACGGAAGCCCGCGGCCTCGTATTGGCATGCCGATCCGAAAACCGGCGCGGTCGTCTGCGAACTCTGCCCGCACCATTGCCGCATCGCCGAGGGCCATTCGGGAATATGCAAAGTCAGGAAGTGCGAGGGGGCCGCTCTCGTCCTCCCCTACTTCGGCCTCGTTTCCTCCCTCGCCTTGGATCCGATCGAGAAAAAGCCTCTTCACCATTTTCTACCGGGAAGCGAGGTCTTTTCGGCGGGCTTCGTCGGCTGCAACATGCGCTGCCCTTTCTGCCAGAATTGGGGGATTTCCCAGGAGATACCCTCTTCGCTCGAGCGCATGAGCCCCGAATCCCTTGTCGCCGCCGCCTTGCGCTCGGGCGCGCCCTCGATCGCCTATACCTACTCCGAGCCGACTATCCATTTCGAATTCGTCCTCGCGTCCATGGCTGCGGCGCGGGCCGCGGGGCTGAGGAACGTGCTCGTGACCAACGGATGCCTCGAGCCGGCCCCTGCGCGCGAGCTCCTGAGCCTTACCGACGCTGCCAACGTGGATCTCAAGACATGGTCGGCCGAAACCTACCGGAAGACCTTGGGGGGAAGCAAGGATAGGGTCCTCGAGTTCATGGGCATCGCGGCGAGCCTATGCCATCTCGAGGTAACCACCCTGGTGGTTCCCCCATTCAGCGATTCGATCGGCGACGTCGAGGCGATAGCGGGCTTCGTCGCCGGCCTGTCCCCGGACATAGCCCTCCACCTTTCGGCCTATCATCCGGCGTGGAAGCACGAGGCCCCGCCTATCGGGGCGTCTCTTCTCTCCGAGCTCGCTCGGGCGGCGAGGTCGAGACTTCGCTACGTGTATAAAGGCAATCTCTCGGGACGGAGCGCCGACACCTATTGCCAGAGTTGCGGGAACAAGGTGATCGGTCGTACCGGATATAGGATCGATACACGGGGTTTGGCGATCGCGGGCTCCTCCGCGCGCTGCGCCCGATGCGGGTCGGCGCTGCCGATAATCGTCTAGAGCCTGAGCCGATCGCAAAAATCGACCAGCATTGAAATCGGCTTGACATTTCCCGAGGCTTTTGGCACTGTAGGGTCACCGATTGCACGGTGGGTGTAGCTCAGGTGGTAGAGCGCCAGACTGTGGATCTGGGTGCCGTGGGTTCAACCCCCATCACCCACCCTACGGCTGCGCCCGTTTACGGGTTCGGTCGGAAGCCCTCGAGGCTCTCGTTGCGTTCGTAGCTCAGCTGGATAGAGCGACGGACTTCGAATCCGTAGGTCGCAGGTTCGACTCCTGTCGGACGCACGGTGCATGAGTAACTGGGCCGCTAGCTCAGCTGGCAGAGCAGCAGACTCTTAATCTGCGGGTCGCAGGTTCGATGCCTGCGCGGCTCATCGGGATGAGGCGGGACGGTGAAAGCCGCCCCGCTTTCGTCCTTGAAGTAAAAAAGCGAGTCCTTGACAGCTTAAGGGGCTTGCGTTTACCATGCGGCGCGACGACTCGGCCTTGAAGGTCGACGAAGCGAGAGTGGTGGAATGGCAGACACGCCAGACTTAGGATCTGGTGCCCCAAAGGCGTGAGGGTTCAAGTCCCTTCTCTCGCATCCCGGGATGCGCGGGAAGGCATGCAGCTTAAGGCCTGGTCGATCGCTGGCAAAGGCCGAGCGGAGTGCAATGCGCGGGAATAGCTCAGTGGTAGAGCGCCACCTTGCCAAGGTGGATGTCGCGGGTCCAACTCCCGTTTCCCGCTCCAAAGGACGAGGCGATCCGGGCTGCCGGGTCGCCTTTTTCATTAGTTAGCGCTTACCTGAGCGGCCCGTGATGGGGCGGCTCAAGGCCGCCGGATGCGGCCCATCTTCCCACCGAGAGGAACCGTCCGTGATAGCCAGCAAGAACATCGAGAGGCTCCCGCGTTCATCGGTCAAGCTCAGCATTACCGTCCCGAGCTCCGAGGCCAGGAAGGAATACGACGCGATGCTCAAGGAATACTCCAGGAGCGTGCGCATCGATGGCTTTCGCGCCGGGCACGTGCCCGTCCCCGTCCTGGAGCGCAAATTCGGCGACAGCCTCAGGCTGGACGCGATGGGGAGGGTCCTCGAGAAAGCCGTCGAGGAAGCCTTGAAGGACGCCGATGCGAAGGAACGACCCCTCGCCTATTCCACGCCCGCCCTCGACGGCGAGCCCGAATTCTCCCTCGATAAGGACTTCACCTTCGCGGTCGATTATGACGTCTTCCCGTCCGTCGAGATCGGCGACTGGAAGGGTATCGAAGTCGAGAAGCCGACGGTGGAGATAGCCCCCGAGGACGAGGCCCGCGAGCTCGAGGACATCCGCGAGCGCAACGCGATAGTGATGGAGCGCGACGCTTCCGCCACGGCCGCGAAGGGCGACATCGCGACCGTGGACTTCCGCGAGATCGGCGCCGACGGACAGACGGTCGCAAGCACCGAGCGCGAGGATTTCACCTTCGAGATCGGTACGGGCTACGATATCTACAAGATCGACGACGAGATCGTCGGCATGAAACGCGACGAGGAGCGTACGATCGAGAAATCCTACCCCGAGGACTTCGAGAACCGCGAGCTGGCCGGCAGAAGCGTCAAGCTCCTCGTCAAGCTGTCGAAAATCAAGGAAAAGCGGCTTCCCGCGCTCGACGACGATCTGGCCCTGGACGTTTCCGAGAAGTACAAGACGCTCGACGACCTCAAGGCAGACCTGCGCGGCCACCTCGAGAAGCGTCTCTCCGACAAGCTCAAGCGGCTCGAGGAAAAGGCCCTGATCGACGGCCTCTTGGCGCGGTCCGCCGTCGAGCTGCCCGAGTCGATGGTCGCCGCAGAGCTGGCGATGCGCCTCGAGAGCCTGAAGCGGCAGATGTCATTCGACACGGAAGACAAGCTGGATCGCTTCCTTTCCTATTCCGGCAAGACTCGCGAAGCCCTCGTCGCGGATTGGCGGCCCTCGGCCGAGAGGTCGATAAAGACCAGGCTGGTCATCGAGAAGCTCATCGAAGAGGGCGGTTACGCGTGCTCGGAATCGGAGCTCGAGGCGGAATTCTCGAGGCAGGCCGGGGAAAGCTCGCTGTCGATAGACGAGGTCAAGGCCGAGCACGAGAAGCGCGGTTCCATGGATTATCTTCGCGATAGGATAAAGGAAGACAAGATGATGGCCGACCTCCTCGCCGCGGCCGCCGTAAAGGCGGGGCCGAAACGGACCTACATGGACTTGCTAAAGGATTCTGAGTAATTTACGACAATGAGGTATAAGGCCATGGAAGAGCGAATGCACAACCTGGTGCCCATCGTCATCGAGCAGACGGGCATAGGGGAACGGTCCTACGATATCTACTCCCGCCTCCTTAAGGATCGCATCGTTTTCATCGACGGCGAGATCAACGACCTCACGGCCGACCTCACCGTCGCGCAGCTGCTCTTCCTCGAATCGCAGGATCCCGAGAAGGACATCTCCATATATATCAACTCCCCCGGCGGCTCCGTCACGGCGGGCCTCGCGCTTTACGACACGATCCAGTGCATAAAGCCCGATGTCCAGACCTACTGCCTCGGGCAGGCCGCGTCCATGGCCGCCCTCATCCTCGCCTGCGGGACCAAGGGGAAGCGATACGCTCTCCCCTCGTCGCGGGTCCTCATCCATCAGCCGTGGGGCGGGGTGCAGGGCCAGGCCTCCGACGTGAGCCTCCAGGCCAAGGAAATCCTCCGCCTCAAGAAGCTCACGATCGACTATTTCGCTCTCGCCTCAGGCAGGGATCCGGCGTCCGTGGCCGGCGACATGGAGCGGGACTTCTTCATGTCCGCGCAGGAGGCTATGGCCTACGGACTCGTGGATCGTCTTCTCGAGCGGAGGAAGCATGGCGAAGCAGAAGCAAAATAACTCGTCGGAGGAACGCACCTGCTCCTTCTGCGGGAAGAGCGCGGAATTCGCCAGGCGGATCATCGCGGGGCCCGGGGTATACATCTGCGACGAGTGCGTGAAGGTTTGCGAGCAAATCCTTACCGAGGACGAAACCGACCTGACCGCGGGCTTCGTCGGCGAGGTCCCAAAGCCGCGGGAGATCAAGGACTATCTCGACCAGTACGTCGTCGGGCAGGACTACGTGAAAAAGGCCCTCTCGGTGGCCGTCTACAACCATTACAAGCGCATTTCCCACAAGTCCAAGTCCAAGTCGGAAGTCGAGATCGAGAAATCGAACGTCCTCCTCATCGGGCCGACGGGCACCGGGAAGACCTTGCTGGCGAAGACCCTCGCCAAGAAGCTCAAGGTCCCGTTCGCGATGGCGGACGCTACCACGCTGACCGAGGCGGGCTACGTCGGCGAGGACGTCGAGAACATCCTTCTCAAGCTGATCCAGAACGCCGGAGGCAACATCGGGGCCGCAGAGCGGGGAATCGTCTATATCGACGAGATCGACAAGATCGCGCGCAAGGGCGAGAACGTCTCCATCACGCGCGACGTCTCGGGAGAAGGGGTCCAGCAGGCTCTCCTCAAGATCATCGAGGGCACGCTCGCCAACGTTCCGCCCCAAGGCGGCCGCAAGCATCCCCAGCAGGAATATCTTCGGATCGATACCACCAATATCCTGTTCATCTGCGGCGGCGCCTTCGTGGGCCTCGACAAGATCATCGAGAACCGCGTCGCCAAGCACCCGCTCGGCTTCGGGGCCGATGTCAAGGCCCGGGGCTCGAAGGACATAAAGGCGCTTTTCGCGCAGCTCCACCCCGACGACCTCGTCAAATTCGGGATGATCCCCGAGTTCATCGGACGACTGCCCATCCAGGTCTCGCTCGAGGATCTCTCCCGCGAGGATCTCAAGCGGATCATCACGGAGCCCAAGAACGCGGTTCTGCGTCAGTACCAGGAATCGATGCGCCTCGACGAGGTCGAGCTCGTGTTCGAGGAGGGGGCCGTCGAGGCTATCGCGGACAAGGCCATCGCGCGCAATACCGGCGCGCGCGGGCTCAGGGCGATAGTCGAGGCCCTGATGATGGACGTTATGTACGATATACCTTCGATAGAGGGAGCCAAGCGCGTAGTCGTGGATCGATCGACGGTGGAAGGGGTTTCCGTTCCCGCCGTCGAAGTATTGAAGAAAAGCGCATAGTCCAGAGACCGCATGAATCTCCTGGATGCGTTTCGCGGCGGCGCTGCGCCGGAGCTCCCGCTCGTCTACACGAGGGAAGCGGTAGTATTCCCCAAGTCCATCGCGCCTCTGCTCGCTTCGACGAAATTCTCGATAGCCGCAGTCGAGGAGGCTCTCGGCGGAGACAAGCGAGTCGTAACGGCCCTGCTCAAGAGTCTCGGCGATGAGAAAGGGGCCGAGATCGAGGTGCATTCCGTAGGCACCGTGGCTCGGATCATCCAGCACGTGCGCCTGCCCGACGGCTCCCTCCGGCTCCTCGTCGAGGGAGAGGCCAGGGTAAGGATCAAGCGCACGCTTTTCCGGAAGGATCACCTCTCGGCCGCGCTCGAGGCGCTCGAGGACGAGGTCCCGAAGCCGAAGGGAGAAGGCGGGGGCGAGAAGGACGGCGAGCTCGACGCCTCGATCCGCCTCGTCAAGAGGAGTTTCGCCGCCTATGCCGAGGGAGTGAGAAAAATTCCTCCGGAGGTGCTCGCCCAGGCCGAGCGCGCCGAAAGGCCCCACGAGCTCTGCGACCTGGTCGCGAACGCCCTACCCGTAAAGCCCGACCGCAAACAGGCCCTCCTCGGGATCGAGGACGGGCTCGAAAGGCTCGAGGCCGTCGAAGCCGCCATCGAGGGCGAAACGGAGATATCGAACCTGCAGCGCAGGATCAACGCGAAAGTCAAGAATCGCATGGACCGCAACCAGCGCGAATATTACCTGGGCGAGCAGCTGAAGGAGATCAATCGCGAGCTCGGCAAGGACGGCGACGATTCCGAAGTCAAGGAGCTGGAGAGGAGTCTTCTCGCGAAAGGGCCGCCCGAGGAGGTGCTGGCCAAGGCGAGGCGCGAGCTTTCCCGCCTGGCCAAGCTCCAGGCCTTCTCGCCAGAGGCGGGTGTCCTGCGCGTCTATTGCGAGTGGCTCGCCGACCTTCCCTGGTCCATGAAAAGCAAGGACAGCCGGGACATCGCGAAGGCCCGCGCCGCCCTCGACGAGGACCATTACGGGATGGAGAAGCCGAAGGAGCGCATCCTCGAGTTCATCGCGGTCCGTCAGCTCTCGGATCGCGCGCGGGGGCCGATACTCTGCTTGGTCGGGCCTCCGGGAACGGGCAAGACATCCCTCGGCCGGAGCGTCGCGCGCGCGCTCGAGCGAAGCTTCGTGCGCGTCAGCCTGGGCGGCCTGCGCGACGAGGCCGAGATCCGCGGGCATCGGAAGACCTACGTCGGCGCCCTTCCGGGCAAGATCGTACAGTCGATCAGGAAGGCGGGGACGAACAACCCAGTCTTCCTCCTCGACGAGATCGACAAGATGTCCTCCGACTTTCGAGGCGATCCGGCGAGCGCCCTGCTCGAGGTCCTCGATCCCGAGCAGAACTCCGGATTCACCGATCATTACCTGGAGCTTCCCTTCGACCTTTCGAAGGTGATGTTCATCACGACGGCCAATTCGTTGCACGGCATTCCCTACCCCCTCCTCGATAGGATGGAGGTCATAGAGGTGCCCGGCTATTCGGAGTACGAGAAGCTCGAAATCGCCAAGAAATTCCTCGTGCCCAAGCAGCTTTCCGAAAACGGCCTCGGAAACGCGACTATAAAATTCCGCGACGGAGCGATACTCGAGATCATACGGCACTACACCATGGAGTCGGGCGTCCGCAGCCTCGAGCGCGAGATCGCCCGCGTCGTGCGCAAGCTGGCACAGGAAGCGGTGGGGCGGGGATACGCGACCGAACCCGAGAAACTCGCGCTCTGGTCGTCCGCCGTCACGGAGAAGAAGGCGGCGAGCCTGCTCGGCAAGCGCCGCCGGGAAGACGATGTTATATTCAAGGAACCGCGAGCCGGAGTGGCCTACGGCCTGGCCTGGACCGAGGCCGGAGGCACGCTGCTGCCGGTCGAGGCGCTGGTCTTCGAGGGCGACGAGGGTCTGATACTGACGGGCAACCTGGGCGACGTGATGAAGGAGAGCGCTCGCGCGGCCCTCAGCTACATCCGCTCGAAGGCAGCCGATTTCGGACTGGGCGAGGAGGACTTCCGCAAGAAGACGGTCCATGTCCACGTGCCGGAAGGCGCCATTCCCAAGGACGGGCCGTCCGCGGGGATAACGCTGGTGGCGAGCCTCCTGTCCGCTTTTACGAAAAAGCCTCTGGTGCCCGGCCGCGCGATGACGGGCGAGATAACCCTCACGGGTAGAGTCCTGCCGATCGGCGGCGTCAAGGAGAAAGTCCTCGCCGCTCATCGCAACTCGATTTTCCATGTCCTGCTTCCCGAAGGCAATCGCAAGGACCTCGACGACATTCCGGCTGAAGTCAAGGAGGTCATGCATTTCACGTTCGTGCCCAACGCCACGGTGGCTCTCGAGGCCCTCTTCCCGAGCGGGGATGTCGTGCCAAGGCGCGCGCGCGCGCGATCCGGTCCCCCGAAGGCGATTCCGAAGAAGCGCTAGCCTTTTATGGGCCTTCCGTACTTGATCGGTAGGCGTAAAAGTCTATAATTAAAAACATGAAGGAGCTAACCGGACAGGCTAAGGTACGGGATGCCACGGTCGCAGGCATTTTCTATCCCGACGATCCCTCGGAGCTCGAGACGAGAGTCGAGGCCTTGCTCCAGGCGGCGAGGCCATCGATCTCGAACGCCTGCGCCATCGTGTCGCCTCACGCCGGGCTCGATTATTCGGGCGATCTTTCCGCCCTCGCCTGGAAGTCGGCCTCGGCCAGCAGAATCGACACGGTCCTCGTCCTTGCCCCCCTTCATCGCGCCGAGGAAAGCCTCGTCTATCTTCCCGAGTCCGACTATTTCGAGATGCCTACCGGAAGGGTGATTGTAGACAGGGACCTCGTCGAGGAGATGAAGGATTGCGGGACGATCATGAGCGAGAACGATATTCCTCATCTCGAGGAGCACGGCATCGAGCTGCAACTCCCCTTCATGCTCGCGCAGTTCCCCACGGCCCGTCTCGTGCCCGTCCTTATGGGGAAGCCGGGCCCAGCCGTCGTCAAGGCGCTCGCTTCGGCTTTATCCATCGTCTTTTCGCAGAGGATCGAATCCACGCTGGTGGTGCTCTCCTCCGACTTAGGTTCGGCGAAGGAAGAGCATATCGCCTCGGCCTGCGCGGATCGCTTCTTGAGAAGCTTCCTGGCAGAGGATGCCAAGTCCCTCCTCGAGGAACTGACGGCCGGCCACATATGCGCTTGCGGCTCGGGCTGCGCCTCGGCCTATTTCGCCTCGGGCCTGGCCAAAGGCTTGCGGCCCTTCCTTTTGGGCAGGCACGACTCTTCGGCGAGCAGGGAAACGGGCGAGGAGCACCTCGTCCATTACGCCGCGATCGCTTTCGGCAATGCCTGATCCCTCCGAAGCCGACCTGACGGCCGCCGACGGCCGTGTCCTCATCGCCACCGCGCGGGAGGCCGTGGCGTCTCGCCTGGAAGCCCGTTCCCCGCGCTGGCCCGTGGCGGGAGCGGCCCTGTCGGCGGAACTGGGCGCTTTCGTGACCTTGCGCGGCGGCAAGGGCCCCGACGGTCCCTTGCGGGGCTGCATCGGCCGAATGAGCGCCAAGGAACCCCTCATTCGGACCGTCCGCGAGATGGCCGTCTCGGCGGCCTTCGAAGACCCGCGTTTTCCTCCCCTTCTTCGCGGCGAGTTTCCGGGCATATCCATCGAGGTCACCGTCCTCGGTCCCATGCGAAGTATCGACAGAGTCGTCGAGATCGAGATCGGGCGTCACGGCGTCTATATGTCCAAGGGCTGGCATTCGGCGGTGTTTCTTCCGCAGGTGGCGGTCGAACAGGGCTGGGATCGAGACGAGCTTCTCGTGAATCTTTGCTACAAGGCCGGATTGTCCTCCGATTCGTGGCGGGACGGCGACGCGCGATTCCAGGTATTCGAAGGCAGGATTTTCGAGGACGACTGACGCGGAGCATAGTTAATTTTTCTTTATACGCTTCTTGAAATCCTTATACCACCAGGCCCTCGTTCTCTCGGCGGCCCTGAAAAGCGCGTAAGGCACCGTCCGTAGGGGATAATCCCATGACCCCGCGTAATGGGCGATCGCGCCCCCGAATCCGGTCTTGAAGCGATAGAGGCCGGCCATGGGATGCTCGGGATCATCGAGGGGGGGAATACCGTAGAGGTCGTACCTGCGGCAGCCCGAAGCCTTGGCCGCTCGCATGGCGGTCCATTGGAGAGCATAGGTCGGCATGAGGTTTCGCTTTTCGTCGGAAGAGGCGCCGTAAAGATACACCGCCTCCTCACCTCGGAACAAGGTGATGATGGCGGCCAGCGCCTCTCCCTCGTAGCGGGCTATCCATAGGCGGATATCCGGCGCGCCGGCCATTCCCGAGGCCTTGCGTTCCGCCGCCAGGGAAAAAAGGCGCGAATAATAGCTCTCCGGCCGAAGCGCGATCCGATCCCTCATCGCCGTCGCCCGATTCAGCTCGTAGAATGCGTCGATGGACTCGAGGCCCGCCTCCTCGACGAGGACGCCTTTCTTTTCCGCGAGCCGAATATTGTAGCGCCATTTGGCTTTCATCGCGGCCAGGATATCCGCCTCGCCATGCCGCAGGTCGACGAAGACCGTGTCCGGCGGCTGAACGTCGACGGCGGCGCGCCTCAGAGGGGAGCCTATGATCGGGCGCGCGACTCCGGCTCCGCCGATGCCTTCTTCGGCGGAAGCGATAGGCTCGAGTTCGTACCAGGGAGGATCGTAGCGGATGAAAAGGCATCCTCTGGGCAGGAATTCTTCGATGCCCTCGGAGAGCTCGGCGAGAAAGGACGAGCGGCTCGAGGCCGCGAGTTCCAGTCCGGGACCGAGAGGCGCATAGGCGAAGGAGAATCCAGCCCCGAGTCGCCGAACCAGGATAAGCAGGGGGAGGCTCGTCCCGTTCGGGGTAGCCGCCCCCTCCCCTATCTCGAGTTCGAGCCGTAGGGGCATCCAACCGTACCCGGCTTTGAATTCGCCCCAGAAATCGGACTGGAGGAAAGACGCGGCGAGATCTTCCTCGTCCGGTCCCCGCCTGGATACTCCTAGCATGGCGCGAGCTTTGTTCGGTCCGCCCTCGCCGGCACTCAGCCTATCTCGCCTTCGGGCACCTTCGACAGGCTGAAGGGCGCGCCCGAAGCGACGAGACGAGAGTCTCCGATCCAGGCGAAGCCGCCCTCGGCCCTTATGGGCACCGAAAAGAAGGTATCGGCATCGATCTCGGGGAGAACACCGGGCCCGCCGGACGCGGCGCGGCCCTCGAGCGCGAGGCGCAGGCCTGGAGGCGCATCGCCCGCGTCCAGCACCTCGACGGCTTCCTTGACGCTCGAGCCATCCTCGCCGATCGCCTTGCGCGAGGCCGCGAGGAGCATTCCCCTGCTCTCGACGCCGCGCAGTTTGGCGGGTCGTAAATTGTTGACGAGGACGATGCTCTTGCCGAGGAGCTCCCCTTCTTCATAGAAAGGCACGAGGCCAGAGACGATCACGCGCTCGGCGCCCGACCCGTCGTCCAAGGTCTCTATATAGAGCTTGTCCGCCTTGGGATGGCGCTCGATCTTCACGATTCTTCGCGACCCGCAGGTCGACGAGCCTCTCGAAGCGCTCCTCGACCGCCAGGTCCGACAAGGGGACGGGCTTGGGGGTGGACGGAGCGGGAACGAGCCGCGGCTTGGCCGCCCCGGTATCGGGAGGCAGAGCGGCGGAAGCCGCGTCCCGGTCCGCCCTTTCCTTCTGCGTCCCCGAGTAGCGGTCCCGCAGTTCGGCGACGAAGTCGTCCTCGAGCTTGGCGAAAAGCACTTCGGGGCTCGAGACCGACGTCAAGCCGCTCGAAGCGCCGAGATCGGACCAGGAGAGCCCGCCGACTCCGATAGTCTCGCCGAAAAAGGAAGCCAACCTGGTCGCGGCGGCGGGCATGAAGGGGTGGATCAGTATCGCGAGATCGCGGAGAAGGTAGCAGAGTTCGCCGATCAGGGCGGCCGCGGCCGCGGGGTCGCTCGTCCTCGTCTTCCATGGCTCGCTCTCCTGGAATCGCTTGTTTGCCAGGTCGGAAAGCTCGAAGGCGGCGCGGAAGGCGTCGCGGAGCTCGGCCCTCTCGAGGTGGGTCGTCGCCCTCTGCCGTATCTCCCGAGCCTTGTCCCGGAAGGCCGGATCCTTGGGCTCGCCGGAAGGCTGCGGGACCGAGCCGCCGAAGTAGCGCGTCACGAAGGTGAGGGTCCTATTGGCCAGGTTGCCTAGATTCCCGATGAGCTCGCCGTTCACCTTCTCCTGGAAATCCGCCCAGGTGAAGGTGGTGTCTCCACGCTCCGGGCGGTTATAGAAGATATAGAAGCGCCATAGGTCCGCGGGGATGCCGGACTCCATCGCGTCGGTTCCGAATACGCCGACGCCCTTCGATTTGGAAAACTTCCCGGCCTCGTAATTCAGGTACTCGGTGCTCGACATATGGTGAAGCATGGTCCACTTCTTGTCGGAACCCAGGAGGCTCGAGGGGAATATCACGGTATGAAAGGGAATGTTGTCCTTTCCGATGAACTGGAACAGCTCTACGTCGGAAGGGCTTTGCCACCAATATCTCCAATCGAAGCCCTTCTCGTCGCCCGCGCAGGCCGTTATCGATATATAGCCGATTGGGGCGTCGAACCAGACGTAGAAGACCTTGTCCTCGTAGCCGGGCTTGGGTACCGGAATGCCCCATTTGAGGTCGCGGGTGATGGCGCGCTCCTTGAGGCCGTCGCGGATCCACGCTTGGGTCATCTGAACCGCGTTATTGGACCAGAAGCCGTCTACGCTGGCCGTCTTCATCCACGATTCGAGCATCGGCCGTATCGCGGGCAAATCGATATACAAATGCGTGGTGCTCTTGGGTCTCGGGGTGGCGCCGCAGGTCGAGCAGACGGGATCCTTGAGATCGGTCGGATCCAGGAGCTTGCCGCAGCTCTCGCACTGGTCGCCCCTGGCTCCGTCGTAGCCGCAGAAGGGACAGGTCCCGCGCACGTAGCGGTCGGCGAGGAAGCGCTTGTCGCGATCGCAATAGAGCTGCTCGATGGTCCGGCTTTTTATGAGGCCCTTCGCGTCGAGGTCGAGGAATATGGATTGCGTGATCTCGGTCTGGCGCTCGGTGGAGGTACGGCCGAATTTGTCGAAGGAAATGCCGAACCAGGAATAGATGTCGCGGTGGATCGCGTGGTAGCGGTCGCAGAGCTCTCGCGGGGTCGTGCCTTCCTCGAGCGCCTTCGTCTCGGTCGCGGTGCCGTATTCGTCGGTGCCGCAGACGTAGAGAGTCTCGTAGCCCCGGAGCCGGCAGAAGCGCGCGAAGACGTCCGCGGAGAGCACCTGTATCAGATTGCCCAGATGGGGCACGTTGTTGACGTAGGGAAGGGCCGAGGTGATGAGGCGTCGCTTCATAGGCCGTTACAATAAACGCGTCGCGCGAGCGCTGTCAAGGATTGAGGCCCACGGAGCCTAGAAGGAGATGACCACGTTCATGCCGAGCTGAAAGCCCAGGTCCAGGAGCTGGGTCGAGGCGGTGAGCGTCTGATCGAGGGACGCGTCGAGCCGCAGGGTCAGCCGCTCGGGGACTGTCAGCTTCGCCTCGTAGGATTCCGCGAAATTCCAGCCGGGCAGGTACTCGGTGGCGTCGCTCTGATGGCCGGAAAGTCCGGCCGTCATCGATACGGTGCTTCGCAGCCTCGGCTCCCTCGCAGCGAGGTCGCTCAGGTAGAGCGAAGTCAGCGAGACCTTTCCGGCCTTGCTCCCGTCTGCCGCAGGCGAATTCATGAGGAGGGAGTAGATGTCGAGGAGCCAGTGCCGTTTCACCAGGCGCGAGAGCGAAAGCATCAAGGTGGCGGCCCAGTCCGTATCGCCCGGCGTCTCGGATACCGAGACCTTGCTATCCGAGTCGAGCTCGTCGGACTCTCCCGCGTGCAGAGTGGCGAGACCGTGGAACTGGATGTCGAGGCTCGGCCCTCCCCCCCCGTTGGGTTCCTGGAGCTTGGCCTGGAGCGTCGAGAGATATTCGTCGCTCTCGAAAGGGAGTCCGAGCGGGTAGGCCCCCATCGAGCCGAACAGGTTGACCGAGGCGAATTTCGCCGTAGCCGACCACAGACCGGTATCCGTGACTTGGTCCGCGGCCCGCGCGAGCGAGCGCCCGTAAGAGAAAGCGAGCGTCGAGGGCGCTACGAAGTCGTACCATCTCGATCCGTATTCGCGGGACAGATCGATGCCTGCCTCGGGAACCAGACTCGCCGCCGAAAGCAGATTGCCCGTCGTCGCGGTCTGCGACGCGAAGTCCGAAGCCGTCCCCGCGGATACCAGTTCCGCGAAGGGCAGGCTTCTGTACAGGATGGGCATGGCCGCGAGATCGCCCAACGCGGCTTGGGCGTCGCCGACGATCCCTCCCGAGAGCGCCGTCCAGGTATCGGTCCATGAACGCGAATAATATGGCTCGAGCGTCAATCCCGCGGCCTCGAGCGGAAGGGCCACGCGCATGGACGCGGAATCGTTCCGCTGGCCCCCGTCGACCACGGTCGGTTGGGCGCTTTCGGCGATGGAAGCGGAGATGAACTCCTTGGCCGAGGCGTTCTTGACCGAAAGGCTGGCCTTCGCGTCGCGCAGCTCCGAGGCGGACTCGAAGGCGGGCAAAACGTACTGGAAGGCGCCCATCCACGCCGAGGCGTAATTCGAGCCCGAGCCGCCCGACGAGAGATTCCCGGACGGGCGCGATCGGTTATCGGCCGAGAGCCCGATCGTCGCGATCGAAGGACCGAACGTGAACTGGCCGTCCCATGATTGCAGGAGCATGCCCTCGTCGATGGCGTCGGAGGCCGGGGTCCAGGCGCTCTTTTGCTCCACGCTCAGGCTCGCGACCGAGGCGCCCAGGATCGAGAGGGAGTCGTCCCTGCCGAAGGCACCCGAGGAAGGATCGTAATCGAATTCGTCCTTGACCTTGACCGGAAAATCCGCGGCGGGCAGCTCGATGGAGTGTCCCCCGCTGAAATAGGCGCCCGATCCGCTCGCTACTGCGGATCGTGCCCTGAGACCGAGCCGCGCGAAAAGGATCGTCGAGTCGATTTCCGCTCCTCCCGAGGCGAAGGGAGTCGAATCGAAGGCGGCCTGGGAGTCGGCCGAGATCTTAATGTCCGAGACGATGGGCAGATCGCCCACGGCAAGTCCCGATTCGGGATCGGCGTAGGAGGCTTGGCCCTGGAACAAAAGGGCGACGTTCCCGATCGAATCCTGGAGGAGGACTTCGTCGACCCAGGCCGACTCGTTGGCCTGCAGGTTGGAGAAGGACACGACGAGCCTGGAACCCACGCTCGTCAGCGTAGGCGACACCGATGTCGCGCCCGCGACGGCGACCTCGGACGAGCTCTGGTCGTCTTGCACGTACACCGTCGAATCGCCGTTGCCGTAATGCAGGAGGTAGCGCCTCCAGGCCCCGTTCCCCGAACCCTGCGGAAGGGTGATTTGAACGCTCGGATTCGGAACCGGGGAGGCGCCGTCGTCCACTTGCAGGGTAAGACTGGCGGTCGAGGAAAACTTCGCGAAAAAGGAAAAGGTTTTGAAGGAAGTATAGGGCGGAGCCGTCTCCACCTTGAAAAACGTGGCTTGAGCGGGAGCGGATGTCCCCGCGGTTATCTCGAGAGCCTCCTGGATCGACCCGTCGGCATGGAAGCTCGAAACGATGCTCGGAAAGACGGAGGCGAGGCCGGTGTCGGTCGTTTCGAGGGAGAGGCAGCCATTCGTCGTGGACGACGCGGCCATGAAGTCGGTCGCATAGCCGTCCGAGGGTTCCATGCTCTCCATCCTATAGGTCCCCGTCGCGTCGGCTTGGGCGTACCTCGCGGCGATGGCCGCGTTATGGGTGAAGACGCCCTTATCCTTTTCCTCGCCGGCCGTCAGGTCGATGCTGCCCGGGCTGGCCTGGGAGCCGGAGGAATAGCTCGTACCGGGAACGGACCACGACGCGCCCAACGCGGCCCACGCGTTCTCGCCGCCGCCAAGGTCCCAAAAGCCCCCGAGGGCTCCCACTACGACCCCGGATGCCCTGTCCGAGCTTTCCCGCATATAGGTTATTACTATGTCGTCGGTCGAAGAGGGCGGAGGACTCAGGGTGAGGACCCCCGTGTCCGCGTTGACCGAGAAGGAATAGTCGGGAATTCCGTTGCGCGTGATTTGGATCGAGCCGGCGATGAAATCCTTGTCGATCGTTATCAGCGCGGCGGTCGAATAGCCCTGCACGATGATGTTCCTCGAAAAGACCGGAGCGGAACCCGTCTTTACGGTGCTGGTGAAATCCGTGGTATAGATCCAGGGCATGTCCGCGTCCGCCGTCGATGCGAAGGGTTGGCGATAATTCTCTCGCGTAGACGGGTCGGCGGAGGACGCGGGCGAATCGCTCCTCGTCACCTCGATGAAGCCTGCCGGATCGATCCGAGCCTGGAAGCCCTCATCCCGCTTGCCGGAGGAAGGATTGCGCACGAAGACCGTCGCGGAGACCGGGGTAGCGGTAGTGGCATAGCGGTTCAGCGCTTGCAGCTTCGGGACCAAGGGAGCGCCGGTCGATACCGCCGGCACGGGATCCGGCGGATCGTACAAGAGGTCGCATGCATTGCCGGCAACGGTTACTATCTCCCCCTGGGAGGCGCTTCCCGATCCCGGGTACTCGGCCAGCACTCTCGTCGAGGCCGCGTTCGTGAGCGTGACCAGGCCCGTTATCGCCGAGTACGAGTATTCATCGCTCCCCATCTGACGATACGACCGGCCATCGGAGCCGGCGAGGGTCCCCGAGGAGCTCTTGACGTAGAGGACGAGGTTGGTCGCCGGCGTCGAATAGGTCGTGAAATACTGTCCTGCAATGAACGAGCTGGGCGTTATCGTCGTTTCGGTCACCTCGGTGCTGCCGGCGAAGTGCCTGACGACCTGCTCCGCCTGATCGTAGCGGATCATCGCTCTGCCAGTGAAATTGTCCGAGGCGATCGTCGCCGCGCCGCCGAAGGATCGATACGAGCCGTCGCCGAAGGAGAGGAAGGGCAGAGAGGGGAAGGATATCCCGTCGTTGCCGATCCTGACCTCGCGAAGCAGCTCGCCCTCGCCCCCCTTGTAGCCTGCCGCGTAGTAGGCTTGAGTGACATCGTCGGAAACGCGAGCCTCGACGAAGAACTTCTTGAAAAGCAGGAAAGACAGGGCTAGGTCGGGATTCTGGGTAAAGAGCAAGGGCTGATAGGCCAGGGCAAGGCCGCTTCCCGCCTGGGATTGGAGATCGACCGAGGTCAGCACGGTAGCCGACCATGATCCGCTTATAAGCAGCTCCGCGTCGTCGTTCGGTCCCGGGCCGAGCCTGGCGTCGAAGACGCTCGACGGAGCCTCGACGGGAAGAGCCGATTGAATCGGCGGCGATATCGTTCCGTCTCCGCCGTCGGGGTGGGCCTCCCCGATTGCCGTGCACAGGAGAAGAAAGGCGATGGCTGCGCGCGCGCGGCGGCTTTCTTTTCGCATCTGTTGCATCCATGATAGACTGTAAAATCGACTATGGGAAGAATCGAATCTCGCTTATGGTAGTCTCCATGCTCGTCCTCGTCGTGGAAATTCCCGAATCCACCTCGCTCAAGGACAAGCGGAGCGTGGTCTCCTCCGTCAAGCGGAGGCTCAGGACCAAATTCCGCTTTTCGTGCGCCGAGGTCGATCTTCTCGATTCCTTGACCTTCGCGGAGATCGGCGCCGCTTTGGTTTCCAATTCGCGCGAGTTCGGGGAGTCGGTGATGCACAAGGCGCTTGCCTTCGTAGAGGGCGAATTCGGCCTTCGCGTCCACGACGCCCAGATCCATTCCGAGGTCTATTGATCGCTTTCCGAGCGGCCTCGGTCGCCTCGCCCCAGAAGACGGGCGCGCGTAACCTTGCCGAGACCCCTGCGCTCTATTTCGAAGACCGCCCCCTCCGCCCTGCGTTGCCGCTCGGAGCTTCCGGGGAAAGCTTCTCCGTCGGCGAAGAGCTCGCCCTGCCGGTCGCCGTAGCCCTTCTCGAGCTCAGCCAGGCAAAGGCCGAGAAGTCTTATTTCGGTATGGCCATCCCAGGCTTTTTCGAGGAGGGCGAGCGCGTCCCTGAAGGCTTCGTCGGACGAAAGGTAATAGGAAGCCCTCGATCGGCGCCGCGAGATCGTCGTGAAATCGTGGAGCCTCAGCTTTAGGACGAGGGTGCGGGACTTGAAGCCTTCGGACCAGAGGCGATAGGCGAGCTCGTTCGCGAGGGACATGAGGACGTCCTCGACGCATCCTAGATCCGAGCAGTCCCGTTCGAACGTGGTTTCGGCGCTCATCGAGCGCGAGGCGGGCTCTCCGGGTCCCATGATACCGGCGTCGTGCCCTCGCGCCGCCCCATAAAGGAAGGCCCCTCCGGCCTTTCCGAAAAGCGATGAGAGCCGCGCTTCGCCGATGGAGACCAGTTGGGCGACGCTCTCTATCCCGAGCTCCCGAAGTCGCGCCCGGGTCTTCTCGCCCACTCCCCAGAGCTTTGCCAAGGGAAGCTCGAGCATGAAGGCCTCGACTCCTTCGGGGGGAACCAGGACGAGGCCGTCGGGCTTGCGAAGCCCCGAGGCTATCTTGGCGACGTAGCGGTTCGGCGCCGCGCCTATCGAGATTCCAAGGCTCGTCCTCTCGCGGACCCTGGCCTTGATCAGGCGGGCGGCATCGGGCGGAGGGCCCCAAAGTCCCTCCGTCCCGGTCATATCGAGGAAGGCTTCGTCGATGGAGACCCTCTGGACTTCGGGAGTGAAGGACGAGAACACTTCCATGACCCGCCCGGATATCTCGGCGTATCGGGCCATGCGAGGCGTTAGGTATACGCCCTGAGGGCAGAGGCGGTAAGCCTCCGATATCGGCATCGCGGATCGGACTCCGAATGCCCGAGCCTCGTAGGAGCAGGTCGATACGACGCCGCGATGGCCTGGCCGCGCTCCGACGATGACCGGCTTTCCCATGAGGCTCGGATCGTCGTTCTGCTCGACCGAGGCGAAGAAGGCATCGAGGTCCACGTGGAAGAAGACCTTCGCCATCATTTCCCGCCCGGGCCGATCTCGAAGCTCGCCCGCACGGCCAGGCCTTCATCATCGAGAGGGGATCCAGAGGATTGGCTATACGCCGCGCGGTGCCTTATATAGTTGGCCGTGACTACGAGCCTTGCCCTGAAGGAGGATGGAACGGTGAGCGAGATGCGGAGGTCCTTGCCCGGGTTCACGCCCGCGTAAATGGCGGCGCTCGTTCCATCGATTGAGACTTTATACGGCAGGCTGCTGTCGTAGATGAGAATATCCTTGCCGTATTCCAGGGCGGCATCGACGCTGTAGGGCGGATTCGCGAACGCGATATCGAGGCTCTCGTCCGTGCGGTCGAGGAAGGGGCTCGATTTCTCGGCTACGCTTATTCGCCTCTTCCGATCCTCGCCTCGTAAATAGATATTATCCGCCCCCGATTCGTAATGGAGGGTCTCTCCGTCGCGATCTAGGCTTCCCTCCCCCAATCGTCTTCGGCCGGAAAGCTCGATCCGGTATTCGCCCGAGTCCTGGTCGATCGTTTCGGAGATCTTCAGGTCCTTCCGCCCGGGACCGCCTAGAGGGGCCTCGGCGATCGCAAAGACAAAGGCGAAAGACTCTACGGCGAAGGCGCCGATCGCGAATATCGCGACCGCTTTCTTCCGCGCGGCGGCCCCAGGGCGCGCGAAGAAAAGGAGCGGACTGGCCGTAAAGACGAAAAAAGGGAGCGTCAACGCGGAAAGCACTAGTACGCCGAAATAGGCCGGCGCGATGAGCATTCGATAGGCGTAGAGGTCGGGTCGAGCCGCGAGCTCCCCGGCGGCGACGAGGAGCGGCGCGTACATGAGAATATAGGTCGCCATGGTCGCCCAACGATTGCGGACGGCTAGGGATATCTCGACGAAGACGAGGGCCCACATGAAAAAAAACGAAGCGGAGAGATCTATGGCCGAGAAGACGATCACGTCGACCGCGAGACAGAGCAGGGCCGCGAATTCGTAGAAATACGGATTCGGCGTCAGGACTCGCTTCTCGACGAGAAAGGACAGAAGGGCCAGGAAGAGTAGGAATGACGATACGATCCTCGCGATCGCGAATACGCGCGGCGCGATGCGCCACGCATCGCGGGAACCGAGGAGGATCGCGTCGATTCTCGCCACGCCCTTGCCTGCCAGGAATACGAGGGCCAAGGCTATGAAGAGGGCCAGGACCTCCAAGCCGACGGCCGGGGCTCGCCTCAATAAATGCTTGGTCGCCCCGCGTCTCGCCATCGTGGCGATCAGGAAGGAAGAGGCCACTATCGCGAGAAGGAGCACCAGGAAGGCGACGTAGGTCTTCTCGCGCAACACGAGCGCCTTCCGACCGATCTGGAAGATGAAATAATGGCTTTCCCAGGAATCCGCGAAGCCGCCGGCCTCGTCGCGCGCAAAGCCATCCATGAAAGCGCCGAACCAGGTTTTCGCCGTCATCTCCTTTCCGAGCGGCGAAGCCCGCGGGAAGGAACGCGTCGCCGGGAATGGAGCTTTCGCCGCGAAGCTCTATAGCCGGGATTCCCATTTCGAGATATGGCGCGGTAGGGCCGTAATCCCTTGCCAGCCCGAGGCGATACGCCTGAATCCTGTTCGCCTCGAGTCCGTAGGATATTCCCGATGCCTCGAGGCTGCGCCGCGCGGCATCGAAGAGCCAATAAGGCGAGAGCACGCCCTTCCCGGCTCCCCGAATCGCGATGCTAGCCGGTTCCGCGCCGATGTCTAGGTAGAGCGCGGCGAGCCTCGTCCCGTCCGAATGCCTGGAAAGCCAGGTGGCGCTTCCCAAGGAAGCGACCTGCCCTTCGGCCATTCGGCGTCTCTTTTCGGCGCCGAGGAATACGAAACGAATGGAAATTGGGCAGACGAGACCGGCGCGGGCGCGGGCCGAAAGCCGAGCGGACTCGCATAGCGCGAGCGCGATTCCATAGGCGCCTTCGGCCGGATCGGGGGAATCGATCCAGGAGTCGACGGGCACGATCACCGCCAACTCGTCGTCGCGGGATCCTTTCATCCTTCCCTCGACGATTCGAGAAGTCGAATATCCCTCTCTAGCGTCGGTGAAGTCGCTCGTCGAGGTATCGATACCCGCCGCGCGCAGGTAGCCCTCGATATACGCGAAGGCCGCGGCCTCGGCGGCCGAGCCTTCCACTCGGGGACCTATCGCTTCGATCGAGGCGAGGCAATCGCCGAAATTCGGCGCGACCTCGGACGAGACCGATGAGACCTGTGCCCGAGCCGGAAAGGCGGAGGCCAAGAGAAACAATGCCGCGGCCATCAGGCGTACGGCGCCGCGGCCCGCGCGCGCGGCATTCGCGGACGACGTCGAGCGCGTCATTCTCACGTTCCGAGCATAGGAAGGTGTCGATGGGTTCGTCAATACTGTTTACCATGAACCGATAATGTCATATACTGCTCGAAACGAAAGGTCAGGGGATGCAGGAGAGGAAGAGCGTCATCGATCTGCCGGTTAAGATCGTGCTCACCGAGGAAGGAACGTCCTTCTTCATACGCAAGGGCAGGAACCTCAAGAAATTCAAGCTGGCGGACAATGTCGAGGAGTATGGGATCGTCCTCGACGCGATCAGCCCCCCATCGCTCCAACGCATGATGCTCGTCGATTACATTTCCAAGGTCGAGATATCCAAGAGCGATTTCATGTCGACCCGCCAGGAGATCATGGATCTCTCCAAGCTTATCGTCTACTCGATGCTCTACCGGCAATACGACGCGTACATCTTCGCCCGAATACTCTCCAGCGACGTCATAAAGAAATGGAACCGGCTCAATCCCGCCAATATAATCGACGATAGAACGAGGATAAACGACGCCTTCCTGCAGAACGTCCTCAAGGAGAAGGAAAAGGCGCTCATCGAGATCAAGCAGGAGACCCTCGCGCCCATATTTTCGTATATAAGCAAGAATCCGTCCCTTCTGCCCGAGGAAAAGAACGTTCAGCTCCTGCTCTCCGAGAAATTCCTCAACAATCTCCGACCCTTTACATGGTTCATCATCGCGAAATTCAAGGGCTCCGACGGCTACGATCAACTGATCAAGGACGTCAGGACCTCTCTCGCCGAATACATGGAAAAGTCCAAGATCGCCGAATACGTCTCGCTCATGATCATAGAGCTCGCGATGAACGCCGAGAACTCCAACCTCAAGCGCGAGGCGAAGACCATCTTCAAGGGCGCCGTGGACATGAACGCGGTCCTTTTCGACCCCAACATAAGGCGCCAGGTCATTGAATCGCTCGAGCGCAAGGACGAACTCGTCTACCTTTCATGGAAGATCGGCTCGCGGGGCGCCACGGTGGGCATGCAGGGCAGGCTCCAGATCACCCTCTACAACAAAGAGTCCGAATATCAGACGGTGAAGGAGACCTTCGAGGACCGAAAGAGCGCGGACCTCAAGAAGAAGAGCCTGCAGGACTTCTACAAGCAGTTGCCGGAAGGCGAGGCGAATACCGAGCTCGGTCTCTATTACCTTTCCTACCTTTCCGAGGCATGCGAGAAAGTCAACGTCAAATTCGAGTCCCTCGTGAACCAAATAGCGGGATCCGACCTGACCGTCATCACTCTCGCGCTCAACCTGTAACGCGCGCTTGCGAATCAGAGATATCTATTATAACCGATAGCGCGCCCGACCTCCGGATGCCTTCATTCCTTGACAGGGAATGGCCTTTCAGGTACTTTTATGTGGCTTCAATTGTACCAATCGACATACGGAGGAATACGCTCTATGGCAAAGGCAAAGTTCGTCTATCAGTTCGGAGGGGGCGTCGCGGAGACCAGCGTCACCAGCAAGGACATCCTCGGCGGCAAGGGCGCCGGACTCATGGAGATGACCAAGATCGGGCTTCCCGTCCCGGCCGGCTTCACGATCGGCATCCCGGCCTGCGAGGAATATTTCAAGTCTGGTCGCAAGCTGCCCAAGAACATCGTCGACGAGACCAAGCTAGCCTTGGCCAAGCTCGAGAGGACCGTCGGCAAGAAGCTCGGAGATCCCAAGGATCCGCTCCTCGTATCCGTCCGTTCGGGCGCGGCGCGCTCGATGCCGGGCATGCTCGAGACCATCCTCAACCTCGGGCTCAACGACAAATCGGTCGAGGGCCTCGCCGCCAAGACCGGCAATCCCCGCTTTGCCTACGACAGCTACCGACGCTTCATCCAGATGTATTCCACCACCGCCATGGGCCTCTCCAAGGAACCGATGGAGGAGATGCTCACCCGGATGAAAAAATCCCTCGGCGTAAAGAGCGATACCGAGCTTTCCGCCGAAAACCTCAAGAAGCTCTGCGAGGAGTTCAAAACCTTCTACAAGTCCAAGAAGGGCGAGTCTTTCCCGCAGGACCCGGTCGAGCAGCTTTGGGGGGCCATCGACGCGGTATTCGATTCCTGGGAGGCGGACAAGTCCGTCACCTACCGTCGCGTCGAGAAGATCACCGATCTCAAGGGCACGGCCGTCAACGTCGTTCAGATGGTCTTCGGCAACAAGGGAGAGACCTCCGGCACCGGCGTCTGCTTCACCCGCGATCCCAATTCCGGCGAGAACGTCTTCTACGGCGATTGCCTCATCAACGCTCAGGGCGAGGACGTCGTAGCCGGCATCCGTACGCCCCTCAAACTCATCGAGCTCGAGACCAAGCTTCCCAAGGCATACAAGCAGCTTTGCCAGGTCCGCAAGACCCTCGAGAAGAACTTCAAGGAGATGCAGGATCTCGAGTTCACCATCGAAGACGAGAAGCTCTACATGCTCCAGTGCCGTACCGGGAAGCGCCTCCCCTCCGCCGCCTTCAAGATGGCCGTCGACATGGTCGAGGAAGGCCTTATTACGAAGGCGGAGGCTATCGCCCGCATTACGCCGGAGCAGGTCGAGGGCGTCTTCTATCCGATCATCGACGTGGCGGCCGTCGGCAGCGCGAAGCTCAAGGAGATCAAGGTCGCGACGGGCATCGACGCCGTCCCGGGCGCCGCTGCCGGCAAGCTTTGCTTCAATGCCGCCGACGCCGAAGAGGAGACGAAAAAGGGAGTAAAGGTCATACTCATCCGCCGCGAGACCAGCCCCGAGGACGTAGGCGGCATGTTCGCCGCTCAGGGCATCCTCACCGCGACCGGCGGCAAGACTTCCCACGCGGCCGTCGTCGCGCGCGGATGGGGCAAGTGCTGCATCGTCGGATGCGAAAGCCTCGAGATCGACGACAAAGCCAAGACGGTCAAGGTCGGCGGCAAGGTCCTCAAGCAGGGAGACGAGGTCACCCTCAACGGCACGACTGGCGAAGTCTTCCTCGGCGCCCTCCCCCTCAAGAAGCCCGAGCAGACCAAGGAGTTCAAGATCCTCCTCGGCTGGTGCGACGAGGTCCGCGCCCTCAAGGTCCGCGCCAATGCCGACACCCCTCACGACGCCCAGAAGGCGGTCGAGCTCGGCGCCGAGGGCATCGGCCTCTGCCGAACCGAGCACATGTTCTTCAAGGACTTCAAGAACCCCGCCGATTCGGAGAAGCGCCAGCTCGCCATCCAGGAGATGATCATCGCCGACGACGTCGAGGCTCGAAAGAAGGCGCTGGCCAAGCTCCTTCCCTTCCAGCGCGAGGACTTCAAGGGCATCTTCAAGGCCATGGACGGGAAGCCTGTCACCATCCGCCTCATAGATCCGCCCCTCCACGAGTTCACCCCCAAGGACGACGCCGGCGTCAACAAGCTCGCCAACATCACGGGCAAGAGTCCCGAGTACATCAGGATGCGCTGCGAGCAGCTCCATGAGTCCAATCCGATGCTCGGGCATCGTGGTTGTCGCCTTACGATCACCTACCCTGAAATCCTCGACATGCAGGTCACCGCCATCATCGAAGCCGCGGTCGGGGTCGCCAAGGCGGGCGGCACGGTGCTCCCTGAGATCATGATCCCCCTGGTCATCGATCGAAAGGAGCTCAAGATCCTCGTCGACCAGACCAGGGCGATCGCCGACGCCATCATCGCCAAGTCCGGGTCCAAGATCTCCTATATGGTGGGCACCATGATAGAGATCCCCCGCGCCGCCCTGCTCGCCGACGAGATCGGCGAGGTCGCGGAGTTCTTCTCCTTCGGCACGAACGACCTTACCCAAATGACCCTCGGCCTCTCCCGCGACGACGCGGGTCGCTTCCTCCCGGATTACGTCAAGTCCGAGAAGGAAGGAGGCAAGGCGATCTTCGCCAACGATCCCTTCGTCAGCCTCGATCAGAGCGGCGTTGGCCAACTCGTCAAGATGGGTATCGAGAAGGGTCGTTCTGCTCGAAAGGGCCTCAAGGTCGGCATCTGCGGCGAGCACGGCGGAGAGTCCAGGTCGGTCAAATTCTGCCACTCCGTGGGCATGAACTACGTGTCCTGCTCCCCTTTCCGCGTTCCCATCGCTCGTCTCGCGGCGGCCCAGGCCGTCATCGAAGCGAAGGCCGCCCGCGCGAGCGCTGCGAAGAAAGCGACGCCGGCGAGGAAGCCGGTTTCCAAGGCCGAGAAAAAGTCGCCGGCCGGCAAGCCGGCTGCGCGCGCGAGCTCGGTTAAGAAGCCGGCTGCGAAAAAAGCCGTCGTCAGGAAACCTATCGCCAAGAAGGCCGCGGTCAAGACGCCGGCTGCAAGGAAGCCTGTGGCCTCGACCAAGCCTAGAGCGAAGAAAGCGAAGTAAATCGTCGTTTCCCTCGAACGGAAAAGGCCGCGCGGCAGTCGCCGCGCGGCCTTTTCAACTTAAGGACCGACCCTAGCTAGGGCGTCTTTCCCGGAACGAGCTCATGGATGGCTATTCCGTCCAAGGAAAGGACCTTATCCGCGAAGCTCAGCCTCGCGAGCAGCTCAAGCGGCCTGTCCACCGGGACCTCGGCCCCGCTTATTCGTCCAGGCACTATTCCCTCGAGACGATTCTTGTCCTGATAGCCGACCAGGAAATCGAAGGTGACCACGCCCGAATCGTCCTTGACGTTCGCCGCCATGCCTTTCCAGGATACGGAACAACCGTCAAAAAGTGCCGGGTCGAGGCGCACTTCGTCGAAGGCAGGAACGTCTTTAATAGTGCGGAAGTCGGGCTTGCCGACGAAGGACCTCAGGGAGCGCGCCTTCTCCTTGAGGCCGGCTCTCGCGTTGGATCCGAGAAGGCGATTTATCTCGATCAGGGCCGCATTGTCGCGATAAGCCTGGAAATAATCCTTAGCCTTTTCGAATGTATCCAAGGCCTGTTTTTCGGTAAGCACGTACCTGAAGGTCCCGCCGGTCTGGACGGGCGAATCCGTCTCGGCGCGGCTCAAGGTCACGGCCGCCACCTCGGGGCGGATCGCCCTCGGACGAACGACGGCCTCCAGCAGCGCGGCCGCCGGCGACCATCCGAAATATACAGCGGCGGCGAAAACCAGGAATATCCCGAGCGGCGGGACGAAGCGCGGGATCGGCCTATGGCCAGGATAGAGCCGTTCGATTCGGCCACTCTCGATGAGATGCGCCAGTCCCTCGGGTCCGCCTTCCTTGCGCAGTACTCCGAGACCGGCTCGCGCCCTTCGGTTACCCGGCTTGTCCTCGAGAACGCCCAAGTAGCCCTCGATCGCCCGTTCGATCTCGCCTTTCCGCACCGAGAGCGCCGCTAGGGCAAGGATGGTGTCGACATTCGAAGGCGAAAGTTGCTCGGCTCGTTTCAGGTAGGTCGACGCCCCGCCCGGATCCCCTACCCTAAGGCAGGAGGCGCCCAGGAGGTAGTAGAAGCGTTGCGACTCCCTATAGACCGGGACTTGGGGCTCGAGTAGGGAGATAAGCTCGGCGAAGCGCCCGCTCGCGAAGAGCTTCTCGGCGCGGTCGAGCGCTGTTCGCGCCATCGCTTGACCTAATACCCTTTCTTTCTCTCCTCGAGGCGATCCAGGATCTTGTTCCAGGCGGCAAGCTCGTCAGGGGATATCGTCCCGCCTTCCGCGACGGCCATGTCGATCCTCGAGACGAGATCCCTTACCGCGACGAGATCGGCCGCCATCGAGGTAGCCGCATCCGGCGCTTTGGCCCCGAGGACGGTCGACGAAAAAATCGCTTCGGTCGGGCTCTTCGCGTTTCCCGTCGGATATCCCTTCTCGTTGAAGTTTCCCATGGCGAACGAGAAGCGTCTCGTGGCTCCTCGCGCCACCGGAGCGGGTTCCCAGTATAGCGCGATCGCCGAATCGTTGATCGAGTATGGCACGAGCGTGAAATTGCGCTGAGGATTGACGTCGAAGCTCCAAGGAGCGTCGGAGAGTCGCTTCCAATTCGCGAGGAGGACTTTATCGGGCCTATCGATGCCTGGTCCGGAGAATTGAACCATGAAGCTGGCTTTTTCTCCCGGTGTCGCCACCCAGCTGTCGTCGGAATCGGGCAGAATAGCGGTCTCCTGGGAGATGCGCGGGCGCTTGTCGGTCTCGAAATGGATGCCCGATTTCTCGCCTAGCCACGTATCGAGGAGATAGCGAAGGCCGAGAGATGCCTCGCCTTCCGAGATGTTCTCGATCTCGAAGCTGACTCGCAGGCCGTCCGCGAGCGCGGAACCGTCCGATCTCGCGAAATCCAGAATCTGGCGAACTACGACCGAGGCCGACCGGAATTCGATCTGAGCCCCGGTATCCGTGCGCTTGGTCGTGGGGCGGAATTCGGCCGCGTCGCCGAGCTTATACAGTCGTCCGTCGACGCTCAGAGTGGCGAAGCTCGTCCTGGGGTCCGAATCGAAAAGGAGAGGCTCGTAGCGATCCTTGGTCACGTCGACGAGCCGATAGACGGATATGCGGGCGGTGGACTCGTCCACTACGAGCTTCACGAGCCCTTCGCGCGCCTCGAGCGCCTGGAGGCCGATCGCGCAGGCGATGAGAACGGAGATCGTCGCTGCAATATGCTTCATTTGCTCCCGTCCTTCGCGATGCGATCGATATAGAATTCGAGGAGGTTGAGCGCTCGCTCTTTCGCCGCCAGCGCAGCGGCCTTCGAATCCTTGTCAATCGGACCCTGGGACGTAATCGGGGGCGGGGCCTGTCCTGAACCGGATTGGGCCGCGGCGAGCGAAGCGCGCAAGGCATCCTCTTCGGCCTGGGCCGAAGCCAGCTTGGCTTCGGCGTCGGCGAGCTTCGTCCCGAGATCCGCGACTTGCGCGCGCAGGTCGGCGATGATCCTGTCCTGGTCACCGGTCGCGCCTCGTTTGGCGTCCGCGATTTGTTTTTGGTAAATGGCGATCGAAGCCTCGTAAGCTTTCTCGCGCCTTCGAAAATCCTCTGCCGAACGCAGGGATTCTTCATGGCTCCAGGTCAGGAGCTTGAGGAGCTCGCGCTGCCGGTATTCGAGCCCTATGAGGGAGATTCGGTAGGTCGCGGCTTCGGCCTTCACGCTCGTCGGATAATCCTGCGTTACGGCCGTAAAAGTCCTTTCGGCTTCATCGAGCCTGCCTAGGGCATAGAGGCATTCCCCGCTCCAATAGAGGGCGGCTGGAATCAAGTCGCTGGACGACGCCATGGAGGCGAAGGCGGAGAAAACCTTGAGTGCTCCTTCGAAATCGCTTCTCGAATATAGAATTCGGCCTCGTTGATAGAGGAGATCCGCCACGCGTGGGCTTTTGGGATATGCAGCTATGAAGGCATCGATGGACTTTTCGGCCGTGGATTGGTCGCCGACCGCAAGATAGGCGAGCACGGACCAGTAGGCGGCTTCCGACCGTTGTTCCGCGGCTTTGGGATCCGAGAGCACCTGGCCGAAGAGGTCGAGGGCGTCGCGGTATTTTTCCCGACCGAAAAGGTCTATGCCCCTATCCAAGACGGCTTTCGCGTCCGTCTGGGACGAAGGACCAGGCGAAGTTTGCTGTCCTGCAAGCCGGGCCCCGACGACCGCCGCGAGAAGAAGCGCTAGAAGCAGGGGCTTGGTCCTATGCATGGGCGTATGCCTCCGATAGATTATCGGTCCGCCGTTCTGAAAACTCAACATACCGCAGGCTTATGGCCTTGCGTTCATATAGGAGGACCTTGCGTTCCGGAGGGCAGCCGAGGGGTCAGAAGCCCCGAAAAAGGCGGAACCCATGACGAGGACATCGGCTCGGGCTCGCGCGACCTCGGGGATCGTTTCGGTGTTTATTCCGCCGTCCACGGAAATCAAGAAGCCTAGCCCACGCTCGACGCGCGACGCGGCGAGGGAGGCGCACTTCTCGAGGCAGGTCGGAATGAGTGCCTGGCCTCCAAAACCGGGGTCGACGGTCATGACGAGCACTAGATCGACGAAGGGCAAGATCTCGTACAGCGAAGAAGCCGGAGTCGAAGGCACGATGGCGATACCCGGTTTCGCGCCCATGGAGCGGATGGACAGGGCGAGCCGATGGGCGTGAACTGTCGCCTCCAGATGGAAGGTGATGTAATCGGCTCCCGCTGAGGCGAACGCGGGAGCAAGCCTCTCTGGCTCGACGGTCATGAGATGCACGTCGAGCTGTCGACGAGTTAGCGGTCGTATATCGGCCGCCATCTTGGGACCGAATGTGAGGTTAGGGACGAAGCGCCCGTCCATCACGTCGAAGTGCACCCAATCGGCTTCGGCATTCTCGATTTTCGCTAAAGCCGAGCGCATATCGGAAAAATCCGCTGACAGGAGGGAGGGCGCGAAAATAGGCGCTTCCATGAGGGCGGATAGTATCATATCCGGGTCGTTCGCGCCAAGGCTCGCGGGCCGCCGATTGCCGGGGAATCCTTTTGCGAACGCGGTTTTATGCGTCCAGACAAGGGTTTCGAGCGCGGTTCGACGATTGACCAAGCCCAGCCAACCGCGATATTATCGAGGCGTTGTATCCTTAACCCAGCCGGACCTACGCAGTCGAATTTCGGTAGCGGACCGATGCGATTCGAAGGACCGACAATATCCGGAAGAGCATGGCCGAACAGGAAAGCGTTACCGCCCTGATGTCGAACGCATATGAACATCTCAAGTGCGTCGACCTGCGCGGAGCGACGGACTGCATCGAAGGGGCCCTCGCCCTCGATTTCGAGGCGGCGGAGGTTCTCTGGTCGTTGAAGTGCGCCAATTTCTGGGCGGAGCGTCTGGCGCGTCTCGAGGCCCTTCCGAACCTTTTCGAGCGAGGCGAATACGTCATCGCTCAATGGAAGGCCTTCGCGTCCTTCGCGTCTAAGCTCGCCGGCGATTTCGAGCGAGCGCTTTACGCTTTCAAGACTTTCGCCTTCTCCCTCGCCCTCAGCCAGTATTCCGCCCTTCCTCCCGAGGAAAAGGATTCGCACGAGGCGGATCTCGCCCTGAGGACGGGCATTTGCCTGAAGGGCACGGGCGATTACGTCGGCGCCCTTCGTGCCCTGGAGACGGCCGCCCGCGAGAGGAAAGAGGATGCAGAGGTCCTCGCCCATCTTGCGGACGCGTACGCCCTGCAAGGGGACGAGCGAAAGTCCAAGGCGCTTTTCCGCGAGGCCTTCTTCATAGCGCCCCAGCGCATCGACGTCGAGATCCTCGAGTCATCGATGATCCGCCGCCTCGCCGCCAAGGTGGCCTCGCTCGGCTACAAGGGGCTCGAGCTGCCCGAGTGGATTCCCGTTTACGGCGCCGTCCTCGGCGTCTTCACGATCAGGCGGGAGCTCAAGGCGGTGGAGGTCGGCAAGCTCCGGCAATCGATCTACCAACTCGAGAACGAGTCCAAGGAAGAAGGTGGCGCATCGCTCGCGCCGCGTCTCATCAATCGCTATTTCTGGCTGATAGACCACTATATCGCGGCAAAGGAAGATCGGGCGAGGATCGACGAGGTCTTGCTGAAAGTCCGGCTGCTCGATCAGTCCATCTACAAGCAATATACAGCCTAGGAGAGGAGACAATATGGCCGAATCGCAGATCGCCCAGAAAGTCCAGGAGATGCTCAACGAGGAGAAGTGGACTCGCGCATCCTTGAGCGCCTACTCCGCGGCGAATCTAAAGGAACTCGACGCCGTTGCCCAGGACGCGTCGCGCGACAAGGCCATCGACGAGATCAAGGGGCTCTGCGACGAGCATCTTTCCCACACCAAGACCAGCATTATAGCCTTGTATCTTTCGGGCATCTTCGCGCTGATGCGCCAGCAGATCGACGATTCGGCCATGGTCGCGTTGCTCGACCTCTTCGCCGACAACAAGAAGTGGAGCGTCGTCGAGTTCGTCTGCCAGAGAATACTCGACTTCGGAGAGAACCGTATCGCCCTCAGACGCCTCGCGGAATGCTACGAGTCGGACGGCCGCCCCGAGGAAATGTACTCGGTCTGGGAGCGACTCATACGAGTCGACTACGAGGAGGCCGACATCGTCAAGGCCTTGGCCGAGAAGCGGGAGAAGGAAGGCAAGGCCGACGAGGCGGTGGACTTCTACAAGAAGGCCCTCCATCGATACATCAACAAGGGGCTTACCACCAACGTCAAGGAAATATGGGGCAAGCTCGTGGAATACTGCCCCGAGGACATCGACTTCTTCTTTCATGTCCAGCGCAAGATCGCCAAGCAGATTTCGGAGGACAAGGCCGCCGGGCTTCTGCTCGACCTCTTCCGCCATTACAAGGAGAAGGAGGACTGGAACACGGCGCTCGACATCCTTAAGGTCGTCATCGATTACGACGAGAAGAACCCAAGTCTCCGCAAGGACGTCATCGAGTGCTATAAAGGGAAGTACAGGGACCACTCGCATCTCGAGGACTACATCCGGCTATCGAATATCGCCCAATCCTACCGGGCGATGCACGAGGCGATGGCGGACTTCGAGAAGCACATCGCCTTCGACGCCGGCAATTTCGTCTACCATCGTACCTGGAACATCGGACGCATAGCGAGCATAAAGGGCGACGACATCGTCATCGACTTCGCGAAGAGCCGCGGCCACAAGATGTCCCTCAAGATGGCCATCGACAGCCTGACGACGCTATCCAAGGAGCATATCTGGGTCCTGAAGGCCGTGTGGTCCAAGGACAAGCTTCGCGAGAAAGTCAAGGGAGACCCAGCCTGGGCCCTGCGCATCATCATAAAGAGCTTCGACAATCGCGCGGACCTCAAGCACATCAAGGCCGAGCTGGTGCCGTCGGTCCTCACCGCGAGCGAGTGGAACTCCTGGAGCGCGAAGGCCCGCGAGGTCCTGAAGACGGATTCCATCTTCGGCAACGCGACCGACGACATCGCCACGTACATCGTGCGCGACCGTCCCCTGTCCTTCGAGGAGAAGGTGTACAACCAATTCAAGGCCGAGAAGAACTTCTTCGCGCGAGTCCAGTACATCCGCGACTTCCTCGAGTCGGGAGAGCCCGACTCCGAGTTCTTCACGGAGATGCTGGCCTTCTTCACCGGCTTCGTGCGCTCCTACCAGGCCGCCAACGAGACGGTGGTCGCGTCCTATCTCTTCCTGAAGGAGTTGGCGGCCAAGTACAGCCATCTCAAGGGCGCGGCGACCCTCGGCTTCGCCGAGCTCTTCGACGAGATCGAGGATCCGGTCGCCGTCTACGACGCCATAAAGGACGCGGAGCTTCGACGATCCTTCCTCCTGCACATAAAGAACTTCGTACCCGATTGGGCCGACGTATACGTCAAGCTCTTCCCCTATTCGCTGAATGCCGGCATGCTCGATACGCTCAAGTCGGGCGGATACGAGGATAAGCTCCGCCGCATGGTGCTCGACATCGTCGAGAATTACCGCGATCACCGCGAGGCCTTCATCTGGGTCGTCAAGAACCTGAAGGACGAGGAGTGGTTCTCGACGCTCGGCCTCTCGTACGAGAAGATCATGATCACCCTCGTTCATATCCTCGACCTGACCTTCAAGGAAATCGAGAGCCATAGGGACACTACGGAGAACCGCAAGATCAACAAGCAGGTCCAGGCCATCCTATTCAAGGATTCCACACTCGAGGCCTACCTCCTCGAATCTCGGGCCGAGACCATCGAGCGCGTGTATACCCTCGTGAGCGACGTGAAGGACCTAGATCCCGCGATCAAGCTCTCAATGCGCCGGAAGATCATGGAGAAATGGCCTGAATTCCACTTCGGCGGAGAGGAGGAAAAGCAGGTCGTTTCCCGCGGGCTCATGGTTACCTCGAGCAAGTACAGCGAGAAGCAGGCCCTGCTCTCCGAGATCCTCGACGTCGAGGTCCCGGCGAACCAGAAGGAGATAGCCTACGCCCTGTCGCTCGGAGACCTTCGCGAGAACGCCGAGTACAAGGCCGCGAAAGAGAAGCAGGACGAACTCAATTCCAAAGTCGCGAAGCTGAAGAACGAGATCGAGCGGGCGCAGATTTTCGATAAGTCGACGGTGTCGGTCGGCAAGGTATCCTTCGGGACCATCGTGACCCTCGCGAACGAGATCTCCGGCGATTCCGAGGCCTATACCATACTCGGGCCCTGGGAATCCGACCCGGCGAACAACGTCATCTCCTATCTGTCGCCCCTCGGCAAGAAGCTCCTCAACCATAAGGCGGGCGAGCGTCTCAGCTTCCTCATCCACGAGCGCAAATTCCAATACAAGGTCGAGCGCATCGAGGTGGCCAGGTTGTAGCGATCGGCGCCGGAAGGAGCGAATAACATGTCGATGTCGAGAAGAAGCATCGCGGCGCTTGCCGCGCTCATCGTCCTGCTCGCGACGGTCGCCGCCTTTCCCGCTCGGGGGCAGTCGCCCATCCAGGCTTCCTCCGAGGCCGATTCGGACGACACCGACGTGGTCGTCCTTCTCGACGTCTCGCAGAGCGTCATGCCGTATTTCCAGGACGTGACCGATTTCGTAATTTCCTCGGTCGTCAAGGACTACCTTCGCTTCGGCGACACCTTCCACCTGCTCAGCTTCGGCGAGATCGCCCAGACCGAGATCGCGCAACGCATGTCGAGCGAAGCCGACGTCAAATCCGTACTCGGCCGCCTGTACCTCCTTTATCCGCTGGCCCGCTACAGCGATCTCGTCGGCGGCCTCAGCTACCTCTATCAATACGTCGCGGACCTTCCGGAGAGCAGGCGCAAGGTGATCGTCGTCATAACCGACGGCGTCCATAACCCTCCTCCCTCGAGCCCTACCTTCGGCATGCCTCCGGAGAAGGTCGCGGGGGAAATCGAGGCAGTCGCGGCCAAGATCCGCGCCAACGGCTGGCCCGTTCATATAATCAAGCTCCCCTTCCCGAAACCCGGGGAGCGCGGGGCGCCCTCGCCCGACAGCGCCGAAGCCAAGGGAAAATCCTATCTCGACGCCGCGGCCGCCGCCCTCGATGCCAAGGTCTCCGACTTCTCCGCCGACGGCAAGGCCGACATAGCGAGGAACAGCCTTTCTCTCCCTGCGGTCCAGTTCCCCGGCCCGCTCGGAAAGAAGGATTACTCCTTCTCTTTCAAAATCAAGTTGAGCAACGCATCCGAATCGGCCGTGGGGCTCGAGCTCGACCGCGTTCGCTCGGGCGATTCGGATATCCTCGCGAACAAGGTCTTCCTCACTCTTCAGGGCGGCCGTTCGGGTTCGATGGACGTTCCGGTTCTGATACCCGACTCGGTACCGCAAGGACAAGCAAAGCTCCAGGTTACCCTGCATTTCGCCAACGGCGTTCGCGTCAGCCCGGATTCCGGGACCCTCGACCTCGACCTTGCGCGGAATCCGATCTCGGCCTTGCTGCGCTCGGGAGCTCGGATCGTGCTTTTCGCGATAGTCCTTCTTCTGGGCCTTGCCGCATTGCTCGGCGCGGCGATCATAATCAGGCGCATGCCGAAACGCGCCGAGCCGACCATCGCCGCGGCGGTCCTCCGGGCGGAAGATTATGATTCGGCCACTTCGTCCACGACCGCCGCCGTGGTCGAATCGCCCGGCGCGCGGGGCGTCGCGGCGGGCGCTGAACGTCCGGCATCGAAGGCTGCCGATACCAGGGCCGCCCTCGAAGCCGCGGCCGCGGCCGGGTCCGTCAGCGAAGGCGAGCGATCGGCTTCCTCCATCCGATCGGCCAAGGAAATAGCCGCAAGCCGACGGGAAGAGGCGGCGCGGACCGCTGTTCTGCTTGCGGAAGCCGCGAGGAGGGCGGCCGCCAAGGTGGATTCGCGGGCAGAGCCAGCGGCGAACCTCGCTCGGGGGGCACTAGCCCTTGAACGCGGAATTCCCAAGTCGGATGAGCACGATACCGCGATCGAAGGGAGCGCGGCCGCCCTGCTTGCCCAAAGGAAGGCCGAAGCCGAGCGGACTGTCTCCTTGCTGGCCGAGGCCTCGGGGCGACGCAAGCCGGCGGCCCGGCCCTCGCGAGAGGCCGAATCCAAGGCGCAGCGCCGGGCGGCGTCCTACGCGCCTCGTGTGGTCAAGCCCGGATCACTGGAGATCGAGCTTCTCGTAGCCGAGCAGAATCCCCATATAGGCATGCGCAACGTGCATACGCTCTCGGCGGGGGCCTCGAAATCCGTAGGAGGCGGAGCGAGCGACTTCCTCGTGTTCCTCGTAAACGTTCCGCGAAAATCCGCGGAGCTTCACTTCGACGGTGAAAAGCTGGCCTTCCTTCCGATCCGGTCGGAGCTTTTCCCCGAACTGGAAGGTCCCGTGGAGGATTGTCTTGGCAAGGACATTCCGATGATATCGAAGTCGGGCTACCCGATGACTCTCCGCTTCGTCGCGTACGAGAAGCCCGCGAACCGCATAAACAGGCTTCTTCATTGCATAGAAACGCAAGGGCTGTAGCGGCGAGAAAAGCCGGACCCTGCTCTCCGTGCTTGCCTTTCCTCCTCTTCTTTCAGAATGATTTCAGCGCCGCGACCGCGCGCTTCTTTATCATGTCCGACGGATCGTCCTTGGCGAGAAGCTCGAGATCGGGCTTCAGATCCACGGCCTTGTTTTTCAGTATCCATTCGATCGCCACTATTCGAATCAGGTACTCCTTGTCCGAAAGCAGCACGTGCGCTAGGACCCCTATACCAGGGGCCTTGTCGGCATTCGCGACTTCCCGAGCGAGTGCCGTATAGAAGGACCGGTCTTTTTCGGCGGCCTCGGCTTTGAGCCTAGCCTCTAGCGTAGGCAGGGATCCGGCCGGGTCGTAGCGACAGAGAAGCCCGAAGCAAAGCGCCCTGAGGGATTCATCTTCCTTCGTATCTTCGAGCCGAGCGCGCAGGAAGACGAAGGGATTATCGAGGCCATCGGAGGCGGAGCCGATAGAATCGGCCCCGAGGCCGGCTAGGGAACGGCAGGCCTCGCTCCTTACGGCTTGTACCGGATCGCTTTGCGCCTTGTAGCGCAGGAAGGGCAATGCTTGGGCGACTTTGCCCGCGACGGCAGCCTGGCACGCCGCGATTCGGGCTTTATAGTAGGAATCGCGGAGAGCCTCCGCGATAGCGCCCTTCGCGGCATCGCTCGGCGCGCCGCTTCCTCCCGCGAAAACACCCAGTGCTTGTACGGCGGATGTCCTGACGTTAGGATCGGCGTCGTTGGCCGCCTTAACTAGGCCATCGACCGAGGAGCCGTCCTTGATCTTGGCCAAGGCATCGCAGGCGAACATTCTTTCGGCCTTGCCGGCGGTACCGTCCAGTATGAGCTTGCCGAGGCGCTCGGCCGCCTTCGCAGAGCCGATTTCTCCAAGTGCCTTTATCACTTCTTCCTTGAGCGCCGGCGTCGTCGAATCGCCATCGAACCAAGCGAGGAGGAGGGTTTCTTCGGGCTCGCCCCCCGACTTTCCCATCAGCTGCACGAGAGCCGGGAGAAGTTTCTTGTTGTCTTCCTTGATCAAGGCGTCGGAAAAACGCAAGGCTTCCTTGGATCGTATCGCCGCCAAATAGAGAAGCGCGGAACTGATGAGATCGACGTCCTGGTTGTCCCTGTCGTCCACGATTCCCAGAGCAGGCTTCTCCGCCCCGTTCCACGCGAGGGAAGCGAAGAAATCCAGTATGGTCGCCCTCATATGCGGGCTTCGCGAGTTAATAAAGAGGTTCAAGAGATCATCGTCGTATCTCCCATCCTTCGCGTTCGTCAGGTCCTGGATCAAATCGCTTATCTCGGAGTCTATACCGTAACGGATCGTATCTCGTCGGTTTGCCTCGAGTTGCGCGGCCGGGTCGGTCCCTTGAGTCGTAGCGGTCCCTTGCGAAGCGGTCGCCTGCGGGGTGGTAGCTTGCGAAGGAGAAGCTTGGGCCCAAGCGACACGACCAGTCGAAACAAAGAGAACGAATAGGAATATCGAAAGTCGACTAGGCCCTGCTCGCGATTCGCTTGCCGCCTGACGCATAGGTCGCGAGGAAATCGCGCTTGAAGGCGAGGAATTCGCCCCGGCGAACGCTTTCTCGAATTCGAGCGACGAAGTCCCGTAGGAAGTAGAGGTTATGATAGGTGGCCAGCATTGCATAGAGAATCTCCTCGCACTTGTAGAGATGGCGGATGTATGCCCGACTATGGCCTTTGCATACTTTGCACCCGCAGCTCGGATCGAGAGGTCCGAAGTCCTTCTCGTAGATCGCCTTCTTTATGGCTATCGGTCCCCGAGCCGTGAAAATAAGCCCGTTGCGCGCCGTCCTCGTAGGGAATACGCAATCGAACATATCGATGCCGTTCTCGACCGCCTCGAGGATATAGTCGGGGGTGCCTATTCCCATGAGGTAGCGCGGCTTGTCGGCGGGCAGGATAGCCGATGCGCTGGCAAGGAAGTCCGCGAAGACCTCGAAGGGTTCCCCGACCGAAAGTCCGCCGATGGCGATCCCCGGCAGGTCCAGGGACGCTATCTCGGCCGCGCTTCTCTCTCGCAGATCCTTGAAGAAGTTGCCCTGTACGATGCCGAAGAGTTCGCCTCGGTATCCTTCCCCGCGCTTCGCCAGCCAGCGCTCCTTCGCGCGAGCCGCCCAGCGAAAGGTGAGCTCGGATGCCTTTCTCGCCTCCTCTTCGCCCGTTCCCCAAGGAGTGCATACGTCGAGCTGCATCTGTATGTCGCTGTTGAAGGCCGTCTGCGCCTCTACGGCCTCCTCGGGAGAGATGAATCTATAGGAACCGTCGATGTGGGAGCGAAAGCGAACGCCCTCCTCGCTGAGCTTTCGAAGATTGGCTAACGAAAAGACCTGGAAGCCGCCCGAATCAGTCAGGAAATTGCCGTTCCAGCCGGTAAAGCCGTGAAGTCCTCCCGCCGCGCGGATCGCTTCGTGGCCGGGCCTTAGATAAAGATGGTAGGTATTGGCTAAGATGATGGGAAAACCCAATTCCGCGAGGGAATCCGGGCTAATCGCCTTGACGGTCGCGTTTGTCCCGACGGGCATGAAGACCGGCGTCTCGACATCGCCGTGGGGCAGGGAAATCCGGCCGGTCCTGGCCCGAGTGGACTTATCCGCGCTTTCCTGGACGAAAATGCTGTTTCGCTCCATCTCTCTTCCTTATGTTCGCGCCTTTCTGAAGAATATGACGCCTGCGGCGAGGAACAGCGTAAGGGGCGCCCAGGCGCCTATGCGCGGATCGATGGCGCCGGTCTTCGCCAGCAGCATGCAGATCATCTGGGCGACATAGTACATCGTCGCGGCTATCAGGCTCGTTAAAAGAGTGGCCAACAGTACGTTCTTCCGGAAACGGCCTCCCGCCGCTCCCGCGAGAAGAACGACCACCAGCGGGGTGAAGGCGAAGCTGAAGCGCTTGTTTCGCTCCGCGATCGCGCCGGCATAGGGCAGTCCGGCCCTTTTCAGGAAGGACACGTATACGCGGAGGTCGGAAGAAGACAGCTCTTCCAAATCCCTATTTTGGCTGCGAAAGGCATCGGGTCTCTCGTCGAGGAGATCCGAGCTCCAGGTGTCGAAGGAATGATCGCTCCAGGAACCGTCCGCCGCTTTCTCGAAGCGCCGGACGTGGCCGAACACCCACAGCGCATCGTTCCAACGGGCGGTCGCCGCTTCGATCCTCGCATCCGGCTCGCCTGCGGCGTCGCGCTCGACGATAGTGACTCCCGAGAGGCTCTTCGATGCGTCGTCGTAGAACTGAGCGCGATAGACCACCGCGCCGTCCCTAGAGATGACTGTTACGTCCGGATTGCTCAGGGATTGCTTCTGGTTGAGCAGTTGCCGCGAGAGCTCGTTTTTGTGCCTTATCGTCGAAAGCACGACGCTATCGTCGAAGAAGAACGAGGCGACGCATAAGGCGAGCGCGACGCCGAATAGGGGCATGGTGAAACTCCTCAAGGACACTCCCGATCCGAATATCACGGTCAGCTCGTTGTCGGCGTAAAGCGTCGCCAGGCTGTAGGCGGCGGCGAAGAGCAGGGCGATCGGCAGGCCGTCGGATACGGCGGTGGGCAGGTAGAGCGCGATAACCTCGAGGACGGAATGCAGGGGCGCCTCTTGCGCGAGATAGCGCCAGAGGTTGGTAAAGAGATCGACGAGCTCGAGGATGAGGGCGAAGAGCCCTAGGGCCGCACCGAGCGCTGGGATGAACACTCGGAGAAGATAGAGCCTTAGGGTCGTTACTCGCCGCATCTTCCCTTCACTTCGTCCTCAGGCGCGCCGCCCAAAGAGCGAGGCCGACCAGCAGAACGGCGGCGTTCGGCGCCCAGATCGACCAAAAGGGCGACCAGGCGAGCCTCGTACCGAGCGTTTGCCCGCCGAGAAGAAGCGCCCAGTATATGACCGAAATGAGGATACCCACGCCGAAGCCCATGGTGCCGCCGGATTTTTTTGCGAGGAGGCCAAGGGGAAAGGCCAGCACGACGAAGAACAAGGCGCCGAAAGGTATGGAGAATTTCTTGTAATATTCGAGTTGATAGACTTGGAGAGTCCTGTCGGAAGGCTTGTCCTCCCCCAGCGAGCGCAGGGAGGCGAGATACGGCCCCAGCCTTTCCGCGGAATTGGGCCAGGCCGAGTTCCCGATGACTTCGTCGTCGTACTCCGCGGAGAGAGACGCTCGGGCGAAGCTTAGGTCCTCATCGCGCTTGGCGATCCGTTCCGCGAGGGCTGCGTCCTTTTCGGCGATGACCTTGGCGAGGTCGATCGACGGCATTTCCCGCGGCCCGAGTACCGTCGAGTCGTCGTTTTCCTCCTCCATCGAAATTCGGTACTCCATATTCGAGGCGCGCGACCATTCGAAGCGATCATCCTCGCCTTTCTTGACCGTCTGCTGCCAAACGTCGGAGAGCTCGAGGACTACGTCGCCTCTCTTGTCGTCCACGTCGAGTCCCGCCTCGCCCGCCGATATGACCCGTTCGCTCCCCTCTTCGCTCCGGTCGAAGATAAGCAGATTCCGAATCTTCGAGCCGTCCATGCCGCCCGTGACTACGGTTATATCCTTATATCGCTTTGAGGACCAAGGACGAAGCTCGAGCGCGGGCGTCGACGCGACGAGCCTCCGCGAGAGCTTTCCGAACGCGATGCTGCCCCGCGGCAGGAAATAATCGTTTATCGTGAAGGAGACGACCGAGAATGCGAGCCCGAGGACGAGGAACGGAATGAAGACCCGCCTGGGGGCGATGCCCGCGGCCATGACGGCGAGCATCTCGTTGTCCGAGGACAGCCTTCCCGCCGTCATGAGGGAGCCCACTAGCGACGCGAAGGGGAAGGACATGGCGATTACCGAGGGCATGGCGTATATGAGCAACAGCACGACATCCTTGAGAGGAGCCTTTTTGGAGAGGATGTCCTCGGCCATGAGGAGGATCTGGTTTACGAAAAAGACGGCGAAAAAAAAGAGGAAGCAGACGACGAAACCGAAGAGGAATTCCCGCGAGACGTAGCCCGCGATCACGAAATAGCGAGATCCGGCCGTCGTCCTGGGCTTCGTCGCATTGTCGAGCATCATGCCCCCGTCGACCCGAAGCCGCCCGATCCACGCTCCGTCGCTTCCAAGGAAAGCGCCCTCTCGAACCTTGCACGCGATACCGGCGCGACGACGAGCTGCGCGATCCTATCGCCGCCGTCGATGACGACGGTCTCGCTGCCGAGGTTGACGAGCAGCACCTTGATCTCGCCTCGGTAATCCGAGTCGATCGTGCCGGGGCTGTTGAGGCAGGTTATGCCCTTGGCCAGGGCTAAACCCGATCGCGGACGTACTTGGGCCTCGTAACCTACGGGAAGCTCGATGCGCAGACCGGTCGGGACGGCGACTCGCTCGCCAGGCGCGAGGGAGATGCTTTTCGCGAGGAAAGCCTTAAGGTCAGCCCCCGCGCTGCCGTCGGTCCTATACTCCGGCGCCGAAGCGCCGATCTCGATCGTAATCCGCACAGCGATCTCATCCACGGCGCGCCGCCAGCGCGAGACCGCTTGCCCTCGCCGTCCGTCTCGACAGGCCGCCGTAAGCGAAGCGTGCGCGGTCCCTCCCGCGCAGGAGCCGCCGGCAAGAGGAATTGAGCTCCTGGGATCCCAGACGGGCGATTCCGTCCCTCATTTCCTCGTCCGTCATGGCTTGGCCTGAGAATAGCAGCTGCCTGGCGATTCGCCGCATCCTGAAATCCGTATCCTCGAGGGAGAGTTCGAAGGAGCCGGAGAGTCTCGCCACGGCATCGGCGCACTCCGAGTCGTCCAGCCCGCGCTCGGCCAGTTCGTCGAGCTGCCTGTCCATCTCGGCCGCGAGCTCAGGGAGCTGAGCGGGAGACACGTTGGCCGAAGCCATCCATAGGCATTCGGTCCGCGACATCGCGAAGGCGCTATACACCGAATAGCAGAGCCCCCTATCCTCCCTCAGGGATAGGAAGAGCCTCGAGCTCGAAGCCTCTCCGATCGCTCCGTTGACGGCGGACAGCGCGAAGTAGTCGTCTTCGCTGAAAGGCGGCTCGAGCTGAATGCCTTCGTAAAAATGCACCTGCTCCATCTCGGCCCGCACGTAGTCGTCGACCGGGAGGAAAGAAGGAGAGGTCTCGGCGCGCGGCATGGAAGGCAGCTCGACCCCGTCGCCCAGCAGGCGCGCCAGCTCATCGCCGACGTAGTCCGGCGGAACCGGCCCCGAGGCCGCGACCAAGAGGCTCCGCGGGGAGAACTCCGCCTTGTAAAATGCCCAAAGCTCGTCGCGGCCTGCGCGGCGGATATCTCTCGGCTCCCCAGCGATCTTGCGCGATAGCGGATCGCCCGGCCAGATCGAAGACAGGAATTCGTCATGCGAGCATTCCTCGGGATCGTCCGCGGCCGAGAGGATTTCGCTTATGATGACCTCGCGCTCGCGCTCGAGGTCCAGGGGGTTGAATACGGAATTGAAGGCCATGTCCGCGAGGACCCCGAGGGCGAGTCTCCAGCTGGCTGCGGGGACCTGGCAATGAAGGCATATCGAGTCGCGGTCGGTAAAGGCGTTCAAATAGCCTCCGACTCTGTCTATTTCACGCGATATCTCGGCAGCGCTTCGCTTGGCCGTACCCTTGAAGGCCATATGCTCGACGAAATGCACGAAGCCCCGCTCGCGCGGGGCCTCGTGCCTTGAGCCGATGGAAAACCAGAAACCCGCGGCGAAGGACCTCGCCCCCTCCGCGGTCTCCGCCACTAGCGAGGCGCCGCAGGGGAGACGCAGGGTCGGAATCATCCTATCTCCTCCGGGAGTCGTCCCTCCGAGGACCTCTGTCGCCATGGCCGCGTTCGCCCGAAGGCCGGTCTCGATCGTAGGGCCGTCGCGAATCGTCGCGTCGCGAGTCTTCGCGTCGCGGTTCATCGCCCGAAGGCGCGTGTCGTTCCGGCATGGGGATATTGCCGTTCTCATCCAGGGCGTCGACGCTGGCTAGATTGAGCCGCCCCAGTCTGTCGACCTCGAGCAGCTTCACCTTGATCTTGTCCCCTTCGTGAACGACATCGGTAACATTCTCTACGCGTGTCTTGGATAATCGCGAGATGTGGCAAAGCCCTTCCTTTCCGGGAAGTATTTCGATGAATGCGCCGAAGTCCATGACACGCTTGACGACGCCGTCGTAGACGGTCCCCACGATGGGATCCTCGACGATTCCCATCACCGCGTCCTTGGCATCGTATGCGGCCTTTTGATTGGCACCGTAGATCGTGACCGAGCCGTCGTCCTCGACGTTGATCTTGACGTTGAACATCTCGCAGAGGGCCTTTATGTTCTTCCCTCCCGGCCCGATGATCGCGCCGATCTTCTCGACGTCGACCTTGGCCGTCACGACCTTCGGCGCGTACTCGGAGATCTCGGAGGAAGGGGCCGAGATCGTCTTCTCCATAATGGAGAGTATGTGCAGCCTTCCGCGCTTGGCCTGGGAGAGAGCCTTCTCGAGGATTTCGGTGGATACGCCGGCGATCTTTATATCCATCTGAAAGCCCGTAATGCCCCTCGTAGAGCCCGCCACCTTGAAATCCATGTCGCCTAGGTGATCCTCGTCCCCTAGGATGTCGGATAGGACCGCGTAGCGATCGCCCTGAGTGATAAGGCCCATCGCTATGCCGGCGACGGGCATTTTCAGGGGAACGCCCGCATGGAGCAGCGAGAGAGTGCCGGCACAGACCGTGGCCATCGATGAGGAGCCGTTGGACTCGAGGACCTCCGAGACGACGCGGATGGTGTAGGGGAATTGTTCCTTGGTCGGCAGCACCTCTTCGATGGCGCGTCGGGCGAGATGGCCGTGGCCTATCTCCCGCCTTCCGGTACCGAGCCTGCCGACCTCGCCGACCGAGAACGGCGGGAAGTTATAGTGCAGCATGAATCGGTCGCGCCTGTCGCCTTCGATATCGTCGAGGATCTGCTCGTCGAAAACGGTGCCCAGCGTAGTCACGCCAAGCGCCTGGGTTTCACCGCGAGTGAACAGCGCGGAACCGTGGGTTCGATTCAGCACGTTGATCTCGCAGCTTATGGGGCGTATGTCCTCCAGGCCGCGGCCATCGACGCGTACGCCTTCGTCGAGAATCGAGCCGCGGAGGATCTCGTACTGCAGATCCTCCATGAGGGTGTCGAAAAGCTTCGTCTGGATATCGTCGGCGAGGACTTCGGCGAACTTCGCGCGCGCATTCGTGATCGCGGCATGGACTGCAGCGTACCTTTCATGCTTGACCCGGGTGAATAGAGCCTTGGACAATAGCTCGCGCGCATAGGCGCGGATCTCGGAAGCTCGCTGCAGCTCCACCTTCAAGGGCGAGAGCGGAAGCTTTTCCTTCCCAGCGAGCTTCCGCAGCTCGACGATGAGGGCGCAAATGTCGGCTATGGGCTTCTTCGAGACTTCTATGGCGCCGAGCATCTCCTCCTCGGAGGCCTCTTCTGCATGGCCCTCGACCATGGTGATGCCCTGCGCGGTTCCGGCTACGACGATCTCGAGCTTGGACTTCTTGATCTGATCATGGGTCGGGTTGACGACGTAGGAGCCGTCGATGAGGCAAACGCGCACGCCCGCGATGGGGCCGTCGAAAGGGATATCGGAGATGTGGACCGCCGCGCTGGCCGCGATGACGCCGATAATGTCGGGAGGGACTACTCCGTCGAAGGATACGCAGGTCGGCACGACCTGTATCTCTCGGCCGAATGCCTTGTCGAAGAGGGGGCGCATAGGTCTGTCGATGATGCGCGACACGAGGATCTCGCGATCCTTGGGCCGCGTCTCGCGCTTCACGAAGCCCCCGGGAATCTTGCCTGCCGCATAGAATTTTTCGTTGTATTCGACGGTCAGGGGAACGAAGTCCAGCCCCTCCTTGGCCTCGTCGGAACAGCAGACTGTCGCTATGACGGCCGAGCCGCCACATGTCGCGAAGACGGCGCCATTTGCCTGCTTGGCCATGCGCCCCGTCTCGAGGATAAGTTCCTCGTCGCCGATTTTACAGGATAGCTTGTGTACCATATTTTCCTTCTTGGTATTAACCAATGCAAACGGGCCCGTGCCGTTCCGACCGGGCCGTAGGCTCGAGGATACTGGCCACTGGCCTACCACCCTCGAGCCTTGCCATCCGCGCGACCGTCCCCTCGCGGGGGCCGCTTAGGTTGACGCGGATCCTACTTGCGGATACCGAGTTTCTCGATGAGCTCACGATATCCTGCCAAATTCGTACGTTGCAGGTACTTCAGCAGGCGACGGCGCTGTCCTACGAGCTTGAGGAGGCCCCGCCTCGAATTGGTGTCCTTCTTATGGACCTTGAAATGCTCGGTAAGCATAGTGATGCGCTCGGTAAGGAGGGCGATCTGAGTCTCGGCGGCGCCGGTGTTCTTTTCGCTCTTTCCGTGCTCGAGCACGACACGGGCCTTGTCCTCTTTGGTCAACGCCATCTTCTATATCTCCTTCTACTCTCTTGATACCTTTCTGAAAAGGCGCAATGCGGCTGGAAAGGAATCCCGCGTCCTCGAAAGAACCTCCGGGGGAAACGACCATGTCCCATCAGGATCGAGTTCCGCAATTTCTCCTGAGGTCCCGAGGAATTCCTCGAGCCCTTGGAAGACCGTAAACTCGTACAAACCCGGCGGAGGGCTCGTTTGCCCACCCATAACAGCGATTCTCCCCGCGTTCGAAAGCCTTGCGCCTCGAAGGTCGAGCTCGTAGGGCCTACCGAGCATATGCGCGGCGTCCTCAAGATGACCGGAGAGAATCGCCTTTCGAATCCTGCTCGAGCTTACGGGATGCCCCGCCCAACGCACAGCGCTTAAAAGCTCGACGCCGATAGACCGCGCCCGGCAGAATTCACGTATGTCCTGCGCATCGGTATCGAGTCGAAAACCGCAACGAAAATCGCTACCCACAGCGAGGTAGCGGATGTCTCCGCTTTCGCGAAGCATCGAAAGGAATTGTCTTCCTGGCAGTTTACTGAAATCGCCGGAAAAGTCAATTAGCACGCAGAGATCGACGCCCATCGACGCGATGAGGGACAGCTTCTGCTCCAGGGTCGACAGCTCTCCATGGAAGCTCTCGGGGGATAGTATCCGCTTGGGGTTTTCCTGAAACGTAATCACGGCCGACGATAGCCCCGTCCTGCCCTGGACTCGCCTTACGAGTTCCCTGTGCCCTATGTGAAGCCCGTCGAAGACCCCGATCGCCGCCGCAATCGGCATGGCGGCTTTCCCCGACAGGAATTCATCCCAGGTTAAGGTTTTCATCCATCTCTCCCGGTGGATGCGGCATCGGCGGCAGGAGGCAGGACGAGCCTATACGTCGGTCCCCCGGCGCATAGGGAGACGATACCTAGAAGATCGTCGTTCCGACCGAAGACGGCCGCCTCGCAATCGACGGCGCTCGTACCGCCGTCCAAGATGGAAAAGGCCTCGGGCTCGATCCTCCCGCCATTGCGGAAACGAGTCGTCTGTAGGGGATCTTCGAGGCCGATCGTCCTGAGCCCCAATGCGCGCGCGTCTTCCCGACGCAAGGCGCACAGGTCGAATCGAGGATCGAAGGCGGCTGGATCGACTGCGTCGTCCACCCTGAACGGGCCTATGGCCAGGCGCTGCAGGGAACGGAGATGGGCCCTGGACCCGCAAGCCCTGGCGATATCGCGGGCCAGGGAGCGGATATACGTCCCGCTCGAGCAGCGCGTCACGACGAGTGCCACTCCCCCTTCGAAGGAAAGAAGGTCAAGGGAAAAGATTTCGACTACTCTTTCCTTGAGATCCGGCTGCCCGCCTCCGATCGCGATTTGATACGCCCGCCTGCCTCCGACATGAACCGCGGAATATTCGGGCGGCTTCTGCAGAATCCTGCCCCGGAAAGCCGGTAATGCGTCTTGGAGACATTGAGCGGAGGGAGGCGGCGCCTCGGCTATCACCTTACCGTCGGGATCGAGGGTATCGGTCTCCGAACCGAAGGCGATGATTCCTCTGTAAAGCTTTTCGCCGGACGTCACGTATGGGGCAAGCCTGGAATATGAACCGGAAAGGACTACGAGGAGACCGCTCGCGAAGCGGTCCAGCGTGCCCGCGTGCCCGACCTTGCCCGAGCCGATGGCGCGCTTGACGGGCGCAAGAGCCTGGAATGAAGTAATGCCCTCGGGTTTGCGCAGGAGCGCCAGTCCCGAAGGGGGCCGGGTTCCCGCGTCGGGAGTCACGAGAAGAGTCCCTTCATCCTTTCGTTGAGCTCGAAGCCTTCTTTAATGCCTTTGTCCGCGATGAAGTTGAGATGGGGAGTCAAGCGCGATTTCATCTTTTTGGCTACTTGGGATTGAATGAAGCCGGCCGCGTTCGCCAGACCTGCCACGGCAAGGTCGAGAGCCGCGTCTTGACGCGCGTCCTCCCGAGGCGCCGAGGAAGCCTGAGCTTCGACCGAAGGCTCATGATCGGGGCCCGGAAAGGCCGATACGAAGACCTTGGCATAGGAAAGGTCTCGTGCGGCCTCTACCCTCGTTATCGATATGAACGGACTTACCCTGGGATCCTTGACGTGACCGCCAAGGATGAGCCCCGCGATGACGTCGCGGAGCTGCTCCTCGACGCGCCTACGCCTTATCTCGTCCATTCTCGTTCCCAGGCAAGCTCAGGGTACGGGCGATCTCCACCGTCTCGAAGACCTCCATGATATCGCCGACCTTCAGGTCGTCGCAGCCCTCGATGCCTATTCCGCACTCGAATCCGGCGAGCACTTCCTTCGCATCATCCTTGAAGCGCTTGAGCGAGTTCAATTTGCCGTGGAACACTTCGACGGAGTCGCGGATGACGCGGACCTGGCAGTTTCGCCTGACCGCGCCTTCCAGTACGAAGGACCCCGCGACGATCCCGATCTTCGGTACCTTGAAAATCTCGCGCACTTCGACCTTTCCGATCTCCTGCTCCTTGAGATCGGGGGCCAGCATGCCTTCCATCGCCTTGCGGATCTCTTCCTCCGCGCGATAGATAATGTTGTACTTCCTTATGTCCACTTTCTCGCGATCCGCGAGCAGCTTGGCCGCGGGGCTCGGTCTTACATTGAAGGCGATCACTATGGCGTCCGAGGTCGACGCGAGCATGACGTCGTCCTCCGTGATGGCTCCGGCCGCCGCACGAAGCACGTTGAGCCGTACCTCGTTCGTCGAAAGCTTCTCGAGCAGGCCACGGAGAGCCTCCGCGGAGCCTTGGACGTCGGACTTGATGACGACCTTGAGCTCCTGGACGTCGCCCGCCTTGATCGTACTGTAGAGGTTGTCCAGGGTCACCTTCTTGACGTTCTTCGACTCCTCGTACTTCTTGAGCTCCTGCCGCTTATCCGATATGGCACGGGCGAACTTTTCGTCCTCCACCGCCTCGAAGGGATCGCCCGCATTGGGCATTCCCTCGAAACCTATTACTTCGACCGGCATGGACGGCGGAGCGAAGTCTATGCGTTCTCCCTTGTCGTTGAACATCGCGCGGACCTTGCCCGGGAATATGCCCGCGACGAAGGAATCGCCAATATTCAACGTTCCGCGCTGGGGAATGATCGTGGCGACAATGCCTCGCCCCTGATCGATACGCGACTCAATGACTTTCCCTTCCGCCTTCCGCGTGTGGTTAGCGGTGAGCTCGAGGACTTCGGCCTGAAGGAGGATGGCATCGAGAAGCTCGGGGATACCCTGCTTCTTGAGCGCCGATATCTCGCAGAAGATCGTCGTGCCGCCCCATTCCTCGGGTTGGAGACCAAGCTCCGAAAGCTGGGTCTTCACTCTGTCGATGTTGGCCTCGGGCAGATCGACCTTGTTGATCGCCACTATGATGGGGACCTTCGCGGCCTTGGCATGGTCGATGGCCTCGCGGGTCTGAGGCATCACGCCGTCATTCGCCGCGACGACGAGGACGACAATATCAGTGATATCGGCGCCGCGGGCGCGCATTTTCGTGAAGGCCGCATGACCCGGGGTATCCAGGAAGGTGATCCTGCCTTTGGGCGTCTCCACCTGATAGGCGCCGATATGTTGCGTTATCCCGCCGAACTCGCCGGCGACCACGTCTGTCTTGCGCACGGCGTCGAGAAGCTTCGTCTTGCCGTGGTCGACATGGCCCATGACGGTGACGATCGGGGCGCGATGAATCAGATCCTCGGGCTTGTCCGCCGCCTTTTCGATGACAGTCTCGTCGTAGAGCGAGACGATATGGACGGCGCAACCGTATTCCTCGGCAAGAATGGTCGCGGTATCGGCGTCGATCTTCTGGTTGATCGTCGCCATGACGCCCAAGGCCATGAGCTTCGCGATGAGCTCGGCCGGCTTGATGTTCATCTTCTTTGCGAGCTCGGAGACGGAAATCGACTCCATGATGTCGATCTCCTTGGGAATCGCCATTGCCCGAGCTTCGGCCTTCTTCTTGAGCTGCAGCGCCTTTTCGGCCTCGTCCTCGCGCTTATTGAAAGAAGGTTTGCGCCTTGACAGAGGCTTTCTAGCAGCGGTCTTGCCCGAGCCGATCGGGGGCGGGCCCGAACCAGGCCTGCCGCCCGGGCCCTCCGCGACCAGGCCCGCCATAGCCGCCAGGTCGCCCAGGACCACCGCCATAGCCGCCGGGGCGTCCTGCTCCACCGCCATAGCCACCGGGGCGCTGGCCGCCGTAACCGCCGCCCTGCCCTTGGTATCCGCCGGGGCGTTGGGCCCCATAGCCGCCGCCCTGCCCTTGGTATCCGCCGGGGCGTTGGGCCCCGTAGCCGCCGCCCTGTCCTTGATAGCCGCCGGGGCGTTGGGCCCCGTAGCCGCCGCCCTGCCCTTGGTAACCGCCCGGACGCGGGCCGCCATAGCCGCCGCCCTGTCCCTGGTAGCCGCCTGGACGCGGGCCGCTGTAGCCGCCTTGTCCCTGGTAGCCGCCCGGACGCGGGCCGCCATAGCCGCCGCCCTGTCCCTGGTAGCCGCCCGGACGTCCCCCTCCGGGAGCCCCGCTTCCGCCTTGACCATAGGATCGATCGGATGAAGGGTAACGAGAATCGCCGTATCCGCCCGATCTCTGGCTCGAAGGCGATCCACCCGGACCATAGGTCCTATCCGAGCCATTTCCCAGAGGAGCGCGAGGAGGTCTGTCGCCATAAGAAGGCCTGGGCGCGGCCGGCCTATCCCCGGAACCGGGTGCTCCACCTGCGGGACGCGGCGCCGGAGCTCGGGGCGTCTCGGCATTGGGCGCATCGGAGCGAGGGGTATCGACCTTGCGGGCTTCGGGCTCGGCGGCCAAAGGATGATCGCTTGCGGACGGGACGGCCTTGTCCTCGACTGGAGTTGGCCCTTCCTCGTGATGAGCGACGACGCGCGCTTGAGCTTTCTTGACGACGACTTTCTTCTTAACGACCACGACCTTACGCTTTTCCCCGGATGCGTCGTGGTCCGCGACTCCGGATGCTCCCGTCGCCGAGGCGAGGACCGGCTCCGCCGATGCCTGTGGAGCCGCTTGGGGCCCCGCGAGAGGATGCAGCTTCGGCTGCTTTATGAGATTCGCCTTCTTCTGCGGATTCTCGGTATTGTCCGTCATACGCTCCCTTTACGCTTCCTAGTCGTCCTCGTACTCGAAACTCAGCTCGACGCCGCAATTCGGGCAGCGCGTCATCTCGGGGGAGACGCGCGACCCGCAATCGGGGCATTCGTAGACGTCGGCGGACTCGGGAGCGGTCTCCACGGGTTCCTCCGCTTCGTCCTCGATCACCTCGACGTTCTCGTCGACGATAGACTGTATCTTTTCGGCGACTTCCGCCGAGATGCCTTCGATGGCGGCGAGCGATTCCTTGGAAAGCTCCAGAAAATCCTCTACGGAAGTGACACCCGCGGACTCGAGCGCGGCCGCCCACACGGGCTCGATTCCCGGTAAGTCGACGAGAAGCGCCGCTTCCTCGGGTTCGGTCTCGCCGAAGAGCTCCGATACCGCGCGTTTCAAGTCCGCGCCGCGATCCATCTGAAGGAACTGCTCCTCCGTCTTGACATCGATGCTCCAGTCGCACAGGCGATTGGCGAGGCGGACATTGAGCCCTTGCTTGCCGATCGCGACGGAAAGCTGGCTGTCGGCAACGACGGCCAAGGCGAGGTGCTTGGCCTCGTCGAGGATGTAGACGTCCTTGACCTCGGCCGGCGAAAGGGCGTTGCGGATAAAACGCTTCGAGTCGATCTCGTACTTGAGGATGTCGACCTTCTCGCCCTCGAGCTCGCGGATTATGGCTTGGATGCGTATCCCTTTGAGGCCTACGCACGCGCCCACGGGATCTATATCCTCGCGGTTGGAATAGACCGCGATCTTAGTCCGGTAACCGGGTTCGCGCACGATCTTGAAGACGTCGACGGCCTTGTCGTAGATCTCGGGGACTTCGAGCTCAAGTATCTTTCTTACGAACTCGGCATGAGTCCGCGAGAGTATGATGAGAGGACCCATCCGCCCTTTCTCCACCTCGACGATCATAGCCTTTATGCGGTCGTTGGGGTGGTAAGTCTCGCGCGGAGATTGGTACTTCTTGGGGAAAAGGCCTTCGATCTTCCCGAGGTCGACGAAGATATTCCCGTTCTTCTCGCGCTGGTAATACCCGATGATTATCTCGCCGACCTTCGACTTGTACTCGGCGTACTGGGTGTCTCGGGATATCTCGCGAAGGGATTGACGGGTGGTCTGCTTTGCCAGCATGACCGATTGAAGGTCGAACTCGTGCGGGTCGACGGGCAGCTCGAGTATGTCGCCCACTTCGGCGCCGTCCGCCATTTCCTGGGCCTCTTCGAGGGATATCTCCAGGACGGGGTCGTCGACTTCCTCTACGATGGTCTTCTTCGCGTAGACATCCACGCCCTCGTAATTATCCTTGAACCTGACTACGGCATTCTCGTTGGTACCGTACTTCTTCTTATATGCGGCCATGAGGGCATCTTCGACCGTCTTTACTATTAGGTCCTCGGATATGCCCTTCTCGTTGATGAGCTGCCGTATCGCTTCTGCCATCTCGGAAGCCATATGACTTAGTCTCCCTCCTGTGAAGAATCGAGCCTGGCCTTGGATATGGCCTCGAGCCCTACTGCGCGCGGCCCAGTTGGAAAGTCGAGAAGCACGGACCTGCCGTCGAGACCCTGGATGCGCCCGCGAAGCCACTCTTGCTCGCCGCGGAGCAGGACGCGAACGCCCTTCCCCTTGAAAATCGACCATTCCCTGGCCGAGCGAAGGACCCTATCGATACCGGGACTCGCAACCTCGAGGCTCGGTTCTGGATGCGCGAGGACTTCGATGATCCTCGGATACGCGATCCTATGCGCCTTGGCGCATTCGTCAGTGCCAGTCCCCATAGGCGAATAGATAGTCACCCTCACTTGGACCGAAACGCCGCGGCGGCTTACGCTCAAGTCGACGAGGTTCAACCCTGCCTCGGTGAGAAGAGGCTCGAGCTCCACGAACAGCTTCTCGCTTTCCGCCATACCTATAAAAAAAGAGTCGCGCGAACGACTCTTCTTATTCCTAAGGAGAATCTTTGTTATTTTACATTGGGCGAATAGTACAACTTTAGCTTGGCGACGTCAATATGCGCGCTCTTGAGACGGGGATGGAGGAATAATGGCAGCTCAGTCCGCGGCAAATACCAAGGCGGATACGGACCGGGCGCCGCCTTCCTTCAAGGCCTTCGCGCAAGCGTCGATGGTGGAACAGGTCGTTACGACGTCGTCGATAAGAAGCGGCAGTTCAGGCGGGACCGTTCCGGCCTTGAGAGCGAAGGCCCGATTGGCGTTCAATTCGCGAGCGCGGCGGCCGAGGCTCTTCTGCTGGTCCGAATGCCGCCGCTCCAGGATCCTCGCTACCCTGTAGCCCTTTTCCTCGAGGCATCGGGCGATCTCCTCGACTTGGTCCCATCCTCGGGCCTTCGCCTTTTCCGGACGAGGAGGTACGGGTACGATGGTTCTATCGGCCCACCTTGCCGCGTAGGCTTCGGAGAAGCATTTCGCGATATACCGGGCGAGGCTGGGCCTGCGCCGCTTTTTGTATACCGATACGAGCGTCCTGACCGAGCCCGTATAGGGGAATAGCGGGTAGATCGAATCGAAGGAAAACGCCGAAACGCGGCAACGCATGCAGCGGGCCTTCTCCGATATGAGTGGCAGCCCGCAGCTTTCGCACCTCTCGCCGCCCCAAGGGCGGAAGCCTAAGGCGCATTCCGCGCAGATCGGCCAGGAGTCGCTCTCCCCGGGAACCAGTGGCGCGCCGCAGAGTATGCAGGCGCGCGGCAGCGCGAAATCCAGAAAAGTGTCGCATATTCGACGTAGCATTATAACGACACGCCATAAAAAGGGATTCACGCTTGAAACGCCGTGCCGCGAGGCAGCTAGGGCCGGAATCGCTTCTTGAGGGAGGACAGCCTATTGAGCGCGTCGAGAGGCGTCAGCTTGTCGGTGTCTATGGAGGCCAGCTCGGAAAGCAGAAGATCGCTTGGGCTGAAGAGATCGGCCGGGCCTGCCCTGACCGCGCGAGTCCTCGCTGAAGACTCGAGTCTCGGCCCCGACGGCGAGTCGGGAAGCGATCGTTCTTTCGCTTCGAGACCGGATTGAATCTGGCGCGCCCTGTCGAGAACCGCGGTAGGCAGCCCCGCGAGCTTGGCAACATGGATGCCGTAGGAGCCCTCGGCCGGCTTCTGCTCCAAGCGCCTCAGGAAAACCACCTCATCGGCTTCTTCGAGCACGGCGAGCGAGAAGTTGCGGAGCCGCGGATGCTCGATCGCCGTGAGCTCGTGGTAATGCGTCGCGAACAGGGCCCTGCACCGAATCGCATCCAATAGGCATTCGCTGACCGCCCATGCTATGGCGAGGCCGTCTATCGTGCTGGTACCGCGCCCCACTTCATCCATTACGACAAGGCTCCTTTCCGTAGCCGTATTGAGGATAAAGGCTGTTTCGTGCATCTCGACCAGGAAGGTGCTCTCGCCGCGAGCGAGGTTGTCCTGGGCACCGACGCGGCAATAGATCTTGTCCACCATTCCGATCTCGGCGTCGAGAGCCGGCACGAAGGATCCGGCTTGGGCCATTAGCGCGATGAGGGCCGTCTGCCTGAGGAAGGTCGATTTTCCCGCCATGTTGGGGCCGGTGATGAGGGCGAAGGCGGGAGCGTCCGGCTTATCGGCCGAGCCATCGAGCTCGATGCCGTTGGGCACGAAGGACCCGTTGGGCAGATGCGCCTCGACTACCGGATGGCGCCCCTCGACGATCCTCAGCACGGGCTCGTCCGCGAGGCGCGGACGCGAGTAGCCTTGCGAGGTAGCCGCCCAGGCGAACGAGGCAAGGCAATCGCGCGCGGCCCAGGCCCGTCCGAGGAGGAGCAAGGATGCCACCTCCGCCTTGGCTTTGTCGCGTATTTCCAGGAAGAGCCTCTTCTCGAGCTCGACGATCCGCTCGGTAGCCCCGTTGATCTCGCTCTCAAGCTCGGTGAGACGAGCGGTCGTATAGCGCTCCCCGGCCACGAGGGATTGACGGCGGATAAAGTGGGCTGGCACGGCATCGAGCTTGCCCTTGGAAACCTCGATATAGTATCCGATGATCCTATTGAAACGAACCCGAAGCGTCGGTATCCGCGTCGCCGCCTTCTCTTCCTCGATATACGCGTCGAGCACGGCGCGGGAGCCGGCCTTGAGCGAGCGCAGCCCGTCAAGCTCTCGGTCGTAGCCCTCGCGTATGAGGTCGCCTTCGGTAAGAAGGATCGAGGGCTCATCCTTTATGGACGATTCGATGAGGGCGGCGATCGCGTCGGCCCGATCGAGCGCCTCGCGCTCGGCGTCTCCCAAAGCGAGCCAGGGAGGAGGCGAAGCCCTCCGAAGGAGAGTCCCGCAGCTTCCGCAGGCGCGGACGGATTCGGCGACGGCGAGAAGGTCCTTGGCATGAGCCTTGTCCATGGCGACCCTCGAGGCGAGTCGCTCGATGTCTCGTATCGAGCCGAGCGATTCGCGAAGCGAGGCGAGGAGACGTTGGTCCCGGTACAGGAAGTCCACGGCATCGAGGCGCGACTCGGCAGCCGCGCGGTCCCGCAACGGCTGGAGAAGCCAATTCCTGAGGAGTCTTGCGCCGGGCGCGGTCCTCGTGTGGTCCAGGACGGATATCAGACTGAAAGCCTTTCCCGAGTCGCCGATGTTCCGGACTATCTCGAGGTTCTTCCGGCTGCCCTCGTCGATGGCCAGATATTCGTCTTCCCTATAGGGCAGCGGCGGGGACAGATGAGGCGAAGTCGAACGGGCGGTTTCGTCCACGTATCGCAGGAGGGCGCCAGCGGCCGCAATCTCCGGAGCCGAATCCGAGAAGCCGAAGCCTTTGAGCGAAGCGACGCCGAAGCGCCTAGCTATGTCCTTGTGCGACGATGCGGTATCGAAGCTCCAATCCGGGTACTTTCCGATTACGAGGCCTTCGATCTCGCCGATTGCCTCGGCGATCGTTTTGTCTTCGAGAAGGGATTGCTGAACGAGCATCTCCCGGGGCGATAGACGATAAAGCTCGGCCCGAAGGGCTTGCGCTTGGCCGATCGAGCCTTCCTCGGGTCGACTGAAGGCGCGGAATTCTCCGGTGGAGACGTCGATGTAGGCTATGCAAAGCCGTCCTCCTCGGCCGTCTCGATGTCCTTCGCTCGAACGGCAGGCGGCGACCAGGTAATTGTTCGCGGATCGGTCGAGGAAGTCCTCATCGACGGTAGTTCCAGGCGTAACGACTTCGATTACGTCGCGCTCGACGATCCCCTTGCCAATGCCCGGTTCGGAGAGCTGCTCGCAAATCGCTATCTTCTTTCCGTGCTTGAGCAGGCGGGCTATATACGACTTCGCCGCGTGGTAGGGAACGCCGCACATCGGCTCGCCCTGCCTATGAGTAAGGGTAAGGTCGAGAAGCGAGCTGGCTTCGATCGCGTCCTCGAAGAACATCTCGTAGAAATCCCCGAGCCTGAAGAAGAGGACGGCATCCCGATACCGCGCCTTTATAGCTCGGTATTGGTCCATCATCGGAGTCCGCTCGGCCATGGCGTTGCATTATAGCCATGGAAAAGGTAGTCTACAAGCGAGGCTCTAGCGGGGAGGATGCGTGGAAGAGGCGGTTTTCTTTAAGTCGGCGAATGGCAGGATCTACGTGAAGGCGACCGGCCACGCGACCGCGTTCGTCTGCCCTTCGCTGAAAGCCGCCGTATTCGGGCGCCTCGATTCTCCCCCCTCCGTGGAGGGGGTCTACTTCGACCTTTCGGACTGCGAATATATGGACTCTACCTTCCTCGGTCTCATCGTAGGGACACAAAAGCGCTTCGGCCGCTTGACGATTCTCCAGCGAGGTGCCGTCGGATCCATAGTCCTCCTTGGCGTCAACGAGGCCTGCAAGGGGCTCCTACGGACGATCGGCGTCCTCGGGATGGTGGAGATATCCGATGCTGACGCCGACTTCCCCGAGGACCTGGAACGTCTCTCCGGGGAGCCCCGTACGAGCGCACAATTCCTCTTGGACGTGCACGAAGAGCTGTCCGAGCTATCGGAAGAGAATCGCAGGCGATTCGCGACCCTTACGACCATACTGAAGAAGGCCGCGGATGCCGAAAGTCGAGATCGCGAGCGTTAGCTATCTCGCTACCGGGGGGTGCCGGTAAGGGCCTCGATCACATCGGCCGTAATTTCGATCGTGGGGCTGTACCAGAGTACGGAGTTCATCACCGAATCGCTGCTTTTCAGGTTTATCACCAGCGAGTATCCCTCCGTCTCCGCCACATTCTGGATCTGCTTGTAGAGGTCCTTCGAAAAGGCGTCGGTCGTCGCCAATTTCTTGGCCTGATTGTCGAGCTCGACTTGCTTCGCGCTCACGAAATCCGTCAAGGCCTTCGTTTTCGCGTCTATATCGTCTCGAAGCTTCAAGGAAGCGGCCTTGTCTCCCGCCTTGTCGGCATCGGCCTTCTGAGTCATGAGACGCATTATCTCCGCGCTCATCGCGTCGATGTCGCTTTGAACCTGGGATTTTTCCTTCTCGAAGTCCTTGACGGCTTCCGAATCCTTGGAAAATGCCGCGATGACCTTAGAGAGGTCGACGACCGCTATCCTCGTTATCTGCTGTCCCGAGACCGACGTCGGCCTCACGGCCAGCGCCAGGACGACCCCCACCAGCGCGGCGATTCTCTTAGCGTGCATCGTCTCCTCCTTCCTTCAGTTCAGGGACTGAGTAACGCTGATTACGATATCGGGCCAGGAGGCCGTCTTCCATTGTATCCTCGATCCGTCGTAGACTAGGCGTTCGGCGAAATAGAACCTGAAGGGGAATTGCTGGATCGAGAAGCGGAAGCCGAAGCCGAAGCTCATCGCGATGTTCTCCCATCCGAGGTCGGCGAAGGTCGGGCGAGTCGGATCGGAACTGGGTGTCGAGAGATTCATATCGACGAGACCGCCTTCGGTCTGGAGCGCCGCCGCGTCGTAGAACCCGTCGAGCCAGATGAATTGCTCGACGATCGGCATCCTGAGCTCGATCCAGTTCTCCCACATGCCTACGCCCTCGAGGCCGTACAGGACATTCCAGCCTCGCGCATTGAATGTGCCGTCGAGATAGAGCCAGTCGTTCGTCACTTCGGGAGCCGCCATGCCCGGTTTGGCCCCGAGGGTGGAATAGCTCGAATGCGCGCCGAGAACCATCTTCCAGCTCCATTTCTCGAATAGAGGCAAGTTGAAGAGCGTGGCATAGGCCTCTATTTTGCTTTCCGTCTTGAAGTACTGCTGAGACTCCAGCGGATCGGGAAGGAGGCCGGCCCAGGTCAGGCGCTCGCTCAGGTAGTAGCCGTTGCTCGGGTTGTAGGATAGATCCAAGTCGTTGAGGTAGACGCGGCCTACCAGCTTATTGCCGAGCCTCCACTCGCCGTTGTACTCGCGAAGCTGCGCCGAGGCCGGACGATAGCTTGCGGCGTTGTAGGACTGATTTCCGATGCCCAGGACCAGGGCGCCTCCGGTCCCGAAATCGCCGATGGGAGTCCTGAGCGTGTAGCCGCTCGAGAAGGTCAGGGCTATTTCCCAATCCTCGTACGGCATCAGATAGGCGACGGGAATGGATGAAAGGGAATATCCGCCGCTCACCGGCACCGTATAGGGATCGGGCACGCCGTCGTTGAAAAGCGGGGGGACGCTGTCCTGGCCGGTCGAAAGTATCTTGTGCCCGAACGACAGATTGACTCCGCCGGAAAACAGCTTGCCGAAGAAATATCGGTCGTTGTAGCCGAAGGTGAGCGTCTGCATGGTAGGCGAGCCGTTGACCTCGATCGAGAAATCCACGCCGTCGCCGAGGAAGTTCCGATCGTCCCATTTTACGAGGCCGGATAGCGGGAAGGCGTTAGGATCGCCGCCCAGGCCGCTCAGGGTAATGCCGAACTGGATATCCGCCGTGCTCTGTTCCTCTACCGATACGATGAGGTCCATGAGGTTTTCGGCCGAGCCGGGAAACATCTGCGGATCGATCGCCGAGAAATATTGAAGGTTGTAGAGGTTGCGCAGTCCCTCCATGATCTTCGCCTTGGAGAAGATGTCGCCCACTTCGAGGGGAAGTTCGCGATACAGCACGAAGTCCTTGGTCTTCTTGTTGCCCTTGAAGGTGATGCTCTCGATATGGGCCCTGTCCTGCTCGACGATCTTCACTGTATACGCGATGCTGTGCTTGTCCTCGTCGCGGCTTTCCGCCATGTTTATGGTGTTGAAGATATAGCCGGACTCGTAATAGAGGTCGTCGATCTTGGCCTTTTCCTGCTCGAGCTTGGTCAGGTTGAGGATCGCGCCCTGCTTCTCGGTCACGAGGCTCGAGAGCTTCTCGTCGGTGAAGATGGTGTTGCCCTCGAAGCTGATGCCGCCGAAGAGCCATTGTTTTCCCTCTTTGATCACTATCGTGAGGACGAGCCAGTTCTTAGCGGTCTTCGCGTCCTTTACGTAGCTACGCACCACGTCCTCGACGCTCGCGTCGACGTATCCCCTGCTCTTATAGTAGTCTACTATCGTCTTCTTGTCGTCCTCGAGTTTGGATTCCTGGAAGGCCCCATTCTGGAGGAAGCCGCTTTCCTTGAGACTCAGCTTGCCTTTTAAAGTCTGGGAGGAAACGGCCGTATTGCCGCTGAAGCGGATCTCCTTTACGGCGACTTGCGAGCCTTCGGAAACCCTAAAGCTGAGGATGACCTCGTTCTTGGCCTTCCCCTGCGACGCGTTCGAGGATACCGTCGCATCGGGATAGCCCTTTTCGAGGTAGAGCCTCCGTACCGCGAGCTCGTCTACCCTGGATTTGGATTGATTGTAAATATCTCCGGCCTTCTCGGTGACCGCATCGAGAATGTCGCTGTTCTTGACCCCGGAGTTGCCTATGACGCGCAGCGATTCGATCGCGGGCTTCTCCGTTACCGTGAACTTTATGATGATATGCGACTTGGACGCATCCGACGGGATCGCCGTCGGGTCGATCTTTTCGAACCAGTCGAGTTCGTAGAGCTTCGACTGCATCTCCATCCAGAGATCCTCGGTGAAGTTCTTGCCGATATAGGCCTTGGTCGCGGAATCGAGCTCGCGCTTGTCCGCGTGAACGATGCCTTCCCATTGCACCGAGGTAATCGGCTTGCCCCAGAACCAGTCTGAGCCGGCTTGCGGCGCCGCGGGTTGCGTCGATTCGGGAGACGGAGCCTCCTGAGCCGGTATGGCCGACTGCGCGGCCGACTGCGCGGCCGGCGGCGACGGTGTCGAAGGCTGCGCGCTCGCCGAGGCGGCTGCCGGCGAGGCGGCTGCCGGCGAATCGGATGTTGGCGAGGCGGCGGGAGCTGCCCCCTGGTCGGCCGCCTGGGCCGTGAGGGCCGCCGCGGCGAGAAGAAGGGTGGTCAGGATCGCGAGTCGCTTCATGGTGCTCCTCATCATTAATAGGCGAATTTCCAGCTTAGGCTGAGACTCTGATCGACGATCAACTGGTTTTCGGAAGTTTTCGGGTCTACATTCCATTGAATCAATCCGAAGGGTGAATCCAACTCTACGCCAAGCTCGAAGTCCATACCGAGGCTCGAGTTTAATGTCAACGTGTTGGAGCCAGCAAGAGGGTCGCCGATCAGGCTCAGGGATGCGTGCGTGAACGTTAAGTCATTCAGATACTTGCCGGCATAGAATTCGGTCTGGTCGAAGTAGCGGCTGAGCGCGTTGCCGGAGGTCGTAGGAGTCGAAGAGGAAAGGTCGATCAGCCAGTTTTGCAGGACCTGGGTCCTGAAGTAGAACATGTCCAGTCCGAAGGTCTCGCGAACCTTGTCCTCGAAAACCCTCGTTACGTTGAGCTGCGGAATGAAGAGATCGCTGGTAGAAATGACCGCCTTCCTGATGGTGTCCGCGGCATCGCCGTTGAGCGTGCCGTTCGAGGAGGCCCCGATCAGGTTCTGACCCATGAGGAGGGCTATTTGGGCCTCGGTCAATGGCGGGTCGGAACTCAGCTTCGGCTTAAAACTGGTAATAGGCGCATTGTCCGTCGTAAGCGTAATGGTGATCGGACCTTCATCGTTCCTATCCCGAAGTTCGGCAAGGAGGCTGACTCGAGGATCGAAGTGATCCCTCCCCTCGTTGAATGCGATCATCCCCGTTTTGATGAAGAAATTCCGTTGAATATAAAACACCTCGCCGCCCCTCAGGACGACACTGCCCTTGAGCGTGTAATCCTCGCTCGCCTGGTCGTAGCGTATCGCGAGCAGGCTCGATGGATCCGAGTACCCCGTCACCCAGGGGTAGGCGCTCGAGGGGAAATAGACCTGCACTCCCCTTCCGAAACGCACATTGGTCACCACGGACAGGTAGAGCTGGGGCCTCGAGGTTTCGGCGGCGGAAGTGGACAGTATGGCTGGACTGACGACGACGACGCCCTTGTCGAGGTCCACGTCGCAGTCGAGTGCGAGTACGTCTCCTTGAAGCGCGAACTTCAGGTCCGCGGCGGCATCGCCCTGCGCGTGAATCCCGAGGATAATCGAGTCCATGCGTACTTTCGATCCCTCGAGGGTCCGGAGCGAGGCCGTGAGGCCGACGGGAATCCAATGATCGAAATTGGCCTGGCAATCGAGGGCTATAGCGGCCTTCCCCACCTGAATGGAGGGGACGGAAACGCTTACCCTCCTTCCGGTAGCGATAATGGGAGCATTGAATGGGCCTGCGTCATCCGCAAGCCAGCCGAGGACCTTAAGCGAAGCGCCTTCGAGTTCCATGGCGCCCGAGATTTCCGGATCGTTCGCGAGGCCGACCGCGCGGAATCCCCCTCGGGCCTTGCCCGAGACGATTTGGATGAGCGCAGCGGGCATCACGGGCTCCAATAATGCCAAGTCGAATTCTATTCCCTGGACGGAGAGATCGATATTCTTCCCGTCGAACAGACCCGCGACATCGGCTCGCACGGGGAAGGGGTTGCGGAGGCTCGCGGAGAAGACGCCGCCATTCGCGTACTTGAAACGCACCTCGCCCGAATTGCCTCCGACGAAGGAAACCGACCGCTTGTCGACGGATGCGGAAAAGGGCCAGCTGGATGAGTTGGCTGAACCGAGGGCGAAGCCTGTTATGCTTCCATCCGCCTTATAGCTTCCCAGCATCTCCCCCAGGGTTCCGCCGGCATGGGTCGAGGTTCCCCGGGCCGAAAGAGAAAACTTCAGGCTTTCTTCGCTCAGCGTCCCGGCGTAATCGAAGGAGACCGTCGTCGAGGCGTCGGCGAAGGCGAAAGTGGCGAAACCCTTGGAAATATTCTGGCCTTGGTACGCCGCGGACACGTCGCGAAGTACGAGAGCTCCATCCGAATAGCTTCCCGCCGCTTCGAGGGCGATCGTCTGGTCCATATAGTGCCCATCTCTCAGCCTGAGCGCGAAATCGATCGAGGGATCCGAAAGTACGCCTTTTACCGCTATCCTACCGTCCACCGAGCCATCCAAGGCTAGCTTCCCGAGCCGCGCGAGGGGCGAGGCGACAAGATCGACGGCCCCCTCGAGTCTTCCCTCGGAATAGGCTGCGTCGATCGCGTAGGATTCGGGTGGCGACGGGCCTTTCACTTGGCCGTCGGCGGACAGGTGGGCGACGATCCGCGCCTTTAGCGGAGCGGGAAGGGAGTAGGACAGGACAGCGTCTCCGACGAGAGCGGAAACCTTATCCGCTACCCGCAGTCTACCGATCCGAGCGGCGGTCGGCCCGAAATCGCCGGTTAGGGAAATTTCCGGGATGACGGACATTTCCTCGCCAGTGGGGGCGAAATTCGAATCCGCTATGGAAAGATGCCAATCCTGGAACGATGCGAAACGGCCCTCCGCGTCTACCGTCGCCAGGAAAAGCCCTTTTCCGAGAGGCAGGGGAAGCCCCGCCGCCTTGGCCGAGACAAAAAAATCCTCGTCGACATGACGAGCTGAAATCTCGAGACCGTAGTCTCCGGTTATGGAAAGGCCTTGACTCGTGATGCTCCCTCGAAGCGCATAAGGAATGTCCTTATAAGAGAGGCTCGCCTCGAACCCGAGCCGACCGACCTCGGATAGATCGATCTTTCCCGAACCCTCCACGGAGTAGCCCGAGGCGGACACGCGAGCATGCTTTACTGAGATGGAAGTAGGCGTTCCCGAGAGGGAGAGGAGGCCGTAGGCGCCGGGCGCCAAGTTGGAAACGACCGTCAAGTCGGGCGCCGACCAGGAGAAACGATTGAAATCGCTCGACGCGAACAGACTGCCCCCCAGCTTGAGGCTCGACAATATGGACGCCGCATCGGGCGAATCCGATAACGCGGCGATTATCGGTTTGAGAGGTCCGAGATCGAGGGCTTCGAGATTGACGGAAAGCTCGATATTAGGGTTCGAACCCAGGATGACGGAACCCTCGCAGCTCACGAGAGGCATGCCTGCCTCGGCCCCGGCCTCTCCGGAGAAATTTCGGACGGTCGCGTCGATTGCGGAACCCTCGATCTGGGGTGGCTTGAAGGAGAGGCTGAAATCGGCCTGTTCGCCCTTTCTGGAGGCGGCGAATGCGATGTCCTTGAAAACCGCTCCACCGATGATCGCTTGATCGGCAAAGGCCGCGTATTCGCCATTGTGGCCCAGTAGCCTCATGGAAGACGTAGCGTCGAGACTCCCGTCGGCGAGGGAAAGGCTTATCGCCAAGTTTCCGTCTGGCGAAAGATCGGCGAAGCGAAAAGAACCCGCGTAGTCGAAGCTGTCGCGGCCGATGACGACATGAGCCCTCTCGATCTTCATCGACTCCAAGTCGCCATGGGCATCGATTTCGGCTCGGGCGTTCGACCTATCCCCGTGAAGGAAGCTCGAAGGGAGGTAGCCCGAAAGCTTCGCCTCATAGCCGATTCTTGCGGGATCGAGGCCCGGCGCCTTCAGAACGAGACTGCCTTTGTAAGGAAGCTCCAACCAGGGCTCGAGCGACGCGTAGCGGCCTGAAAGCCGCAGGCTTTTGGAAGGTACGAAGCCGTCGAGCATCAACGCGATAGATGACTCGCCGCCGTTGAAGTCTATGCGAATGGATGCATCAAGCGGGGCCCGATCCTTGACTTTGGTCAACGCGAGCACTCCATCGCCGTACACTAGCTCGAAACGTTGGGGGGAAAGGGAAAAATCGTGGCCATCGGCGGCCAGCGACAGCGCGAATCTCGCGCTTTTGAAGTTCCGCGAGAGGGAGCCCGATACGTCGAGCGGGCCGAAAATCGTGCCTGGGCCGAGTGTCGAGCTCTCGACCTCGAAATTGCCGTCCAAAGAAATAGTCGGTTCTCCATTGGCCGTCGAGAAGCTGACGGTACGCGCTTCGAAGGACGCGCTCCCGTTACCCTCCACAGTCAGGTTCGCGGAGATGTTCTTCCCGGAAACGGAAAGCTTGGGAAAGACCGCGCTGGTCCCCTCGCCTCCCCCGAATAAGGTTCCGAAGTTATCCATCATGGCCTTATCCTCGGGTAGACTCAGGTTTATGGTCACGTCTTGCAGGTCGAGTCCCCAAAAGGCTTCCGAGCCTTTCCCTCGGAGGATGGCGAAAACGTCGTAGAGCACGCGGACCTTGCGAGCCGAGAGGATCTTTCTTCCCCCCGGGGCCGATATTTCGAGCTGGGAGAAAGAGGCAAATCGCAGGATCGAAGGCGATAGGGAATGAAACGAGAAGGATAGCCCGAGAACGCTTTCGACCTGGGCCTGCATCGAGCTTATGCTCGCGCCAATGAGCCGGTTGGCGGCATCGTTAAGCCTGGGCATGAGGATGAATACAGCCAGGGCCACGAGAAGAAGAGCCGCCATCGCGGTCGAAGCGCGTTTCATGAGGACCATGCTCGTAGCTATCACGATACCACGCTCTCCGTCTCCTCGTCAGTAACGACTATAGGTCGTTAACAGCCTAGGGGTCGCTTGCGCTATCCTTGCGACTAAGGCTAACCTCTGGCTCATGACTGCTCCGACTGACGAGCCTCTCAGGCGCTTCATCGTCCTCGAAGGCGTCGACGGCGCCGGCACGACCACCCAGCTCAGACTCATGGACGAGGCTTTGGCAAAGGCCGGCGTAATGCATTGGACGACAAGCGAGCCTACCGCCGAACCCGAAGGCCTCCTGATACGCCGAATCCTCTCGGGTGAGCTGCGCCGCGATCCCGGCACCCTGGCCCGTCTGTTCGCCGCCGACCGCAACGAGCACCTAAGGGGAACGGGAGGCATCCTCGACCGCCTCGCGCGAGGCGAGATCGTCGTCTGCGACCGTTATGTCCTATCGAGCCTCGCCTACCAGGGCGTTGCTTGCGGTCCCGAGTTGCCCGCCGAGCTCAACGCAGGCTTTCCTCTACCTGAACTCCTTTTATTCTTCGACTTGGCTCCGGCGCAATCCGTGAGCAGGCTGGGCGGACGCGAGCGCCTCGAGATATTCGAGGACCTGCCTTTCCAGGAAAAAGTCGAGGCCGCGTACCGAAAGGCCCTCGCGTCCTTCGAAGGCTTGGGGGTGAGGATCGAGAGGATCGACGCGTCTCGCTCGGTGGAGGAGGTGAGCGCCGAAATACTGGATATCATCGGCATCTCTTTCGGCCTCTCCTTCTCTGGCGACGTGGAGTAAACAACGGGGAAAGGCCGAGGTTTCGACCTTCCAGTCCCTGTATTCAGGCTTCGGGACTGCCGATACTCTAGTGTGATGAGTAAACGCCTCGTCCTTGGCTCCATATTCCTCGCATGCGCGACCATCGGGGCGGCCGCATATCCGGTCACCTACAAGGAACAGTATTACCGTCTCTACCATATACATTACATCGAATATCCCGACGACGCCATCGAGAATATATATTGGCTGGAAAAGGCGAAGCAGGCCGATTTCTGTAATCCCCTCTACGCCCTCGCGAAGATCGAGGACAAACAGCACTGGGAACGATATCGCGATCTCTTCCAAATGCACATCGATCTCAAGCTCATCGAACAGCATTTGGCGCTAGGCTCGAAATTCGACAAGCGCGTGGCGTATTTCTATAACGCCCCATGGAAGGAACAGGATCTCGAGAGCCTGAAGACCGCGGAGGCGGCCTATGAGGCGGCCCTCGGCTACTGGGACGAGACCAAGGACCTCGCCAAGAAGGCAATGGAGATGCGCTGGATCCTCTTAGACGATGCGGAGAATTGGACCGACGAGGCTTATCGCATCGTCCAAGGCGATCTCGATTACGCCGAGATAATCGCCGCCCAGCTCACGCGGCTACGCCGGGTACGAGCCGACTTCGAGAAGATGGACGCCAGCACGTATTAGGGAGGCAACCGCGAAGCCATGGAGGCCTATGGAGATCATGGAGCGAATTCCATGATCTCCGGCGAAGCGATCTCCCGTCTGCGTACTTGCCCTCGTCCGCAGGTTTTACCTAATCAGCATCGCATCGCCGTAGCTGAAGAAGCGGTATCGTTCCCGGACGGCCTCTGCGTAGGCATCCAAGATGGCATAGCGCCCGGCGAAAGCCGACACTAGCATGAGAAGCGTAGATTTCGGGGTATGGAAATTCGTGAACAGCATGTCGACCGCCTTGAAGCCATAGCCCGGAAAGATGAATATCTTCGTGCTTCCCCTGCCGGGCCTCAGCCCTTCTCCGGGAAGCCATGCAGACTCCAGCGTACGGAGGCTCGTCGTGCCCACCGCGAGCACGGGCCTTCCTTCGGCCTTTGCGGCCGTGACCGCGCGCGCGGTAGGCTCGGGGACCGAGTATTCCTCCTCGTGCATCGCGTGGTCTTCCACGCTCTTCGTCCGAACGGGAAGGAATGTACCCAGGCCTACATGAAGGGTGACGACGGCCCGTTCTATCCCCTTCTCGTCGAGGGATGCCAGGATGCTCTCGCTGAAATGGAGCCCGGCCGTTGGGCAGGCCGCAGATCCCAGCTCGCGCGAGTAGACCGTCTGATAGCGTTCCTCGTCCTCCGGCGCATCTTCCCGCTTGATGTAGGGCGGCAGAGGCATGTGGCCCGCGCGCTCCAAGTACTCCTCGGTAAGGGGCGGGTCGAAGGCGATGAGCACGGTATCGGGTCGATTCCCGGCCGAAGCCGCCGCGGGCCCGAGGATCTCGGCCGTAATGCCCTCGGGGAAGGAATATCGCCTTCCTGGACGCTGCCTCTTGAGCCGCGACGCGACGGCCTCCCAGACGCCCTCCTCCCTCCTGCGTAGGAGGAGGAATTCGGTCCTGTTCCCCGTATCCCGAGCCTGGCCGTAGATTCGCGCCTTGCGGACTCGGGAATCGTTGAACACCATCAGGGTTCCCGGCTCGAGGCAATCCACTAGGCGCGCGACCGTCGAATGCGAGCGCTCCCCTCTCGCCCTGTCCAGGATCATGAGGCGCGACTCGCCGCGACGCTCGGGGGGGTACTGGGCTATCAGCTCTTCGGGCAGCTCAAAAGAGAAGTCGTCCGTCCTCACTCGGGGGCTCCATGTCCAGATGGCGGTAGGCCGCAGCGGTGACGACGCGGCCTCGCGATGTTCGGGCGACGAGGCCGGCTTGTATGAGGTAGGGCTCGTAAAAATCCTCGAGGCTGTCGACGCCCTCGCCTACCGTTATCGCCAAGGTTTCGGCTCCGACGGGCCCTCCCGCGTATTTCTTGATGATCGCCCTTAGGATCTCGCGGTCGAGGCGCTCGAGCCCGAGTTTGTCTATCTCGAGGCGGTCGAGGCCTCCACGCACGATAGAGAGGGTTATTCGGCCCTCCCCTTCGACTTGGGCGAAGTCCCGCATGCGGCGAAGGAGCCTGTTCGCTATGCGCGGCGTCCCCCTGCTGGATGCGGCGAGGAGGGCCGCAGCGTCCTCGTCCACCTCCACTCCGAGTATGGCCGACGAGCGATGGACGATGGATTCGAGCTCGTCGACTTCGTAATAGCCGAAGCGCAGCGATATGCCGAAGCGGCTCGCGAGGGGCGCCGATACCGTGCCGGCCTTGGTCGTCGCTCCTACGAGGGTGAATGGCGGCACGGGTATGCGCACCGTTCGGGCGGCGGGCCCCTGCCCTATCACCCAGTCGAGCTCGAAGTCCTCCATCGCGATGTAGAGCATCTCTTCTATCGCCGGCTTGAGCCGATGTATCTCGTCGATGAAAAAGACCGAGCGTTCGCGTAGAGTCGTAAGGATGCCCGCGAGGTCCTTGGGCTTGTCGAGGGCCGGCGCGCTCGTCGGCTTGAAGTCGGCTCCGAGCTCGTTCGCGACCACGAGGGCCAATGTGGTCTTGCCGAGGCCCGGAGGCCCCATCAGAAAGAGGTGATCCAGGGCCTCCCCGCGCTCGCGCGCCGCACGGATGAAAATCTCGAGGTTCTTTTTTAGGGCGGCCTGGCCCTGGAATTCGGACAGGAGCTTGGGTCTCAGGCTGAGCTCGCGCTCGTCCTCCCCGGGCTCGAAGACAGGATCCATCGTCCGAGCCATCCTTTAGGACCCCGACGAAAGGTCGAGAAGGGCGACGCGGAAGACTTCGCGCTCGCGCTCGCCTGAAGCGGCCTTCGCCGCTTGTCCCGGCTCCCGCTCCGCAATCATCGCGGTCGCGGCCGTCAGGACGGCTTTCTCGGCGGCCTTGCGATCGAAGCCCATGTCGGCCAGGGCCCTGACCACGTCGGCCCACTCTCCGCTCGAGCCGCGAGCTCCCTTCCCGCTCTCCATAGGCCCGCTCACGAGCTTGCCCTTCAAGGCGAGCATCATCTTTTGGGCGAGCTTGGGCCCCACGCCAGGAATCCCTTGAAGCGCGACGAGGTCTCCGGCGTCCAGGGCGGCCCCCAAGGCCTCGGGTTTTATGCCGGAAAGGATGCGCATCGCCTGTTTCGGACCGATGCCCTCGACCTTCATGAGCTCGCGGAAGACCTGGCGATCCGACTCGGTCGGGAAACCGTAAAGCCGCATCCCGTCGTCGTAATGGTGCAGCCAGGCGAAGGCCCGAGCCTCGTCGCCAATGCGACCGAAGTCGTCGACCGAGCGCGCCGGCACCGAGAGTTCCCACTCGACCCCGCCCGTATCTATGCAGATCGCATCGGCCCGCTTCTCGCTGAGCCTGCCGGTTATGCTATTGAACATGTCGAGGGAGTATAGAACGCATCGTCGCGAATCGGCAAGGCAGCGACGGCCGTCGAAAACCATCGGAAGCATCTGGGAATCCGCCTTCCAATCGCGGTTTGAATATTACAGGCATTGTAGGAATTAAATCGATCAGTGGTCGAGGGAGAATTTACCACTGGTCGCGGAGGAATTTACCACTGGTCCAGGGGTATATCCATCAGTGGTCGCGGAGGATTTTACCACTGGTAAATTCCTCCGCGACCACTGAAGAATTTCTTCCTAGAAATATGGTCAGATTAAATGGCTCAGGAAATGGAGAAAATGGATGGGAAAGCCCGCGGCTACCCGATTCGCCCCAGGGAGACGTCCTTCGGCGCTTTGAAGGCGCTGAAGGACTTGGATATACCCGGCGCCTCTCAAGGGCGAGACGGATGTATACCCATTCCGGCATACTCGACGATTTTCTTGGCGGGGTCGAATGGTCGAACGGAATCGAGACCCAGGGAGCGGATGGTCGCCACGACGAGATCGACCTCGCTCGCGCCCGTCTTTCGCGAGAAGTGCCTGCCCGCCTCGAGGATGGCGTCGAGGGGGACGAGACCTACGATCTCGCCGCCCGTGACGTGGAGGCCAAGCTTTTTCGCCTCCTCCTTCACCGTCTCGAAGACGACGTGGAGGGGCGTCGTCTTATAATCGAGAAGATTGATCGAAACCTGAGCGCAGCGATAGGAGTCGATATACCATCCGATGGCCCTCACTTCCTTGAGGCGGCCCGGCTTTTCTGCCGCTCTCCCCGACTCGCGTATCTTGAAGGCGATCTCCTTGGCGAGCCGCTCGTCTTCGGTATCGAGGTTGATGTTGTAAGCGATCAGGAATCCGCGGGCTCCGACCGCCGTCGCGCCCCATCTCGGCACGAAAGCCGCGGGGCCGAAGTCCGGCGCCCATTCCGGCCGAGCTAGCTTCGCGGAGAGTCCCTCGTATTCCCCGGAGCGGATCGCTGCCAGGCTTCTGCGTTCGGGCCGCGAGGCGGCCGCCTCGTAAAGATAGACGGGAACGCCGAGTTCGCTCGCGAGCTCCTCGCCGACCCGCCTCGACAACTCGACGCAAGACCCTAAGTCCGTGCCCGATACGGGCACGAATGGGCATACGTCGAGAGCTCCCATCCTCGGATGGACCCCTGTATGCATCGACATGTCTATGAGCTCATAGGCGGTCCTGGCCGCGTCGAGCGCCGCGCGTGCGACGGCATTCGGCGAGCCTATGAAAGTATACACGGTTCGATTCGCGTCCGGTCCCTGGTCGATATCAAGGAGACGCACGTCCGCGTTGGCCGAAATCGATCCCGAAAGCGCGTCGATTATGCTTTTATTCCTGCCTTCCGAAAAATTCGGAACGCATTCGACTATGGCTGAAGGCACGATTCTTCCTTGTCACTCGGGCTTCTTCCGCTTCCTGACCGTCGAGGCGGCCGAGCTGCCTTGGGCGAATGGACGCGAGGATTTGTCGTTGGCTTTCTTGCCGTAGGAAACCTTGGGACGAGAAGGTCGAGGAGGAAAACGCGAACCCTTGTCCCCTCCTTTCGGCGTCGCCAAGCGTACGGGAGGCAAGCCTCCCGAGCGCCTTGCCTCGGTGATTACCTTCTCGGCCGCCTCGAAGGGGACCGTGAGAAAAGAGAAATTCTCGTAGATCTCGATGCCGCCGATAAGCCGATCGGGTAGGCCCGAAATTCGCTTGACGAGAGAGGCCAGGCCCTTGGGCGTCGCCCGATCTCGCTTGCCCACGCCCACGAAGAGCCGGGCCGTCGCGGCCGCGTCGACCGAGCACTCCTCGATGCGTCTGTATCGGGCGGGGTCGATCTCGCTTCCGAAGGCCTCGAACAGCGCCGCGGCGAGGGCATCGCTCGGCGGAGCTTTGGCTAGAATCTCGTCAGCGAGATCGCGCCACAGCTTTCCCGCGCGGACGACGGCCGCGTCCTTGTCATCCTCCGCGGTGAATGATTCCGTCCGGGCGAGGATCTTGCCGCGGAGCCGATCGCGCTTGGCCGCGAGGACTTCGTCTACCTCGGGCACTTTGGCTTTCTTGAAACCGACGCCGGCCGCCCGCTTGAAGCGGAAAAGCTTGCGATACTCGTCGGGCGTGACCAGGGTAATCGCCGTACCGGCGTTTCCGGCCCGGCCCGTCCGCCCTACCCTGTGGACATAGGCCTCCGGGTCGTGGGGAAGGGACCAGTTGACGACGTGCGAAAGCCTGTCGATGTCTATGCCGCGCGCCGCGACGTCGGTGGCGACGAGCACGCGGATGCGCCTCTCGCGGAATTTCGCCAGTATCCTCTCGCGCCGGTCCTGTGGTATCTCGCCATGCAGGGCCTCCGCGTCGTAGCCGCGTTCCTCGAGCGCCTTGGCGACTCTCTCGGCCTCTACCCTGGTACTCGTAAACACGATGCCGAAGAAGTCTTCCTCGACATCCATGACGCGACAGAGGGCTTCGAGGCGGTCGCCCTCGCGTACTTCGAGCCATACTTGCTCGGCAAGCTCGGTCGCGACCGCCTCCGAGGAATCCTCGACGGTCTCATAGGCGCCAAGGCGGCGCTTGGCCACATGGACGATTCCCGCGGGCATGGTCGCCGAAAAAAGGACTACGCGACGCTTCTCGCCGCATTTTTCCATTATCGATTCTATGTCCTCGATAAATCCCATGTCGAGCATCTCGTCGGCCTCGTCGAGAATCAGGAACTCGATGCGTGACACGTCGAGGGTCCCGCGGCCGAGGTGGTCGAGGACGCGACCCGGCGTGCCGACGACCACGTCGACTCCGACCCCGAGGCGGCGCAGTTGCTCGCCCATCGATGCTCCGCCGTAGACCGCCGCTATCCGGGGGAAGGTGCCGTTCCTGAGCGAGACGAGCTCCGCGGTTACCTGCAGGGCAAGCTCGCGAGTGGGCACGAGCACGAGGGCGCGTACGTGGCCAGCCGCCTCCCCGAGAAGCTGGGCGAAGGGGATACCGAAGGCCGCAGTCTTCCCGGTACCGGTTCTGGCTCGGGCGATAAGGTCAGGACCTTCTTTGAGAAGGCGAGGTATGGTGAGGATCTGTATCGGCGTGGGCTCCTCGAATCCCTTTCGAGAAAGGGCGGAAAGAGCCGCAGGCCCGAGTCCGAAAGACTCGAAAGATGGGATATCCATTAGGTTCCTGCAAGGAAAAAGATAACTCACTTTAGTACGAAAGGAGGAAATGTGCTAGATCGCCATTGATCGCATCGAGCGGGCTCCGTTTCCTCCTCTTGCGACGACTCGGGTCGCGAGGCTAAACTCGCTCTCACCATGCCCATGAAGAGCTTCGCGAGCGACAACAATTCCGGTGCCTGCGCCGAGGTCATCGAGGCCTTGGTAGCGGCCAATTCGGGCCATGCCCTGGGCTATGGGGACGACCCATGGACGCAGAAGGCTCTCGCCGAATTCAAGCGCGAGTTCGGTCCCTCTTCCGAGACATTCTTCGTCCTCAACGGTACGGGGTCCAATGTGCTCGCGCTCTCCTTGGTCGCCGGCCCGGGCCTCTCGGTGCTTTGCTCCGATGTCGCCCATATCGCGACAGACGAGACCGGGGCGCCCGAGGCTGCGTTGGGCTGCAAGGTCCGCCAGCTCGAGAGCCGTAACGGCAAGATCCTTCCCGAAGCCCTTCGCGAGGCCCTGACCTGCCTCGGTTTCATACATCAACCCCAGCCTTCCTGCCTCTCCATTACCCAGCCGACCGAACTTGGCACGCTCTATTCTCCCGAGGAGATGGCCGAGCTCTTGAAGATGGCGCACGATTCCGGTCTTGCCGTGCATGTCGACGGCGCGCGCATCGCCAACGCGGCGGTCGCCCTCGGCCTACCCTTCCGAAAAATCTGCGAAGGCGTCGACCTCCTCTCCTTCGGCGGGATGAAAAACGGGGTCGCGTTCGGCGAGGCGGTAGTAGTCCTCGAGCCCCGGCTCGCCGCGCGCGCGCCCTACCTTCGCAAGACGCGGCTTCAGCTCGCGTCCAAGATGCGCTTCATCTCGGCGCAGTACGAGGCTTACCTGAGCACGGGAGCATGGGAGCGCAACGCGAAAAAGGCCAACTCGGCGGCCCGTCGTCTCGAGGCCGCGGTCACACGATGGGAGGCATCGAGCTCGCCTTTCCCGTGGACGTCAACTGCCATTTTCGCGCGCATGTCGGCACGGGCCGCCGAGGCCGCCCGCGACAAATCGTATTTCTACGATTGGGAAGGCGGCCTCCAGCGCTGGATGACGAGCTTCGACACGACGAGGCCGAGGACATCAAAGACTTCGCAGGCATACTCCACGATTCGCTCATCGAGATGGGCCGATAAAAGGAAATTCTTCAGCGCTGCGAAGGGCCTCATCCCCCGAGGGAAGATTCTTTCAGAAAGCTATTCCTCTCGCGGCAGTCCCCCTGCAAGCTATTCCGTTCATGCGAAGAACAAGGAATGAGATGTGAGAGAGTTATGGACATTTTCCACACTCGAAAAGATGGACAGGTTCCTTGCTATTTTAGGGGAACATGGCATCGAATGTGAAATCGCGTCGAAGGAAAAAAACAATTTCACAATAGCAGTAATTGAGGCTGATTATACAAAAGCAAAGCGGGTTCTCCTAAAGCATCGGGAAAGAAGGACGAGCGGAGACTCACTACACAGCAACGACAGGAAGACCGGGTGATAGACTTCTGGAAGGAGAACAATCGCCATGAGGTAACTGGGGAATAAGTATATTTCTATGATGGTTGAGGATTCTCGAAAATCGCCGTTTAATAAAGGGTGAGTATTAATGTACAGTGAGAATATAGCCCAATTCGATTACTGCATGCTTTTGAATTTCTCGAA
>CAVZVX010000130.1:0-7860 GCA_963778775.1 uncultured Spirochaetota bacterium | reverse complement strand
TTTATGTCCTCTACTCGTTTCAGTTACGTATTTGTTCCGGGCTCGATCCATCAGATATCCGCGACGAACGCCAAGAGACCCATTACCTATTACGCCGTGCTCATCGACGCCGAGGGCGAGGCCGAGCTCCTGAGCCTCCTCGAGTTCCTCCAGGAGGGGCGGGGCCTCGGGCGCGGCCCCATCGTCGTGGGCACGGCGCAGCGCTTCTTCTTCGCCGATCTCCTCGAGAAGAGCGCCTCCGGCCGGAGCGAGCTGGTCAAGGCCGCCTACCACGGCCTGCTCGCCTTCCTCTACGGCCTGGCGGCCGGTCAGGTCGCCGCGAGGGGGACCTCGGACAATGCCCATGTCGAGAAGGCCCTCGCGATAATGCAAGGCGCCATCGAGCGCAACCTCGACCTGGGAGCCCTCTGCGCGCGGATACAGCTCTCGCGAGAGCACTTCGTCCGCGTTTTCACCGAGCGCATGGGCATGCCGCCCATGCGCTACTACACACGCCTCAAGATCGAGGCTGCGCGGGCCATGCTCTCGAGCACCAACCTCCACGTCCAGGAAATCGCCGACAAACTCGGCTTCGGGAATCAATTCGGTTTCGCCCGCGCCTTCAAGCGGGTCTGTGGCATGTCGCCTTCCGAATATCGCGCGACCTGCCTGCAACGCGCCGATTTCGTTGCCCAGTGAGGAGGGAGCATGTCGTTCACCTGTCGCGACGAAATCGAGATAACCGGCGGTACGGAGGAGGAGCGCCGCGCGGCCGCCGCGCTCCTCCTCTCCTCGCCTTCGGTCGACGACGACTCGGTAACGCGCCTGGAGCAGGGCGACTCCCTCGTCATGCGCGTGGAGAGCGTCGACGGCCTGCCGGAAGACGAAATCGCGGAGCTTGCCGCGCAGTTTCCTTCCCTGTCCCTGACCCTCGTCTACTTCTCCCCGGACGGCGAATTCTACGGGTACTCGAAGACGGGAGCAGCGGGCAGCGTGGCAGAGAGCGAGGATTTCGCCGACGACACGACCGACATCGTGGCCAGGCGCTACGACGGAGACCGCATTGCCTTCGTTCGGGATATCTTTTCCCTAGGCAGGGGAGATGGCGACGCTTCTTGAGGCAGGCGAAGGAGGCCTTAACCGGTCCTCGCCTCCCGCCTCTTTATCCGATCCGCCGCGGTACCCTCGAGCGGTTCGCCGTTCTCGATACACGCGCGAGACGCTCTCGGTCGCTCGATCCTACTGTTTCTGTCGCGGCTCGACGTGGACGGTAGCCTCGAAACCGAGGAGCTCTTTCACGCGCGTCTCGAGGGCGCTTGCGATTCCATGAGCTTCCTCCACGGTAGTCTCTGCGTCGATATCCATGTGAAAGGTGATTTCAGTCCAGTTGCCATTATCGAAAAGGTGCAAGTGATGAGGCCTGATGTCATATCCCGCGACCTCTCGCCCTATCTCGGAAAGGCGCAGGAGCAATTCATCCTTGGTGAGAGGCGCGCCGCCTCCCGAGCCCACGGCGATCGTGGGCTCGATATGAATCAGTACATTCGTGTTCGAAAGCTCCTTTTCGAGCGCCCGCTCGATCTCGTCGCACAGTTCATGCGATTGCTTGACGTTCATCGTTTCGGGCACCGAGAGATGGAAGTCGATGTACTTGGTCCGTCCGGACCGGCGGGAACGAACGCTATGCATCGAGACCTTCGGGTACGAAGCCATGCGCGCCGTGAGCTTCGCGAGATCCTCGGCAGACAGGCTTTCGTCGATGAGGGGTCCGAACGCCGCGCGAAGCATTCTCCAAGCCTCCTTCAGGATGAAGGCCGCGATGGCGATGGCGACGATCGGATCGAGGTAGTAGGCCCACGCTACGTGGAAGACGCGTTGCATCGCGATTATGACGAGTAGGCCGGAAGCTACGCCGAGCGAGGAGTAGACGTCGGTCTTGAGGTGAAGGGCGTCGGCCTCGAGCGCGACGCTCTTCTCGGCGCGGGCCACCCGGTAGAGACGCCGCGAAACAAGGATATTCACGAATCCCGAGACGAGCATCACGGCTACGCCGAGCCCGAGCTGCGTCACGGGTCCGTATTCGATCAGTTTCTTGACCGATTCGAATATGATCGCCATGGCGGCGACGAACACCAGCCCTGCCTCGATGACGCCGGAAACGTTTTCGATCTTCTCGTGGCCGAAGCTGTGTTCCCTGTCGGCCGGTCTCTGCGCCATGCGGATGGAGAAATAGGCGATGATGGCCGCCGCGAGGTCCATGGTGGAGTGGATGGCCTCGGAGACGATGCTCACCGAGCCGCTGATCGATCCGATGACCAATTTCATGACGATGAGGGCGCTATTGGAGAGGATCGAAAGTCGGGCGGTTTTCGCCGCTGTGTTCATCGGGACTCCCTGGGGATGTCCATTCGGGAAAGCCGAAGGCGTCCGGATCCGTAGCTAATAGAGTCCCAATCCCCAGGAAGAGAATATAGCTGGAAACTCGGGGCCGAGCAATTCCGCTACGATGAATATCGGCCCACCTTAACTGCGTTTAATCTCGGCCATCTTCTTCAATCGATTTATCTTCCCGCGCGCTTTATACGCATGCATACGGAACGTATGCAAGGAGGCATCAGTGAATTCCCTCAACTCCATTTTGCTCGAAGGCAACCTCGTCCGGGACCCCGAGAGCAAGACTCTTCCGACCGGTTCGCAGGTCTGCAATTTCACCGTGGCCAGCGACCGCTTCTACCGCCAGGAGGACAACCTGGAGAAGGAGGTCAGCTACTTCGACGTGGAGGCCTGGTCGAAGCTCGGTCTCGCCTGCTCGCAGAACCTCAAAAAAGGTCGGGGCGTGCGCGTAGTGGGTCGCTTGAAGCAGGATCGCTGGACAGACGGCGAAGGCAAGTCCAAGTCGCGGGTGATGATAGTCGCGGAGCATGTCGAGTTCAAGCCGATTCGGCAGGCTGCGCCGAGCGCGGCGGCCGAGACTTCCGCGGCCACCCCTTCGACCGCGGAGGAAGTGGCGGCGGTATTCTAGGTCGAGCGGAACGGGACGGGCGTCGATTCCATACGGCGTCGACGCCCGCGATTTTTCCTAGCAGGATCATAAGTTCTCAGATAGCATTTGGAGACGATCGAAACCGGGAAGGAGCATAAGGGACCCGCGCGATATCTGCAGGACCTTTCGTTGCTCCCAATCCTTTAGGATGCGGCTGACGACCTCGCGCGAGGTGCCGACATGGTCGGCCAATTCCTGATGAGTCGCCTCCACGAGCCCCGGCGCGGAACCCGAGCCTCGCTCGGCAGTGGAGCTATGCTCGACCAGCCACTGGGCCAGGCGCTCGTCGACCCTACGAAAAGCCACTTCCTGCACGAGTTCCATGACTTCGGCCATCCTCTGCGAGTACTGCTGGAGGACGAAGTCCCGGAACGCGGCGCCTTCGGCGAGGAGGCGCCTAACGGTTTCGCTCGAGACGAAAGCGGCGCTCGTGGCGCGCTCGGCCACGGCCGTGGCGGGAAAGGAGACGATCCCCGAGCCGCAGCCCGAGCTCAAGATGCAGCTTTGCCCCTCCTCGACGCGATAGAGCGTGATCTCCCGGCCGGATTCCGCGGTCTTGAACACGCGGATGGCCCCCTCCAGGACGAAAGGAACGCTGACGCAGACCTGGCCTTCACGAAGGATCGTCGTTCCTTCGTCGAGATCGCGGTACTGGAGGGAGGCGAGTAGGCCATCGAGCTTTGCGGGCGGCCATTCTCGGGTCGGGAAGAGGGCGCCGAAGACGGAGAGAAATCGCTCCTTGGGAACACGGCCATCACTCGGGCGCATTCCGGTCCATCCTGCTCGAATTCGGGGTTCCCATCTCGATCCTCCTCTCTTGCCAAGAACGAAGGTAATGATCGGATCGGCAGGATGTCTACCGAAGGACGGCCGCAGGCAATTCAATGCGAGACGATGGAGACCGCCGAGTAGATCAAAAGCAGGGCCATGACGATGTTGAAGGCGAGGTGGAAGGAAGGCCTGGCGAACAGGCCCGAAAGGACGCTTCCGGCGAGGCACCACATCGTTATCGACGAGAAGCCGATGACCGTCAGGATAGCCGCCGATCCCAGGGTCCTGCCGAGGCTCCCGGTCAGAATCGAGGCGAAGGACGTGTAGAGCGTGATCCCGTATAGGATCCCCTTGGGGTTCACGAATTGCAGGAGGAAGCCGGCCGCGTAACCGTCGCGGAGCGTGGCAGGCTCGCCCTTCTCCCTTGGATGAGAGAGGAAAAGGGATACAGCGAGCCAAGCCATGTAGAGAACGCCGATCCATTTCAGCCAGGGTGAAATCGCGGCGTAGTTCCTCGTGAGGAATTCGGTGAGGAGGCCGCCGCAGAGCATGAGGACCAGGAAGCCGGTCGCGATTCCCGAGAGGTAGGGCAGGCTCCTCCGATAGCCCACCCTGAGGCCGAGGGCGGAGGAGGACACGTTGTTGGGCCCGGGCGTGAAGGTCATGAGGAGCACGTAGCTCAGGCAGGGCAGGACGAGTCGATTCATGTCTTCGTCCTAGCTTCGCTTCTGCTCGAAGTGGCTGAATTCCATGCTGAAGGATGCCCGGCCCTGGGACACCGAGCGGAGGCTCGTCGTGAAGCCGAACATCGCGACCAAGGGCGCTTCGGCGTGGATCATTTCGGCGGCGGCCCTCGACTCGCTGCCGTGGATGAGGCCGCCGCGCTGGGAGACGAGGCTCATCGCCTCGCCGAGGAAGTCCTTGGGGCAGGTGATGTCCACCTTCATCACGGGCTCGAGCATTACGGGACCGGCGGCGCGGCAGGCCGAGTCGAAGGCCATATTAGCGCAGGCCTCGAAGGCGAAGGCGGAAGCGGTCAGCTCGTCGTACTCGATGCCGACCAAGTCTACCCCCACGTCGACGGCCGGGTAGCCGAACTGTATGCCCGAGCCGAAGGCCGAGCCGAAGCCGCGCTCGACAGCGTCGAATATCTCCTCGGGTACCTGGGGCGCCCGAAGCTGCTTCGAGTAGCGGTTGCCGCTCCCCCGCTCGAGAGGCGTGACGTCGATCGTGAGTCCGGCGGCGACGTCCTTCCCGCCCACCGCCTTGTGGAATCGCTCGGTATGCGAGACGGACCTGGTGATCGACTCGCGGTAGGTGACCTGCGGATTGCCCTGCTTGGCGGCGATCTTGAAGTCGCGGACGATGCGCGTGACGAGGACGTCGAGGTGGAGCTCGCCCATGCCCGAGATGACGATCTGGCCGGTCTCCTCGTTCTCGCGCGTCGTGAAGGTCGGGTCCTCCTTCGAGAGTATCTCGAGGGCCTCCTTGAGCTTCTCGCGGTCGGAGAGGGTCCTGGGCTCGATGGCGACCATGATGACGGGTTCGGGGAAGTGCATCTTCTCGAGCACGACAGGCCAGAGCTCGGTGCCGATCGTGTCGCCGGTCCGAGCGAGCTTCATCCCCACGATGACGGCGATGTCTCCGGCCCGCACTTCGTCCATGGGCTCGGACTTGTTGGCGTGCATGCGCAAAAGCCGCGTTATGCGCTCGCGTTTTTTCCTGTTCTGGTTGTAGACGGTGCTCGCGTTCTTGAGCACCCCCGAGTACATGCGCACGAAGCACAGGGGACCGGCCTCGCGGTCGTACTGCACCTTGAACACGAGGCCCAACGGGTTGCCCGAGTCTTCGCAGGGGACGTCGACCTCCTCCTCCTTCTTGAGGTGGAAAGCCTTCGCGGGCGGCACCTCGTCGGGAGCGGGCAGGTAGTCGACCACCGCATCGAGGAGAGGCTGGACGCCCAGGTTGCGCCTCGATGCGCCGCAGAGGGCGGGCACGAGCCTTTGGGCGATGCAGGCCGCGCGGAGCTCCCTGCGGATCAGGTCGGCCGGTACGTCCTTGCCCTCGAGGAAGAGGTTCGTTATCTCGTCCGAGCTCGAGGAGAGACGGTCGATGAGCCGCTCGCGCGCGGCCCTGGCTTCGGCCAGGCGTTCGGCCGACACGGGGACGCGGCTCATCTCGAGACCGTCCCCGCTCCATCGGAGCTCCTCCATCGCGATGAGGTCGACGATGCCCCCGAAGGAGGCCTCGCGGCCGATGGGAAGCGTTATCGCGACGGGCGAGGCGCCGAGCTTCTTGCGCATATCCTCGAGCACGGCCTCGAAGTCGGCGCCCATTCTGTCCATCTTGTTCACGTAGGCGAGGCGAGGCACGCGATAGCGGTCGGCCTGGTGCCAAACGGTCTCGGACTGGGGCTGTACGCCGTCGACCGCCGAGAAGATGGCGACGGCGCCGTCTAAGACGCGAAGGGACCGCTCCACCTCGGCGGTGAAATCGACGTGGCCGGGAGTGTCGATTATATTGACCTGATGCCGTCGCCAGAAAGTAGTGGTCGCGGCGCTGGTTATCGTTATGCCGCGCTCCTGCTCCTGCTCCATCCAATCCATGGTGGCTTCGCCGTCGTCGACCTCGCCGATCTTGTAGGTTTTCCCCGAATAGAAGAGCATGCGCTCGGTAGTCGTGGTCTTGCCGGCGTCTATGTGAGCCATGATGCCGATGTTGCGGGTGGCGCGGATATCCATACGGGTTCGGATGATATACGGAAAGGAACGGGATACGCAAGGACGATGGCGCATCGCGCCTACGCTTCGCGCCGCCGGTCCGCGCCCGGCGCCGGCTTTGCAAAATATTAGAATTCTGATATCTTCGATCCCATGCCGACAGTAGAGCTTCTAGCCCCCGCGGGCAACCCCGAGGCCCTCGACGCGGCCCTCGGCGAGGGCGCGGACGCCGTGTACCTCGGCGCGCGAAACTTCAACGCGCGTCTCCGCTCGACGAATTTCGCCTTCAACCAGCTCGAGGCCGCGGTCGATATCTGCCATAAGCAATCCCGGAAAGTCTACGTCACCGTCAACACGGTCTTCGAGCAGCGCGAGGCGGATCGGATGTGGCAGTACCTGCAATACCTCGAGCGCGTCGGGCCCGACGGCATCATCGTGCAGGACCTCGGCGTCGCGAAGATGGCGCGCGAGCATTTCCCCGCTCTCGAGCTCCACGCGAGCACGCAGATGAACGTCGCCTCCGCGAAGGGCGTCAACCTCCTGTCCCGCCGCGGCTTCAAGCGCGCGGTGCTCGCGCGCGAGCTCTCCCTCGACGAGATCCGGGCCGTGCGATCCTCGACCAACCTGGAGCTCGAGGTCTTCGTTCACGGCGCCCTCTGCGTCAGCGCGTCCGGGCTCTGCCTGTTCTCGAGCTACCTGGGCGGCAAGAGCGCCAACCGCGGCGCCTGCGCCCAGGCCTGCCGGCGCCTCTACGCCAACGATGCGGAGTCGGGCTATTGGTTCTCGCCCGACGACCTCCAGCTCATCGAGTACGTTCCCGACCTGATGGAGGCGGGAATCGAGTCCTTCAAGATCGAGGGGCGGATGAAGAGCGCCGAGTACGTCGGCTCCGTCGTGGCCGCCTACCGGTACATGATCGACAACTGGAAGCTCGGCCGCGAGCGCGCCCTCGCGAAGGCCCAGAGCCTCCTCCAATCCGATTTCGCCCGCCGCAAGACGACCTACTTCTTCACCGGAAGGCTCGACCCGGAGTTCATCAAGCCCCATCAGTCGGGAGGGACCGGGATTTCGATCGGCAAGGTGCGCGACATCCGCGTCGTCGACGAGGCCCGCTTCGCCCTCCTCGACTCCTTCGACGGCCTCGCCGAGGGCGACTCGCTTCGCTTCCACCGGCCGGACGACTCCGAGCGCTTCACCGCCAAGGTCCGCGAGGTACGTCCGGCCACGAACGGCATCCTCGTCCGGGCCGACGCCGACTTCCGCCAGAGCGACATGGTCTACCTCGTGCAGACCCGCTCGACGGCCAGGCGATACAAGCCGGCCCTTCCGCGCGACCTCGCGCGCTAC
>CAVZVX010000129.1:0-7684 GCA_963778775.1 uncultured Spirochaetota bacterium | reverse complement strand
TCCAAGTACGGCGTGGGCGACGCCACGCTGAGCGACATCATCGCCGAGATCAGGAAACCCAATCGCGACCCCCGCGAGGGCCTTCCCAAGCCCCTACTGCAGAAAGGCGTAATCAGGTTCGAGGACCTCGTCGAAGGCATGAAGGTGACCGGCAAGGTGAAGAACGTCGTCGATTTCGGCGCCTTCGTCGAGATAGGGATCAAGGAAAGCGCCCTTATCCACGTCTCCGAGATGTCCGACCGCTTCGTCAAGGATCCGATGGACGTGCTCAAGGTGGGAGACGTTCGGGAATTCCGCATCATATCGATAGATGCGGCAAGGAAACGCATAGGCCTTTCGCTCAAGAGCGTGCTCAAGAGCGCGCTTAAAGGCGCGCCCATGGGCGCGACCACGGAAGGGACGCAGCCGCGGCGCGAGGCCGCGCCGGCCGCGGCAGGAGGAGCCTTGCCCGAAAGGGGCGGGAACCGGGCTTCCGTCGCCGCTCCGAGGCGGGTAGTCGTAGCGCGAAAACCCCTCTCCGCGCCGCCCCCGGCGCCTCGCCGCGAGAAGGAAGACGACGGGATGACCTACAATCCTTTCGCCGATTTATTGAAGAATAGAAAGAAATGAGACTTGACAGCCGGGGGAAAATACCGAATAAAAAATCAAATGAAATCGAGAAATAAACATAATGAGGGTTTTCAACGGGGTTTCGGCTTGATAGGCATCATGATCCAAGCCGGCTTGGCGATCACCGACTGCGCGGAGCCCGACGAGCTTTTCCTGAGCCCCGTATATCTCGCCTTCGCCCTCCTCTTTCTGGCGACCGCCTTTTTCTCCTTCCTCGGCCCGCTCCAGGCTGGACTATTCTACGGTTTGGCGGCAGTGGAGACCGTCGCCACCCTCAATTGCTTCTACGGACTCGGTTTCGCGGCCGTGGGGGTCATCATCCTCTTCCGCAGGGGCTGGTTTTTCCGCAACGCAAAGATCAAGGCGCCCATTCTCGCGGGGATCGGCTTCGCCTTTCTCGTGCTGCCCGTCGCGGCATCCAGGAAGCCTGCCATCGCCCTCGTACCGGCCTTGATCAGCGCCGGGGTCTACTCGATCCTCGTCTATGGCCTGGCCAAAGGGCGCTTCCTCTCGGCCCTCGCCCCAAAGAAGCCCGTGCTGAAGCTTTCGCGCTATCGGCTCAACAGGCGCGAGGAGCAGGTCGTCAGGGGCCGAATCCTGGGCAAGACGGTCAAGGAGCTGGCTGCGGAGAGCGGTGTGGCCGTATCGACGATACGGAACGCCCTCGCCTCGGCCTGCCGCAAGCTCGGCATCGAAGGGAGGGAGGCGCTCGCCGCCATGGGCGAGCGCTTCCGCGTGGAATAGGCTCGGAGCTTCGCCTTGTTCGATCGGGCCATCCGTGCTATCTTCGTTCAAAATGCAAGCTATGATCCTCGCCGCGGGAATGGGCAAGCGGCTCGGCAAGTACACCGAGGACGGCACCAAGTGCATGGTGCGGGTGAACGGCAAATCCCTGATCGAGCGGGCCCTCGAGGCCCTCATCCGCGTGGGCATCAAGCGCGTGATCCTGGTGGTGGGCTATAGGGCCGACCGCCTTCGCGCCTTCCTCGAGGGCCGATACCCCCAGATCGACCTCGTATACGTGACCAACGAGATCTACGACACGACCAACAACATCTACTCGCTCTGGCTCGCGCGGGAATACCTCGCCGCCGACGACACCCTCCTCCTCGAGAGCGACCTCATTTTCCAGTACCAGATCCTCGAGAAGCTGCTCGCGGACGGCGAGCCCAATCTCGCGGTGGTCTCGAAATTCGAGGCCTGGATGGACGGCACGGTCACGATGGTCGACGAGGAGCGAAATATCGTCAGCGTCATCGAAAAGAGGGCTTTTAAATGGAAGCGGGTGGAGCAGTACTACAAGACCGTCAACATCTATAAATTCTCGCGCGAATTCTCGACCAGCTACTACCTGCCCTTCCTCGAGGCCTACCTCACCGCCTTCGGGCACAACCGCTATTACGAGCAGGTGCTCAAGGTCCTGGCCCTCCTCGAGGACGTGCGCTTCAAGGCCCTGCCGGTGAGCGGCAAGAGATGGTACGAGATAGACGATCCCAACGACCTCTCCGTGGCCGAGACCATATTCTCCGAGCGCGAGGGCAAGCTCGAGCGGATGCAGTCGCGCTACGGCGGCTACTGGCGATTTCCCGGCCTCCTCGACTACTGCTATCTCGTCAATCCCTATTTCCCGCCCAAGCGCCTGGTCAGGGAGATGACGACGAGCTTCCGGGAGCTCCTCACCCAGTACCCTTCCGGCGCGGCGATACAGGGAAGCCTCGCGGGCAAGGTCTTCGGCCTCGAGCCCGAGCGCGCGGTCGTGGGCAACGGAGCCGCCGAGCTCATCGACGCGGCGGCGCGGCTCATGAGCGGGACCGTCGCGATGGCGAGCCCGGCCTTCAACGAGTATCCCGCGCGATTCGGGCGCGACCGGATCCGGGCCTTCCCGACCGCCGCCAAGGCCTTCTCGTACCGGCCCGACGAGCTCGAGGGGGCGATGCGCGAGGCCGACATACTCGTCCTGGTCAATCCCGACAACCCGAGCGGCCATTTCTTGGACGAAGCGGCGACCAAGGGCCTCGTCGACAGGCTCCTCGCCGTCGGCAAGCGAGTCATCGTGGACGAGTCCTTCGCGGATTTCGCCGATCCCGAGCGCCGCTTTACCCTCCTGGACGAGGCCTATCTGGCTGCGCGTCCCGCTCTCGCGGTCATAAAAAGCATATCGAAAAGCTACGGAGTGCCCGGGATACGTCTGGGCGTCCTCGCCTCGGGCGACACCGCCCTGGTCGCCGCCGTCAGGCGGCTGCTCCCGGTTTGGAACGTCAACTCCCTAGGCGAGTTCTTCCTGCAGATCGTCGACAAGTACAAATCCGACTATCGCGCGGCCTGCGACGCCCTCGCCGCCGAGCGCAGGCGCTTCGCCGCCGCCCTCGAGACTTCGGGCCGCTTCGCCGTCTACCCCTCTCAGGCCAACTACCTCCTCTGCCGCCTGACCGACGGCCTGAGCTCGCGCGAGCTCGCGACGAAGCTTCTCGAGGAGAAGCGCATTTTCATAAAAGACCTCTCCGGCAAGGAAGGCTTTCCGGCCGGAGGCCAATTCGTTCGCCTCGCCGTGCGAAGGACCGAGGAGAACGACCGCCTCGTCGAGGCGATAAGGTGAACGAAGCAATGTGCCAAAGGCGGCTTGAATCCGACGGAATTGCGTGCTAGTGTTTTGTTCATTAATTGAACGATTTGAGACGGATTGTAGAACGCGACTGGAAGGGAGAGCGAGTTTCGGCCGCCTCTCGCAAGGTTGCGCGACATTTCGCTTGCCGTACCGGGGCTTCGAGCTCCGGGCGGCCCCGCATTTCCAAAGATCATGCCCGTACAATCTATACCCGATTTCAACGACAGCGAATTGACGGTTCTCAACGTCATCAGCGAGGCCACGACAGGCGGGGCCCGCCTTACGCAGCGGGAACTCGCCGGCAGGGCGGGCATCTCGCTGGGCATGGCCAATATGCTCCTCCGGCGCCTCGCGGAGCGCGGCTGGGTAAAGCTCACCAGGCTCTCCTCCAAGAGCGTCCGATATGGCCTGACGCCCTCGGGCTTGGGGGAGCTCGCGCGGCGTACGGCCGGCTACTTCAATCGGGCCTCCCGAAGCGCCGAGCTCTACCGCGATCGGCTCGAGGCCCTGGCCCTGAGCGTCAAGCGGGGCGGGGCCGGGACGATAGTCCTCTTCGGCTCCAGCGAGGTCGAGTTCCTCCTCGCCTACGTCTGCGAGCGCCACGGTCTTATCTTCGTCAAGAGCGCGGACATCGCGAAGGCCAGGCAATTGGCGCGCCGAAGCGGCGGCATTATCCTCATCGCGGAAAAGGAAGCGATCCCGGGCGACGGAGACCCGATCGCGGCGGAGGGGGCTGCGCCCGAGGAGAGCCTGGCCCTCGTCCTGTCCGGAATCGTCACGGCTGGGCCTTCGGGCTAGGCCGATTCGGGAATCGATACTGTTCATTTCGAGCGTCTTATGATAGGTTATTGACGCTCAATGCTATTCATCAAGCTCGCTCTGCGGAACCTGGAGCGCAATGCCCGCAGGACTCGAACGATCGGCCTCATCATAGCCGGCATTCTCTGTCTCATGACGATAGGAAACGCCATCCTGGACGGGACGGAAAAGGGCGTCCGGCGCGCCTTCATAGAGAGCTTCACGGGCGATCTGTCCGTCAGCGCCGCCACGGGAGCCGAGTTCAGCCTCTTCGGTGACGACAGTCCCGTGGTGGGCGGCTTCTCGTCGATCCCGACCATGCCTCAAGGGGCTCAGGTCGCCAAGGATCTGGCCGCCCGACCTCAGGTGGCGCAGGCGGTGGCCATCGTCTGCGGCCAAGCGGCTCTCGAAGTCGGGTCCTATCGCCAGGCGGTCAACGCCTTCGGCGTGGACGGCTCGGATTACTTCAAGGCCTTCGGCGCCCTTTCGATCGCGAAAGGCCTCCCGATAGACGGTCACAGACCGGGGATCATGATCACGGAAGCCCGCGCGGCGGCGATCGCCCAGGCTACCGGAAAGGCGCCGGAGCTCGGGGACCCGATGCAGCTCACCGAGGTGAGCTCGGAGGGATTCCAGATCCGGCGCGCCCCCCTGGTGGGCATCATCCGCTACAAGGTCGCGAACGAAACGCTCGACTCCCTCGTCCTCGTGGACGCCACGACCCTGCGCTCCCTCCTGGGCATGTCGCTCGGGATCGAGAAGGGGAAGTCTCCCGGAGTCGCCGACGCGGCGATCAACGCCTCCTCGCTCGACGAGCTCTTCGCCGACGCCAAGGACCAGGTGGCCAAGCCCCAGGCGGGCATCCAGCTGTCGCAGGTCGAAGGGCAGCTCAAGAAGGAGCTCGCCGCGGACGATCCTTTGCGCATGGAGTCCTCCGCTGTGAATTTCGTCCTCGTCGCGCTTCGCCCCGGAGTCGACCCGGGCGAAGCGGCCAAAAGCCTGGAGAAGGAATACGCCGAGGCCGGATCGCGGCTTCGCGTCCTGGACTGGCGCCATACGGCGGGCTTTTCCGCCCTCTACGTCTACTGGGTCCGCATCATCTTCAACGTCGGATTCTTCATAGCCCTGTTCGGAGGGATGCTCATCATCATCAACGCCCTGGTGATCTCGGTGATCGAGCGGACCGGCGAGATCGGCACGATGCGCGCGTTGGGCGCCTCCAGGGGCTTCGTTCGCAAGCTCTTCTTTACGGAGACCATGATGCTCATGCTGGCCTACGGCCTCGCCGGCATCGCCATCGGCGGCGCGGCGAGCTACGTCCTCGGGCGCGGCGGCCTTCGAATCAGCAACGACTTCATGGCGACGCTCTTCGGCTCCCACACCCTCGAGCCGGCGTTGACGGCCTGGGGGGCGCTCTACCATATCGCGGTCGCGGCCTTGATAGGGGCGGTGGGCTGGATCTACCCGGTGCACCTCGCGCTTCGAATACAGCCCATACGGGCGATCGCGTCGGAGTAGCCGGTGGGCGCCATCATCCGCATCGCGCTCCGCAACCTCCTTAGGCAAAAAGCGCGGTATCGAATCCTGGGCCTGGCCATAGCCTTCGGCTGCGCCGTCATAACGATCGTCTACGGGGCGCTCGGCGGCATGCGGCAAAGCCTCGAGGAAAAGGCCAAGATCTACTACGGCGGGGATTTCTCCATCCTCGGGAACGTGAAGAACAGCGATCTCGAGATAACCGACCCCCAGGAGGTCATCGACGCGCTCGAGGCCCTTCCTGGCAGACCCGTGCGGGCCTCGCCGCGCATCGACTACCGCACCAACGTCTTCCTCAGCTTCGGCGGCAATTCCGTCCACCTCCGAATGGTGACGGGCGTGGCCTGGGACAGGGAGGAGCGGAATTTCCGCACCTTCAATTACGTAGCCGGTGGGCCCGCGGGGATGAAGGGAAGCAACGGAATCCTCATCTCGGCCCCGGTGGCCAAGATGCTCCGGGCCCGGATAGGCGACGACCTCCTCCTTCTCGTGGACACGACGACGGGCCAGCGCAACAGCGCGAGCCTGACCCTGCGGGGGATCTACAAGGACTCGAGCCTGTTCGGGTATTATACTTCGTACATGGACATCGACTACCTGCGCCAGGCGGTCCTCGCCGCGCCCGGGTCGGCCACCTACGTGGGGGGCTATTACCAGAGGAACGAAAAGGCCGCCTTCCCTCTCAAGAGGATCCAGGCGACCCTCGAGAGGACCCTGCCGATGTTCCCCCTCTTCGCCGTCAAGACCGAGCTTTACGCGACTCGGGACGCGAGCGACTGGAAAGGGGTCAAGTATTCGCTCATCGGCCTCGGATCCCATATCGCCCAGATAAATCAGGTCGTGGAGGTCATTACCTTCCTCCTCTTCGCGCTGGCCTGCCTCCTCATGGGCACCGTGGTCCTGGGCGTCGTGAATACCTATCGCGTCGTGGTGTTCGAGAGGACGAAGGAAATCGGGACCATGAGGGCCATGGGGATGCAAAGACCGATAGTGGTCCGGCTCTTCCTCCTCGAGGCCGGCATGCTGGCCGTCGTCGCCTCGATCCTGGGCGTCGCGATCGGGATAGGCCTTCTCTCGCTGCTGTCGACCATCGACCTTTCCTGGCTGCCGGGCTTCGACGTCTTCCTGTCCAACGGGCGCATCGCCTGGGAAATGGCTCCCGCGGCGATGCTCGCCGTCGCCCTCGTGATGCTCGCCGCCGTGCTGGCCGCCGCCGCCGGCCCGTCGGCGCGCGCCTCATCGATAGAGCCCGTTCAAGCATGCTCAATGGAGTCCTGATGTGAAACGCTTCCTTCTCATGGCCCTTTGCGCCCTCGCGGCCGCCCAGGCCTTCGCCGACCCCGATTACGCCGCGATGCTCCGCAAGGTGGACGCTCTGGTGAGCTTCAAGGATTCGGACTTTTCCGCCGAGTACACGATAGACCAGATAGACGCGGGAGGGGGAAAGAGCTCGACCGTGGCGGCCATCTTCAGGCGGGACAAGGACCAGAAGTTCCTCATCCTCATCCTCTCGCCCGATTCGGACCGCGGCAAGGGCTACCTGAAGATCGACGACAATTTCTGGCTGTACGACCCCATCAGCCGGGCCTTCAGCTTCACGAGCACGAAGGAGCGCTTCCAGAACTCCAACGCGCGCAACTCGGACTTCACCCAATCCTCCTTCGCGAGCGACTATAGCGTCACCGGGACCAGGCGGGAAAAGCTGGGCAAGTTCGATTGCTGGGTGGTCGATCTCAAGGCGCTGAGCGACACGGTGACCTTCGCCATCACGAAGCTATGGATCAGCGACGACAACCTCGTGCGTAAAAAGGAAGATTACAGTCTGTCGGGGCAGATACTCAGGACGACCGCCATACCCTCCTATCAGGAGGTGGGTTCGCACTATGTGCCCATCACGATGATCATATTGGACAACCTGCAGGGACGGACGGTCAACGGAAATTTCGTCAACGATCGCACGGTCATCACCATCGCGAAGCCTTCCCTCGAGCGATTGCCGGACGCGCTCTTCTCGAAGGCCTATCTCGAAAAGTTCGCGAAATGAGGCTGGGAGCCTCCCTGGGCGTCCGCCGCGCCTGGTTTCTCGCCGCCGCGCTCGCGCTGGGAATGGGACCGATCTCGGTCCCATGCCTCGCG
>CAVZVX010000128.1:0-36225 GCA_963778775.1 uncultured Spirochaetota bacterium | reverse complement strand
CTGAAAACGCGTAGGGCTTCCGGTGGTGGTCGGGATGGTGTCAAGGGCGCCGTACTTTGGCGTTCATCTCGACCCTTGACACCATCCCGGCCACCACCACCATCGAGCTCGGTTCGAATCGCGGACGTACTTTCCGAGATTCGAACCATGGTTGGAAAACCGTGTTCAAACTCTCCCCTCGCGGAAAGAGGCGAGGCGTCCAATCATTCAATCGGTCCCTTACTGCGACCGTTACGTAGCAACCCTCGGAGAGGAGGCGGGCGAGCTCCTCGCGGGCCAACTGGAAGACGGCGAGAATATCGGTCTTCGAGATCGTCGTCCTGCCCGCCGCCATGCGGTCTATGAAAGCCTCGCTTTCCACGACCTCCGACCAGGAGGCGAGAGCGTAGTAGGGGCTTTGACTTGTTCCGAGATTGTTGCGCATTGCTCGAATAGTGAGTGCCATATGAGAAATAAACGTCGCTCGGCCAGCTTGGTGATTGAACGCGCCCAGTTTAGTCAGCGGAATTTTCCAAGTTAGGCGGCCGTCGCGACCAACTTGGCCAAGAGCCGCCGCCAAGTTGGGCAATAGTCATGACCAAGTTGGGCAATGACCGTGACCAAGTTGGCGAAGGGCGTTCTACGAGAGCGATGGATATCTTTGAGCAATCGGCGGCGATCGGCTATGCAGTTATAAAAGGGCGCCTGTCTTTTGCGCAGAGGATGCTTACGAGGTCGCGGCCGGATTTGAGCGAATTAGTCAAACCCCCTCCCGGCTGGACCCACTGCCCGACCATATAGAAATTTCTCAGTCCCGGCAAGGTCTTCGGTATGCGCATGGTCATCGCCCTGGGCGTCATGAACCAGCCCTCGAAGCTGCCTCGCCTATTCCCCGTATATCGCTCGAAGGTCAGCGGCGTGGCGACATCGAGTGCCTCGATGTCCTTCCCGATCCCGGGATGGAATTCCTCCAGGGCGGCTACGAGCTGCTCGGCGATTTTCGTCTTTTCATTCTCATAAGCTCGGCGATCCGCCTCGAGGGTCTTCCAGTAGTCGTAATCCGAGGGGTAGAGCACCTGCAGGACGGATTTCCCGGTCGGGGACATCGTCCTATCGTAACAATAATGCTTGATCCCGATCTTCGATTGAACGCGCTTCTCGATCTCGATCGGCTGCCTGAGGATATGAACCGATAGGGGGGCTTCCCCGGAGAAATCCCGACGTACTCCGAGCGAGAGACAGAAGAGCGGCCCGAAGATCGGAAGCCTATCGTAACGTCTGCGTATTTTTCGGTCGAGGAATTTCCCGGACAGCATTTCAAAGATCGTCGCGTATCCGTCGGCGGCCGAAACGACGATATCGGCGTAGCGCTCGGTCCCGTCGGCAAGCCTTATGCCGACGGCCTTGTTTCGCTCGACGAGGATCTTCCTCACCTGCGAGGAGCAGCGAAAGGTCCCGCCCAGCTCCTCGTATTTTTTCTCGATCGCACGGCTGAATTCGAGGGAGCCTCCGATCGGATATCCCGCGTTGCGGTCGTGCTGCCACGCCAGCATCAACACGACTGCGAAGAAGGAGAAAGCCGGGTCGCCCAATATCCCCGCGACGCCTTCGCGGAGATGGGGATTCCTGAATCCCTTCGCATAGGCGCCTATCGTCATGTCCTTGTAGGCGTTGAAATCCTTGAAGTAGGGCTTCATCGATCGCAACATCTCCAGATAATCGCGCATTCCCATCAGCTCGAAGGGTTTGTCGAAAGCCGAGTGAAAGCCCGTGAACCTTTTTATCATGTCGGTGAAGGCGTCGATTCGACAGCCGTCCTCGGGACCGATGGCCTTCATCCCGGCATTCGTCCTGTCGGCATCCGAGTAGACGGTAAACGTCTTCATATCGTCGCGAGTTCCCGTTTCGATCCGCGTGAAAACTTCGTGGTAGGCGAACTCCCTCCCCTCGAGGGCGCCGACCTCGTGCCAATACTTTCCCATGAGACCGTCGCCGGAACTCCCCGCGAGCCAGTGTACGCATCCGTCGAAGGTATAGTCTCCGCGCTTCCAGGAGGTGCAGAGACCTCCGGGGAGGCTGTGCCGTTCGAATATCGTGGAATCGTAGCCGTTCATCTGCGCGTAGCAGCCCGTCGATAGGCCGGCCATGCCTCCGCCGATGATGATCATGTTTTTACCCACGATTATTCCTCCCCGGTCAATCGCAGTATCGTCATCGTCCATCACGTCCTCGACGTCGAAGAGGAGGAGATGGGCGAGCTTGAAATGAGACAAACTATCTCAGGTATTCCTCGGTATATAGTGTGAGCTCGACCATGCGCTCGAGGAGTTCCTCCTTCGTGACCTCGGGGAAGTTGGCGAGTACCAGCTCCTTTGCGAAGAGGCGGGCGATGTAGCGGATCTTGGTCATCCCCTGACGCGAAGCGTAGATGAAGTCGGCGTGGGCGTTGTTGATGACGATCACGGACTTCTCCGTGTCGTAGCGCGAGCGCCAGAGCTCTCCCGGCGCCTTTTTGTAGGTATAGCCGGGGAGGCCGCGGCGCGATGCGCCGGCCCCGCCGCTGGGGCGGTGGATCAGCTCGGCGGTGACCGTAACGAGGGCATTTGCGACTACGACCGTCTCGCCCTGCCGTACACGGAGCTCTACGGTCGCGACGCAGGGCTCATCGGGAGCAATGTATTCGGCATAGGCGGCATCGATACCCTCGATCGACCCGGCGCCCTCCCAGACCCGCCATTCGTAGTCGAGTCCCGAGTCGATCATTCGACCCGATTTGTCCCGCGCTACCGCTTTGAGCTTCTTTCGCTCCCCGACGCCGATCACCGACGAGGCGGGCGAGATCATGAGCTTGTGCAAGGGGCCGGGAAAATCGAAGAAGCTTTTCTGAGCATCCGAGCGCTCGAGAGCCTCGGGCAGATATTCCCCGAAGCTCGCGTCCTCTCCGGAAGACGGCTCGGCAATCGCCGCCAGGGTAGCCTGGCCGGGTTCGGCTTCGCCCGGGATCGTCGACGGTCCCGTTCCGCCTCCCTCGCCGCCCACTCCACCGTGCCCTTCGGAACTCTGCCTCCTCGCCTCCCGGGTCTTCGCGGCGAGCCACCCGTATTCTTCGGTAGGGAGGTGGAGAAAGGCCTCGCGGAGGGCTCGCGTGACCTTACCGAGGATCTGCCGACTCGCCTCTTCTTCCTCGGCGCGGCGCTGCTCGTCGAGCAGCCCCATAAGGCTTTCCTCCACGGGCTGTAGGGCGACGCAGAACGACTCGTAGGCCTCGTCAAGGACGATCCCGTCCCGCGTCCCGGGCGTGAGCTGGAGGAACGGGGCATCGATGATTCCCTCGATCTGACTCGCCGTCCAGGGAGAGCGAGCAAAGGCGTCCAGCGAAACGATACTCGGGATAACGCGCGTGCCGCGCTTATAGAGGCCGATCGCGTTATCTCCGGAAGGCTCGGCAAAGTAGAGCTCGAGATAGATCTCCCCGAAGGGACACCGCGGCTCCGGGAGAGCGTGGATGAGGCGACCTTTGAATTTCCTAGGCTCCACGACGAGTTCGCGTCGCGAAGTATGGTCCACGATTCGTATGCGGACGCCGCTTTTCGCGATGCGATCGCGGAGCTCGGACGCGAGGAAGTTCTGTATCTTGTCGCCGGAGAGCACGCGCACGCCGGCGAGTATGGGTGCGATCAAAAGCTCCGTCCCCGAATGACCGAACAGGGAGCTCGATTCGGAAATGGCGTATGAGGGATTGCCTTTGACGAGCTTCATGCTGCGCGCCGTCCCGTCCTCGCCGGCCGAGGTAAGCGTGCAGGTCTCGCCCACGGTCCAGAACGACAAGAGGCCGATGCCGAACTCGCCCTGTAGCCCGGTTTCACCCTTGGTCTTGAGCTCGCGCTTGATGGAATCGCCGATATGCGTAGCGACGTAGCGGAAATCCGAGATCCCTTTCCCGTCGTCGACGATCTTGATATAGGGCTCGTTCCTGCTTTTCCCTCGAACGATCGTCACGTTCTTCGCGCCTGCGTCGATCGAGTTTTCCACGAACTCCGCCAGCGCCTTGAGGGGGTTGTTCTGTGAAAGGGCGATGATCGAAATCACGTTCCAATGATCGCCTATTTTGAGCTTGCCCGACTCGCTCTCGCCCTCGTGCTTCATCCTCTCACTTTATGACGGAACCGTACGCGTAACAAGCCGCTCAATCGGTGAAATCCATATCACTTCAATGTAGTCGGACCGGGAGAGGCAATGAACCAGCTCCTCGATGAGTATCCCGACGTCGTAATTCCAGAAAGCCGCCGGATCATCAATTCCGTCCTATGGAGAGTTGTGACCGAGTCCTTTGCATGGACATCGCTTCGTCGATGTGCCTAGGAGAAGGGTGGAGCGAAAAGGGAAACGCGGGGATGGCAGAAGCCTTTTGCAGTTCGCGCGTATTGGTGTCTGCCATGTGGATCGCATTGGCCCATTGAACAGGGGCGCCGGCGGAGGGGAGCCGAGCGATTCCGCAGGCCATCGGGCCATCAAGCCGAGGACTAGCGAGGCTCTCCGCAGCCAGGCGGGCCCCCCTGCGTGATGGGCGAAGGCGATCCATATTCCTTAGAGAACGACGCGCGCGGACCGCAGTAAGAACCGGCCGTTCTCTCCCTATCCCACCGTCTCCACGCGGATCATGTTGGTCGTCCCCTTCTGCGCCAGGGGCAGGCCGGCCACGAAGACTACGACGTCTCCCTTCTTTAGGACTCCGGCCAGCATGCAACTCTCGATGGTCTCCGCGATGAGGGCGTCGATGCTTTCCTCGACGCCCGCGAGCAGGAAGGGATAGACTCCCCAGTTCATCGCGAGCTGGTGGTAGACGGCCTTCTCCTTGGTGAAGGCGAAGATGGGCATGCGCGGCCGCAGGCGCGAGATGAGTTGGGCGGCATGGCCGGTCTCGGTGAGGACGACGATGGCCGCGGCGCGGACCTCGTAGGCGACGGAGAGGGCGTTGTACGAGAGCACCGCGGGCAGCTCCCCCGTACGCGCGAAGAGGGGCATGCGCTTGTGGAACTCGTCGTAGTCGAACTCGGCCTCGACCGCGCGTATGATGGCGCTCATCGTCTCTACGACCTTGACGGGGAAGCGGCCGATGGCGGTCTCGCCGGAAAGCATGACCGCGCTCGTCGAGTCGAAGCAGGCGTTGGCGACGTCGCTGGCCTCGGCCCTCGTGGGCATGGGACTGTCGATCATGGACTCGAGCATCTGGGTCGCGGTTATGACCGGCTTGGCGGCCAGGAAGCCCGTGCGGATGAGGCGCTTCTGGGCGATGGGCACCGTCTCGATCGCGATCTCGACGCCCATGTCGCCGCGGGCGACCATGATGCCGTCGGCGGCCTCGACGATCTCGTCGGAGGCCGCCAGGCCCTTGGCGCTCTCGATCTTGGCTATTAGCTTGACGCTCGGTCTCCGCCCGGAGGCCGTCTTGACGCGCTGGACGAGGCGCCGGACCTCCTCGATGTCGGTCGCGTTTCGGACGAAGGACAGGGCTATGTACTCGACCTCGCTCTCGACGGCGAAGCTGATATCCTTGATATCCTTGTCCGAGAGGAAGGGGATCGGGTAGTCGACGCTGGGGATGGTGAGGTGGGCCTTGGGCCTGAGCTCGCCGGGATTGCCTATCCTGACGTCGACCGATCCGGCCGCCTTGGATACGACCTCTCCGGCGAAATAGCCGTCCATGAGGAGTATCCGTCTGACCGATGGCGCACAACGCGTCGATGTCGGGCAGGTTGGTGTAGACGGTCGACGCGGCGCCCGACGCGAGCGATTCGATCCCCTCGGCCGGCCTCGATTCGATGGTCACGACCGTTCCGGCTCCGATGGCGAGGGGTTTCGCGATAGCCGTACATCCTGACGGCGGGGCCCTTGATGTCGGCCATGATCGCGACCGGGAGGCGCATCTTGCCGCGGATCGCCAGGATCCTCTCCACGGTACCCCTCGCGGCGTCGGGATTGCTGTGCGAGAAGTTGAGGCGGAAGACGTTGACGCCCGCGACGACGAGGGCTTCGATTGTTTCGGGAGTATCCGAGGCCGGGCCGAGGGTCGCGACGATCTTGGTCCTCTTGTCTGTCATTTCCATGGCTTTCAGGATAGTGCAAAGCGAAATGGAATGAAAAGGCCGCCCGAGACGAGGCCGTCAATGGCCGCTAGCGCTCGCCGAAGAGGGAGCCGAGCATGGCGACCGCGCGTTCCCATCCCGCGGCGAGCCGCTCCGCCCGGCAGGCGATGACAGTCCTGTCCTCGTCCGGGAAGCAGAGGGCGAGGCGCCGGAGCGCCACTTCGCCCCGCTCGTAGCCGAGCCGTCCCAATAGGGCGCCCATGGCGCGCGCGGGGGGCCTCAAGGCCTCCGCGTCTCCGGCATCGAGGGCCGCCCTGATCCGCGACGCGAGGCCGGGCATTTCCCGGAGGGCGACGGCCAGGGCGCGCATGCCTTCCGCCGTCCGGCCCGCCCAATACTCGGCGAGGGCGGCCTCCGACGGCGCCTCGCGCTTGTCGACGGCGGCATCGAGATAGGAGAGGAGCTTGGGTACGTCCACGGGCTTGTCGAAGACGCCGTCGAAATCGACGCCGGAGCGCGATACCTCCTCGGGATCGAAGGCGGTCAGGGCCACGAGGGGGATGTTCGGGTCATAGCGGCTGCCGGCGTATTCGCGGATCTTGCGACCGAGCTCGATCCCGCTCATGCCCGGCATCTGGATATCGAGGATGGCGGCGTCGGGGGTCGTCCTGTCCAAGAGCCGCAGCGCTTCGGCTCCGCTCGCGGCGGTGACCGGCCTATGCCCCGCGTTGGCGAGTATGGCGGCCATGTATTCGAGGTTGACCTCGTTGTCGTCGACCACGAGGAGTCGGTAGGCTCGGCGGGCGATCGGGCTTTCGACCGCCGGCTTGGCTTGCGGATCGCCCGCGGGCACGAGGATGGTGAACACCGAACCGCGTCCGACGTCGCTCTGCAGGCGGACCTCGCCGCCGAGGGCCCGGATGATGTTGCGGGCGAGGGAAAGGCCTATTCCGGCGCCTCCTCGCTTCGAATAGGGCGAGGCGAGCTGGACGAAGGGCGAGAATATCCTGCCCTGGTCCTCGGGCTGGATGCCCGGTCCCGTGTCGGCGACGGTCAGCGTCAAATAGGGGATATTGCCCTCGCGCCTTTCCATCGTCGCGTCCACGCGAACCTTTCCGCGCTCGGTGAAGGACACGGCGTTGTCCAGGACCGCCGAGAAGGCGCGCCCGAGCCGATCGGGATCGGAGCGGAGGGTCTCATGGGGGATGGGACCTACCTCGAAGGCGAGGCCTTTCGCCAGGGCTTTCTTGCGCGGGGCATCGCATATTCTCGCGACGAAGCCGGGCAGGGGGAATGCGTACTTTCGCAGGCTGCCGGCGCCGGTCTCGAATCGGACGAAGTCCAGGATATCCCCGAGCATGTCGAGCAGTCCCTGGGCGCTGGCGATTATCGAGGCGGCGCGGCGCTCGGGCTCGGGGCCGCCCATCTCGATGAGCCTGGCCGCGGCGAGGACGCTCGCGACGGGGCTCTTGAGCTCATGGCTCATCGAGGCGAGGAAGTCGCTTTTCGCACCGTTGGCGCGTTCGGCCTCCTCCTTGGCGAGGCTCACGAGCTCTTCCATGGCTTTCCGCTGGCTGATGTCCTCGCAGATGAGGATGGCATGGGAGACCGAGCCCGAAGGCGAGCGCACGGGCGACGCGTGGAGGGCGGCCCAAGGACCTTCGCGAGTCGAGCTCGCGTCTCGAGTCAAGCTCGCGTCTCGGGCGATGCCCGCCTCGGGATGGCTTTCCGAAGGACGATCGCGGGGCTTCGCCAGCCGAACTTCGACGTTGGCGTCGAAGCCTTCGAGTACGAGGGAGCGGATCTCGTCGGCCTTGCCCGGCGGGAAGTCGAAGAAGGAGAAAAGCTCCGCCCCGATCACGTCCTGCGGGCTCAGGCCCGTAATCTTGAAGATGCCGGGGTTGACGTATTCGATGCGGAAGGACCTGTCGGCTATGAGTATTCCCGCGGATAGTTGGTCGACCGCCTGATAGAGCTTGCGGAGCATTTCCTCCGACTTGCGCCTGAGGGTGATGTCCCTGATTACGCCTACCGATCCCATGAAATCGCGGGTCGACGAGTCCAGGGCGTACTCGCCCGCGGCGGTCACTTCGCCGTATGAGATTACGGTGACGATCATGTCGCCCGAACCGAGTCTGCTGCCGGGCTTGCGCCGCAGGCGCACCTCGAGGTTCTCGGTCTTGCGCTCGACGCCGCGCCTTTCGTTGAAGAGCTTGGGGCTGAGGGCCTGTCCCGTGACCACCCCGCGGAAGGCCTCGAGCACCGAGTCCCTGTCGACCACCTCGGCGTCCTCGTCGTACAGGAGGATGGAGAAATGCTTGCCGAGGAGGTCGGCGGGAGCGTAGCCCAACGTGGCGACGGAGTTGTTGACGAAGGTGAATCGGCCTTCCGAATCCAGCTCGTAGATGATGTCGGGAAGGGAATGGACCAGGTTTTCGTAGCGCTTCTCGAGGACGTTGATTCCGCCCGCGAAGCGCCTGTTCAGGGATATGAGGGCGCGAAAGTACGCGGCCGCGCGCTCGGCCCAACCGGGGCTATCCCCGTCGAGATAGTCGAAGGCTCCTTCCTCGAGGAAGCGCGCGGCCGCTTCCTCCCGCCCGGAGACGACCACGAGTATGACGGCGTAGGACCGGGGAGGCGAGGCGAGCGCGGGGCGGACCCTCGCCCAGGCCTCGGCGCCGACGAGGAGGAATCCTTCCATCTTCCCCTGATCCGCCGGCTCGAGGGGAGCGCTGGCTATGCCGAGAGCGCCCAGGGCCGTCGCGACCGCGGCGCTATCGGCCGGGGGAAGGTCGAGGAGTACGATGCCGGCATCGCAGGTCTTCATTACGCTAACGTATGGCTCCGATGCGGGAAGGCGGCCAGATCCTGAACAGGGCGTAGCCTTCGATGAAGCGCCGATCCAATGCGAAGGGATCTATATTCGAATAGTACATGACGGAAGAGGGATCGGCGGCGTCGAGGGGCCTTGTTGAGAAATTGCCCGTCTTATAGCGAAAATCCAGCGAATTGTAGCGATTGTCGCCCATCGCGAAATACTGATCGGGCCCGAGGTATCCGTCGCCGGCTGGAAACTCGGGGAAATTGCGCTCGTCGTAGAGGCCCGCGTATTGGCCATTTATATAGTAATCGAGCTCGCCCCTTTCCTTGGCTAGGCCTGAGAGGACGGCGTCTTTGGACAGGTCGTCGAGGGTATGGCCCGAGGCGATGAGTTCGGCGTCGCGAGCCGTCCGCCTGAGCAGATTGTCCTTGATGAGCAGATTGAGGACGCGCCCGCTCCGTACGTAGGCGTCCGAGGCGGGGACGGCGGCGGCCCGAGCCGTCGCGTACTCCGCGAGATCCGAGCGGAACCGAGCCGAAAAGGAGACCGAGAGGGCCATTGCGAGGTCGTCGGCTCGGGTACCCGCGGCCGAGAGGGGATTCCCGGCGGAGGCATCCGCCTTCTCGAGGGCCGCGCGATCGGCCGAGACCGCCTGGAAGACGTTCGGGCGATTCCGCTCGAGCTCTTTCAGGAATGCGTCGGCCGCGGCCGGCGAAATCGCGGAGAGGATCTCCCGCGACGAGGCAGCGATCGAGGCGGCGAGAGCGACGGGATCGGCGGCTTTCCGTTTCGCGTCCCAGGCGCTCAGAATATTCCGATGCGTTTCGTCGATCGGCAGCTCTTCGATTTTCGCGAGCCTATCGGGGCTTTCCCGCCATAGATCGGGACGCGCCCAGGTCGCGTCGGCCTCCACGGGCGCGAAAGCCGCGTCGCCCTCCCGCTTCGAGTACAGAATGTCGTCGATCATCATAAGCTTCTCGCCGGGCAAGCCGACTATCCGCTTGACGAGAGGATCGGCCTTCTGGGAGCCGTCGGGAAGGTATCTGTCGATATTCACGGCGGTGAAGGTGACCATGGATACGAGCTGGGCGAGGTACTTCTTGAGATTGACCGTCTGATTCTCGGGATAGCGCGGATTGGCCAGGGTGACGATGTCCCCTCGTCGAGGAAGACGCAGGAAGGGAAGGCGCCAGTCGGTCAAGGGAATCCGGGGCCCCGCCTCGAATTTGACCGTGAAGGGCCTGTCCTTCTTGAGGAAGGCCGGCACCATGGACTCCGAAGGGATTTCGTAGAGCTGGAATACGAAGGTATTGATGAGAATGACCAGTATCGCCGCGAAGCCGAGGGCATCCGCCCACTCGAGGGCGCCATGGAGGAAGCCCTGTTTGCGATGCTCCGAGAATCGCTTCTTGCGCAAGCTTTTGTCCCGGACTTCCTCGTCCGGGATGAGTCCGAGGGCGGCGTAGGCGGCCGGTCGGCCCGCGGCGACGAAAAGGACCAGGCCGACAACGAGGCAGATGATGGCGAGAATGAAAAGGTAGACTACGCGGCCCTCGCCGATTATGCCGCCGTTGGACCAATCGACTCGAGGCATGGCCGCGGCCGCGTAGTGCAGAACCAAGCCGTAGCCGAGGAATTTCTTGAAGGCCGGGTGCGATGATGACTGCTTCCTTCGATAGATCGCGTCCAGGAAGGCTAGGATGCCCGCCGCGAGGCCGATCGTGACGGCCAGATAGATCGCGTAGTAGGCGGTGAACCGCGGGCAGAGCGAGGCGATCGCCGTGGCCAGAAGGAGGCCGATCCAGACGAGGGCCAATACGGGCAAGGCGCGGCCGGCGTCGGCATAGGCGCTCTTGCCGCCTTTCGTCTTGGCGTCGCGCGCCGCCGCGGCGCGGGTATTCTTGGTCTTGCTCATTCTCGCCAGTATCCTCACGACGGGCTATGACGGTCAAGCCGGCCGAGACCGCCTAAAGAGTGAAGCTTCGCCCCTCGCGGGCCATCTCGATCTCGAGCGGAGTCCGGCCCGTCACCTTCTCCTGGTAGAAGAGCTCGAGCTCCTGGAGCTCGGCGTCGGTGCGGTTGGGATCGTGGTGGAACATCACCAGGCGCTTGACGCGAGCCCTGTGGCAGGCGTTGATCGCGTATTCGTAGGACGAGTGGCCGAAGCCGATCTTGCCCTTGAGGTATTCCTTGGCGGTGTACTGGGTATCGTGGATGAGCAGGTCCGCGCCGACGCAGAAGCGCTGTACCTTCTCGTTCTCCTCGGCGGCCGCCTCCTTCCCCTCGCGCGCGGCCTCCTCGTCGAAGTTCGGGTCGGCCGGGTCGGTCGGGAAGACGTTGCTGAAGGGCTCGTTGTCGTAGACCGTGACGAAGGACTTGCCCTCGTACTCGATGCGGTATCCGAGGCAGAGGATCGGATGGTTGAGGTATTTGGTGGTGACGAATATCCCGTCGCCCAGGTCTATGGTCGTCTCCTTTATCTGCTCGTACTCGATCTCGGCCGAGAGCTCGTCCTGCCTGACGGGCCAATAGCGGTAGGACAGCTGGGTTCCGATGACCTTCTCGAGGCTGTCGTCCTCGTAGCTGATCGGGCCGCGGAGATGGAGCTTCGTCCCGGGCACGTAGATGGGCGTGAACATCGGGAAGCCCATGATGTGGTCCCAATGGGTATGGGTAATGAAGAGGTCGGCGATTATCGGGCCCTTCCTGATGTCCTCGCGCATGAGCTTCTCGCCGAGGGGCCTGATGCCCGAGCCCGCGTCGACGATGATGAGGCGGGAGCCGCAGCGCACCTCGAGGCACGAGGTATTGCCGCCGAAGAGGGCGGTATCGGGTCCGGGCGTCGGCATCGATCCGCGGTCGCCCCAGATCGTAACGGTGAACATCGCTAGCCTCCGAGCTTCAGGAAGACCTTCGCTTTTTCGATCTCGGCGTTCACGGGCTCCTCGAGCTCCTCGAGCATGGACTTCTCCATCGCGAGGAGGTCGAAGGTTTCGGGCGAGACCTTGTCGGGATAGCGGTTGCCCGAGAAGCCGATGCCTTCGCGGTTCGCGAAGAAATCGGCGACGGCGACCGTCCTGAGCACGTCGCCGTACTCTCCGGAATAGGCGTCGAGGTCGTGGTGCCAGCGGACGGTGTCGGCTATCGCGCCGCTGAGCTTCCAGTTCTCGGCGACGACGCCTCCCGCCTCGCAGTGGTCGAGCCCGAGCGAGCGCCGCTCCGAGGCGACGAGGGAGATGCGCTCGCGGTCCGCCAGGGACATCGTGAGGACGTACTCCTCGGCCAGGGCGGTGTTGAGGGGGATCTTGCCGATGTCGTGGAGCAGCCCCGCCGTGAAATACTCCTCGATGCCCTTGGGGTCGATGCCCCTCCGCTTCGCGATGAGCTTCGCCGTGACGCCCACGCAGAGGGAATGCCGCCAGAATCCCTCCATGTTGAGGGCGCGGAAATCCTTCTTGCTCGAGACGCGGTCGAGGACGGCGCTGGACAGCGCGAGGTTCTTGACCGTATTCACCCCGAGCATGATTATCGCGCGAACGAGGCTGGTCACCTGCGTTCCCAAGCTGTAATAGGCCGAATTGATCAGCTTGAGCACGCGGCCCATCAGCACCGGATCGAGCTGTATCACGCGGTCGAGGTCGACGGGACTCGTCTTCGGGTTGTTGCACACCTCCAGCACCTTCGAGACCGTGGTAGGCAGGCTCGGCATTCCCCCCACGTATTCGCGCACCCGGCGCGCAACGTCGCTATCTGGCATTGTCCTTCTCCCGCCTCATGATCTGGATGAGCTTCGCCATTCTAGGCGAAATCGAGACGCCCGCTATCGCGGTCGGAGTTCCGTCGTCGGCGACCGTCACCGGCGCCGCGTCCCTGGTTATGGGTATGCTGAGGTCTATCGAGGGAACGGGTCCCCGACGCTCGCCTTCGCGCCTGTCGACGCTATCGCGGCGTTCGCCCCTCTTCCGTCTCTCTTCCCTCGCGCGCCTGTCATTCTCGGCGCGCCGCGCGGCGAGCGCCCGGCGCCCCTCGGCCGCGCGCCGCGGGTCCGCGGCGCGCAAAGCCTGGCCCGCCGAGAGCAGGCCGAAGCCGCTTTCGCGCGTCAGCACGGGCGGCGGCTCGCGCGATCGCTCGGCCTCGCGCTTGATCTTGCCGATGAGGTCGTCGATCTTCGTCTTCAGGCCCTCGACGTCGAACTCTTCTTTCTTGCCCGGCGGGAGCTCGTCGGCCAGACCCTTCAGGTATTCGAGGAGCCTAGCGGTCGGCTCTCCGAGAAGAGGCTCCTCCTCCGCCCGGCCTTTGCCCTCGCCGGCCGAAGCTTGATCCGCGCCCCCTTGGGCCGGCTTTTCCCGGGAAGGCTCAGGGTGGCGCTCGGACTCTTCCTCGGAGTGGGGGGCGCCTTCCGGAACCGGGGCAGGCTCGTCGAAGCGGGGCGCCTCCTCGACCTTGCCGTCGCCCCAGATATCCTCGGGAACTTCGGCGAACTCCAGATCTTCGTCCATCGAGCCCGACTCTATCCCGTCCTCGAAGTTACCGTCGAGCGCGGGTTCTTCGATATATTCGGGGGCTTCCTCCTCCGCAGGAAGTCGTTCCGGCTCGTATGGCGCCAAATCTTCCGGCTCCGGCTCGACCTCGATCGATTCCTCGAATCGCTCGGGTAAAGGTTCCGGCATCGGCTCCTTCGGGGGGGGCGGCGTCTCTTCGTCCGCCTTGTGCGGCGGGGGCGGAGCCGGCTGATAGGCCGAGGGAGCTTCCGGTTGATAGGCCGGGCCGTCCCATTGAGGGGACGTTTGAGGCCAGGGCGGCATTGGGGGTACTTGAGGCGTTGAGCGGTTGAGAGAGGCGCTTGAGCTGGTTGAGGCGATCGGTTGAGCTGGTGGTGGACATTTGAGGTGGGTATTGAGGGGTGGCGGCATTTGGGGCCATTGCGGCATTGGGGGAGGCGAGCGCAGTTGCGGCTGCTCGAAAGACGTCTGTTTCTGGCTATCGCCGCTCCAGCCTTCGCCTCCGGCGCCGCTTCCGGGGCTGCCTTTGGCGCCGCCCGAATCTCCCTCGCCTGCCTCGATGAGGCCGGCGAGCTCGTGCCTCGGCTCGTCGATCTTCTCGTCGACCTCTTCGAAAGCCGGCTCTTCCATCTCGTCGAGGGGCTCGGCTTCGAATTCCTCCTCGCGCTCGTCGAGGAAAAGGAGCTCTTCCTGCTCGTCCACGGGAATGGCTTCGGGGATGGCCGCCGCAGTCAAGGGCATGAGGAAGTCGGCTTCCTCCGCGGCGGGCTTCTCGGCGTCGATGGGCTTCCCCTCGCGCTTGCGTTCGTCGGAGAGCGAGGCGCGCAGGATGCGGAGGTTCTTGTTCCAGGCCTCGCGCAGCTCCGATGAGTAGTTGTTGACCGCGCCTTCGAGGACGTCCAGGCTCTCGAGCAGGGCGTTCGGGTCTTCCTCGCCGGCCGAGCCCCTGAGGGTGACCAGGCGCTCGGCGGCCCCGACCGATTTCTCCTTCTCGCCGAGGACGCGGTAGGCGGCCGAGAGCTCGAGCTGTACGTCGGGGTCGTCGGGAAAGTCGCGCTCGAGCTCGACGAGAGTCGCCTTCGCGCCTGCCCAGTCGCCTTTGCCCGCCCTGGCCTTCGCCAGCTCGAGCCGCGCCTTCTTGTCGCCCGGCCTCGCGCGGAGGTATTCGATGAGCTCGGATTCCGCGCGGGCGAAGTCGCCTCGGTCCGCGGCGAGCCTGGCCAGGTCCACCCTGAAGCCTACCTCCTTGGGGTCGAGACGGAGGATCTTCTCGTAGACCTTGCCGGCGCGCTCCGAGTCGCCGAGCCTCTCGAGCACGAAGGCGTAGGGCTTGAGAGCCTTGAGCTCGTCGGGGGTCCTGCGCAGGACTTCCTCGAGGGTCGTCCTGGAGACGTCGTTCCTGCCCAGGTTGGAATGGAGGGCGGCCAGGCGGATGCGAAGGTCGACGTTGTCCGGCATCATCTCGACGAGGCGCGTGATTTCCTGCAGGGCCGCGTCCCATCGGCCCGACTTCTCGAGGAGCTGCTCGATGTTGAGCGCCGCCTTCACGAAGGAGGGATCGGCCTCGAGCGCCTGGCGGAACCAGTGCACCGCGTCGTCGACCCTGTTCTCGTCGGCGTAGACGAGGCCGATGTCGTTGCGCGCCTCGGCGTTGAGGGGATCCACCGCGAGCACCTGCTGGAAGAGGTCGATCGCGCGCTTGTGATTGCCGGTATTGAGCAGGGACAGGCCGTACCTGTTCATCGCCTCGACCCAGCCCGGACGCGCCTTCACCGCCTGCTCGTATTCCTTGAGCGCATCCTGGTGCTTCCCGAGGGAGTCATAGGCGAAGCCGAGGTTATAATGGAAGGAAGGGTAGTTGGGATCGACCTGGAGACCCTTCCAGAAGATGCGGACGGCTTTTTCGGAATCCCCCATCGCTCGGTACGCGGCCCCGAGGTTGTTGTAGGCCAGGACGTGCTCGGGGTCGAATTCTATGGCCTTCGTATAGGCCATCTCCGCCATTTTGAGGTTTCCCATCTGCCGGTGCGCATTGCCGAGGGTGAAGAAGGCCTCGGCATTGGAGGGATCGGCGGCCAGGGCCCGCTCCAGGGCGCTGATCGCGTCCTTCGGCTTCCCCAGGCGCAGGTAGGCCGATCCGGCGTTGAGGAGGGCCGCGACATGGGAGGGCTTGCGGCCAAGCACGCTCGAGAAGGCCGCGAGGGCATCGGCCGGCCTGTCCGTTCGCAGGTAGACCGTTCCGAGCATGAGGCGCGCTTCCTCGGATTCGGGCGTTTCGATCAGACAGGCTCGCGCATATCGCTCCGCCGTCTCGAAGTCGCGAAGCTTGAGGGCGGATCGTACCCTCTCCATGTGCGAGCTCTGGCTCTTCTGCTGCGTACTGCTCATCTGGCTGTCCTGGAGGGCCTTGCCGCGGTTTCCGGCGAGAACTCGCCGGAGCGCGCTTCGGCCCGGTCTTTCGCCGCGCCTCCATCACCGGCGTCGGCGCGCGGCAATCCGGCGTCGGGATCGGGCGCGGAATCGTAGGCGGCTACGACGAAGTAGAGTAGTCTCCCGTCGGGGATGCCCGTGACGGTAAGCGCGGTGGTGTTCCCTGCGTCTATCGGACTCGGCCCCTGGTCGGCGCCTGTCCCGAAGTATTCGCCGGGCCTGTCGCCGTAGTACACCAGATAGCCCGCGAGGTCGGCCGCGGGAACCTTGGTCCAATGCAGCTCGACGGCGCCGTCCTTGGGGTAGGCGACGAGCCGCGCGGGGGGGGCGGCGGGGGATCGGCCTCGAATCGGAGCGTGATCGACGAAAGCGAGGGAGACTGGAGCCCCGATCCGTCGGGATAGAGCTCGGCCTTCACCTGGACGTACCTTCCCCTGGCGCTATCGGGGAGGGCCTCTCCCGGCCTGAGGGGGATCCAGGAGGGCGTATCGCCGCTCCAGCCGGCCCAGGAATCCGCGATGCGATAGGCGAACTCGACGCTCGCCATGCCCGGGGTCCTGTATTCGGCGTCGACCGCGACGAGCCGGCTGTGCCCATAGCCGAAATCGGCTACGGGCGAGACGACGGCGGCGGAATCGGGACCGAAGGGCCTGAGCGAGGGCTGGTCGACGAAGCCGCTGGAAATCCTGAGCTCGTCGGCGAGCCCGGAGTACTCGGGGCAGAATTCGAGGGGGGCGGCCCCGCCGATCGCCGGCTCGAACACCGTCCCGCCCTCCCGTCCCGTGGCGGTCGCGTAGGCGGTCGCCTCGGGACGACCGTCGACGAGGTACTCGACCAGTCCGGTATCGCCGTCGAAGCGGACGAGGTGATGCGACCAGACGCGCGGAATGAGGGGCGATCGCGCCTTGAGCTCCACTCGGGAGTCGGCGTCGGAGTCCTTCGCGGCCCCGGGGCGGGCGAAGAAGCCCGAAAAGGACCAGGCGAGCCGACCGCCCGAGATGACGCAGGATACCTGCTGGCCCAGGACGCCGGAGGGAAGCCTGCGGAGGGAGCGCCAAAGGAGTATGACTTCGCCGTTATCGGCGTTGGCCGGATAAAGCCAGAATTCGATGCTGAAGTCGCGGAATCGGGAATTCCTCCCGAAGAGCGACGAGGGCCTCGGGCTCAGCGTCATGGCCGAATCGGGGCCCCGAAAATCGCCCGCTCCCTCCCCGAGGCGGGCCATCGCCTTGTCTATGGAAAAGGCCGGCCCCGCGCTGGCGGCCCAATTGCCCGTCGCGTCGGAATCGGAGATCTCGTCGAAATGGAGGAGGAGATCGACGGAGGGATCGGGCTTGTACTCCCGGTCGGCGACTAGGTAGTCCATGCCGCCCTTGAAGCCCTTGCGAAGGACCGCGCCCTCCGCCTGCCAATCGCCGACAGTTCGCGCCGTCGCGTGGCCCGGAAGGAGCGTGATTCGCTCTTCCAATGCGCGCGCCGGGACGGTCGCGAGCAGGCAGAGGGAGAGGATGCATATTCCCTTACAGTTCATTCTGACGTACATTTATTATCGTACAGTATGGACGATACTAAAGCGGACGGGAAGCCCCGCGATACGAGACTTGCCCGTTTCAAGGCCCTCGCGAGACAGGCGCCCGAATCTCCCGGCGTCTATATCATGCGCTCGTCGGAAGGCGAGATAATCTACGTCGGCAAGGCCAAGGTGCTGCGGAACCGCCTTTCCTCCTATTTTTCCGGGCGCAAGGACATCAAGACCCGACATCTCGTTTCACGCATCGATTCCATCGAATGGATCCTCGCGGCCAGCGAGTACGAGGCCCTCCTTCTCGAAAATACGCTGATAAAGCGCCATACGCCCAAGTACAACATCAACCTCAAGGACGGGAAGAGCTACCCGAGCGTGCGCATCACCAACGAGGAATTCCCGCGCGTGTTCCGTACCCGGCGGATTATTCGCGACGGCAGCGTCTATTTCGGTCCCTTCCCGAGCGCGGAAACGGTCGATGTCTATCTCGACCTCATAAAGAAGCTCTTCCCGCTCCGCCGCTGCGCCGTCATGCGCAAGCGCGAGAATCCCTGCATGTACTACCATATAGGACGCTGCTCCGGTCCCTGCGCCGGAAAGATATCGAAGGAGGCCTACGCCGAGTACGTAGAAGAGGTAAAGAAGCTCCTCGCCGGCGAGACCGAGGCCCTCCTGGCCGAGCTGCGGTCCAAGATGGCCGCCGCCGCTCTGGCCCGGCGCTTCGAGGAGGCGGCCAAGCTCCGCGACTCGGCATCGGCCATCGAGCTCTTCGCCGGCCGCTCGAGCGCCGTCGACTTCGATCCCGAAGCCCGCGACTACGTCGCCTGGGCGGCCGACGGCGATCTGGTCTGCTATGTCGTCTTCCAGATGCGCGACGGCAGGCTCACCGGGCGCGACCTCTTCCGCGGCAAGCTCTATTCCACCGAGGGCGAGGCCCTGCAAGGCTTCCTCATGAGCTATTACGGCCCCGATCGCCTCCCGCCCGGCAAGGTCTTCGTCCAGAAGCCCGCGATTCCGCCGGGCGAGCCCGACGCAGACGCCTCGGCGGGCCTCGCCCTGGTCGCGGAGTACTTCGCCCGCGAGCTCGGGACGAAGGCGGTCTTCGCCCTTCCCGTCGAGGCTCTCCATGCGGCCGCGATGAACCTCGCGGCCCATAACGCGACCGAGGACCTGGCCAAGCGCAGAAGGGAAATAGGCGATATACCCGCCCTAGAGGAGCTCAGGAAGGAGCTCGGCCTCGCCTCGCTTCCATGCCTGATCGAGGGCTTCGATATCGCGCAGCTCTCGGGCAAGCACACCGTCGCCTCCCTCATCTCGTTCAGGAACGGCGTGCCCGACAAGAAGAACTACCGCTACTTCAAGATCCGGAGCCTCGAGGGAACGATCGACGATTTCGGCGCCGTGCGCGAGGCGGTCGCCCGACGCTATACGCGCCTCGTCAACGAGGGCCTGGACCTGCCGGACCTGGTGCTGATCGACGGGGGGGCCGGCCAGGTGTCGGCCGCGAAGGAGATTCTCGAGGCCCTCGGAGTCGATTCCGATCTCGCGGGCCTCGCCAAGCGGAACGAGGAGATCTACCTGCCCGGGAGGACGGAGCCGATCGTCCTGCCCAAGGACTCCCCCGCCCTGCGCGTCCTCGTCGCGGTCCGCGACGAGACGCACCGCTTCGCGACCGGCCTCAACCAGAGGCTCCGGGCCTCCGACCTGAAATTCGGCGTCCTGGAAGGGATCGAGGGAGTCGGGCCGGCGCGGGCGCGCAGGCTCATGCGGGAGTTCGGATCCCTCGAGACGATCGCGGCCGCGGACGAGGAGGGGATCGCGAAGGCGGGGGGGATGGGAATCGAGGTCGCGAGGATGGTCAAGGAGCGGTCGGCGAAAGGCGCGGCGGACGCCGGCCGATGAAGCTGCTCCTGGTCGAGGACAACGAGAAGCTGGCCCGCTCGCTCAAGAAGGGACTCGAGGCGGAAGGATACGCCGTCGACGGGGAGGCCGACGGCAAGGCCGCCTTCGAGCTCGGCGCCGCCCGCGACGCCGCCTACGACCTGGCCATCCTCGATCTCATGCTGCCGAGGATGGACGGGATGGAGATATGCCGGCGCTGGCGCGGGCGGGGCGTCGACTTCCGCGTCCTCATGCTGACGGCGAGGGACTCGGTCGAGGACAGGGTGACGGGACTCGACGCGGGAGCGGACGACTACCTCCCCAAGCCCTTTTCCTTCGACGAGCTTTCCGCCCGCATTCGCGCCCTCCTCAGGCGGCCGCGCGCGAGCCTCCCGGCCGAGTACGGGGCGGGAGACGTCGAAATCGATCCGGCGACCCACCGCGCGACCGTGGCGGGCCGCGACGCGAGCCTCACCCTCAAGGAATTCCGGCTGCTCGAGCTTTTCGTACGGAACCCAGGTCGGGTCCTGACCCGCGAGAATATCGTGGCCAAGCTCTGGGATTTCGAATTCGACGGCTTCAGCAACGTCGTCGACGTCCACGTCAAGAATCTCCGCAAGAAGATCGAGTCGCTCCGAGGGGAGGCGGGAAAAGAGGATGAGGCTATCGAGACGGTTCGGGGCCTGGGCTACCGCTTCAAGGGCTGATCCCTTCACGCGGGCCCGCCTCAATCTGACGGTTCTCTACATCGCGATCATCGCAGCCGTCGTCCTCCTCCTGAGCTCCTCGTTCTACGCCATCCACGATCGCCGGGTGCGCGATCTCGGCATTCGGGAATCCGAGGCGGCCGAATCGGACTCGGGCTCACCGAGAGCCTCGCGGTTGGTCGAGGAATACCTCGAGATACTCCAGCGCTCGATCGTCGTCGCGGACGCGGTCACCATCGCGATAGCGGGCGCGCTCAGCTATTTCCTGGCCGGCCGAACGCTCAGGCCCATACGCGATTCCATGCGCTCGCAAAGGGAGTTCTACGCCAACGCGGCCCACGATCTCAGGACTCCCCTCGCCGTCATGAAGACGGAGGCTGAAGTCGCGCTCCGCGCCCCGAGGCAAGGCGCCGGCGAGGTTCGGGGGATCCTGCAGAGCTCCCTCGAGGAGATAGACCGGATGTCCGCGATGGTCGAGGAGATGCTCCTCCTCTCGACCTACGGTTCGGGCCGGAACGATGCCTCGGGCCTCGAAGGGTCCCGGCGGGAAGAGGCCGACCTCGCCGACCTCGCCGCGACGGCCGTCGAGCGCATGAGGTCGCGCGCCGAGGCCAAAGGCATCGGGCTCTCGGTATTCGCCGGGGAGCCCGCCCTCGCCCGCGTCGATGCGCGGGCGATCGAGCGCGCCCTCGCGAACGTCTTGGAGAACGCCGTAAAGTACACGCCGAAAGGCGGCAACGTTTCCGTATCGCTCGGCCAGGCCCGGAGCCATATCGATCTCGTCGTGGCGGATACGGGAATCGGCATCCCGGCCGTCGATCTTCCTCGCGTCGCCGAAGCCTTCTTCCGCGCGGACGCGGCGAGGGTCGCCGACGGCGGCGGAGCCGGACTCGGCCTGGCCATAGTCAAGAAGATAATGACGGAGCACGGAGGATCCCTCGAGATCTCGAGCGCCGAGGGAAAGGGGAGCAGCGTTCGCCTCAGGTTCCCGCGCTGAGAATTCCTTCTCGCCTTCACCTCTTCTTCATCTTCGATCCCTACACTTTGCCTATCGAGATTTCTTAGGAGGATCGACATGAAAGGACTCAAGAAAGGTTTCCTGGCGACTTCGCTCGCGGCCGGCATCGGGGGCGGCTGGGCGGGCCTTCTATCCGGGGCGGGAGCCGGAACGCTTTTCGCCCAGCAGTTGGCGGCCCCTGGCTCGAGCGCGGCCGTGGCCTCGTACTCGCTCAACTCGGGGCAATACCTCGGGACCCGCGAATACGCGTTCTACGGATACGTCAAGGTCCAGGCTACGGTGAGGAAGGGCCGACTGACGGACGTCACGGTCCTCGAGTTTCCCGACCACGCCGGCCGCTCGCGATACATCTCGAGCGTAGTCCTGCCGTACCTCGTACAGGAGGCGGTAAGCGCGCAAAGCGCCCGCGTCGACCTCGTCAGCGGGGCGACGCTCACCAGCGATGCATTCGCTAAGTCGCTGGATGCGGCCTTGAGGAAAGCGGGAGCCTGAGCGCCATGGAACGCACCGAGATCATAATGGGCATGCCGATCACGGTATCGATTCCGCATGCCGGCGGCGACGAGGCGACGCCCGCCTTCGGCGCCGTCTTCTCCTATTTCAGGGACATGGACGAGCGATTCAGTCCCTACAAGGCCGGGAGCGAAGTCGGGCGCATGAGCCGGGGCGAGCTGGGCGAGAAGGACGCGAGCCCGCCGATGCTGGAGGTCCTCCGTCTCTGCGAGGAGACCGCCCGGCAGACGGGCGGATATTTCGACGCATGGTACCGCGGGAGCTTCGACCCGTCGGGAATCGTAAAGGGCTGGTGCGCGCGCGAGGCCTCGAGGATGCTGGACGAGCTCGGCTTTCGCGATCATTGCATCGACGCGGGCGGCGACATCGACGTCAGGGGGAGCAACGCGGAGGGAGGACCCTGGGAGATCGGGATCAGGAACCCCTTCGATCCGACCACCATCGTCAAGGTCCTTCGCTTGAGCGATCGAGGCATCGCGACGTCGGGCACCTATATCCGGGGCGACCACATCTACAACCCGAAGACGGGCCTTCCGGTAGTCGACGGACCGGCGAGCCTGACCGTCGTCGGTCCCGACGTCTGCGAGGCCGACAGGCTGTCGACTCCGGCCTTCGCCATGGGCGACGAGGGCATCGGCTTCCTAGCCTCGACGCCGGGGATAGAGGCCTACGTCGTCGACCGCGACGGAACGGCCCTCTATACGCCCGGGCTCGCGAGGTACATGGCATGATCGCGTCATTCTTGAAAAGGGCCACGATGTATCGCCTCACGCTCTACTACCTGGCCGGGCTCCTCGCCATCGGCGAGCTCTACGCCCTCTTGGGCTGGATCGACGTGAATCCGATCGCGCTGGCGGAGACGGCGGCGGGCCTGGCCGCGGTGACGATCGCCGCCGACCTGGCCTTCGCGAAGATTTTCGGGCTTTGGACCGACAACGAATCGGCCCTCATAACGGCGCTGATACTCGCCCTGATAACCGGGCCGGCCTCGATCCGGGCCGAACCGGCGCGCTTCGCCGCGATCCTGATGTCAGGCGTATTCGCGATCGCCGCGAAATACCTCATCGCCTTCAGGCGGCAGCATCTCTTCAATCCCGCCGCGGCGGGGGTATTCCTGATCTCCCTGGCCTTCAAGGAGTACGCATCGTGGTGGGTGGGGCAGCCGGTCCTCCTGCCCGCCGTGATTCTCGGCGGCGTCATTCTCGTCTGGAAGATCAGGCGATTCAGGCTCGTCGCCTTCTTCCTCGCGGCCTTCGCGGCGATGATCCTCGGAAGCGCCTTCGTCCAGGGACTCTCGGTCGATCAGGCGATCCGGAATATCGGCTATGTCTTCTTCCATACCGAGGCGATATTCCTCGCCGCGGTGATGCTCACCGAGCCCAAGACCTCGCCGAAAAGCTTCAGGCTGCAGGCAGCATACGCCCTCGTCGTCGCCTTCTTCATGATCCCGCAGCTGAGCCTCTCCACGGTCGATTCCTCGCCGGAGCTGGCCCTGATGATCGCCAATATCTTCGCCTTCTTCGTCTCGCCCAAGGGCCGCCATGTCCTGACTCTCAAGGAAAGGCGGGGCATAGGCGAGGGGCTGACGAGCTTCGCCTTCGCCTATCCCGGCGGATTCAGGCACGAGCCGGGACAGTACGCGGACTTCGCGTTGCCCATGCGCGCCCGGGACGGCCGCGGAACGAGGCGAGCCTTCAGCATAGCGTCCTCGCCGACCGAGGCCGAGCTCATCATCGCCGCCCGCTTCCCCGATCGGCCCAGCGATTACAAGGCTCGAATGGCCGCCATGCTTCCGGGCGACAAGATCGTCGCGACGGAAGTCTCCGGCGAGTTCGTGCTGCCGCGCGATCGGAGCGCGAAGCTCGCCTTCATCGCCGGGGGAATAGGTATCACCCCCGTCAGGAGCATGGTCAAGTACATGATCGACAAGGACGAGAAGCGGGACGCGATGCTGCTGTACTCGGCGCGTTCAGCGGGCGACGTCGCCTTCCGCGACCTGTTTACGAGCGCCGGGCATTCGATCGGCATGGAGACGGTATATACCTTGACCGGGTCGGACGGCACGCCCCGGGAATGGGAGGGAGAGAGGGGACGGATCGATGCGTCGATGCTGAAGCGCCGGGTCCCCGAGCCCCTGGAGCGGCTTTTCTTCGTCGCGGGCTCGCCGGCCTTCGTTGCCCATGTCGCGAAGGAGCTGCGATCGCTCGGAGTCCGCAGATCGAGGATACGGACCGACTCCTTCCAGGGTTATTGAAGGAGCCTCCGGCCCGCGCTGGCCGGCCTATTCCAGGTACACTTCGGCCAGCTCGCCCTGCAGGGTCTCGTAGTCGGGGCAGAGCTCGCCGAGGAGGCCGTAGAAGCGCGGACCGTGCCTCCGGTACCGGAAATGGACGAGCTCGTGCATGATCACGCACTCGATGACCTCGGGGCGGAAGCGCAGGAGCCTGGCGTTGAGGGTGACGATTCCCGACTTCGCATCGCAACTGCCCCAGCGCGAGCGCATCGTGCGCACGCGCAGCTCGGGGCGGGGGAAGCGCCGCTGCGCGGCCCTCGCGAGGCAAGCGTCGAGCATTGCGGGGAATCGGGCCGCCGCCTCGCGGACGAAAAGGCGTTCGACGGCGAGGCGTACCTCTTTGACGTCGGCAAGATCGCGGACCGTCGCGATCACGTCGCCGCCCGACAGGCGGGCGCGGGCGCGCGATCCCGCCTCGAGCCTGAGCTCGAGCTCGCCGCCGAGGAAGGGCAGGCGGCTGCCGTCCTCCCAGGCCGGAGCCGCGGCCTTGATCCGCGCCATGCGGGCGAGGTGACGCTCGATCCAGGGCCGGCGGCGCTCGAGGAAGTCGCGCAGGAAAGGCTCCGGGGTGTCGGAGGGGGCCTTCATCACGAGGGAGAGGTCGGGGTTGACCTGCAGCGACACCGTGCGTCTGGCCGAACGGATGAGGAAGACCCGCAAGCCGCCAGATTCGAGGTTACCGGAACCGCTTTTTCCCCCGCTCGCCATTTCGGCCTCCCATTGAGAAGATGCCGGAAAGCGTGTAATCTGCCAAGTGCACAACCGCTGACGAGGAGCTGTCATGGACATCAGATCACTGGAGAAAATCGCCTTGAGCGCCAGGGTATTGGCGATGGATGCGGTTCAAGAGGCGAATTCCGGCCATCCCGGCCTCCCCTTGGGCTGCGCTGAGCTCGGCGCCTTTCTCTACGGCCAGGCCCTCAAGCACGACCCGGTCGATCCGTCGTGGATCGACCGCGACCGCTTCGTCCTGTCCGCCGGTCACGGCTCGATGTTCCTCTACGCCCATCTGCATCTGGCCGGCTACGGCATCGGCCTCGACGATATCAGGACCTTCCGGAAAGTGGGCAGCAAATGCGCGGGCCATCCGGAGTTCGCTCTCGCGCCCGGGATCGAGACGACGACCGGACCTCTGGGGCAGGGCCTCGCGACGGCGGTGGGCATGGCCATAGCGGAGAGCATGCTCGCGGCTCGCTTCAATTCCGCGAAGCGCAGGATAATCGACCACTATACCTACGTCCTCGCCGGCGACGGCTGTCTCGAGGAGGGCGTCTCGGCCGAGGCTTCCTCTCTCGCCGGGCACCTCCAGCTCGGCAAGCTCATCGTCTTCTACGATTCCAACAAGGTCACGATAGACGGTTCCACCGACCTCGCCTTCACCGAGGACACTGGCCGGCGCTACGAAGCCTACGGCTGGCGGGTCCTGCGCGGCGACATGTACGATTTCGCCGGCCTCGAGCGTCTCGTTGCCGAGGCGAAGAAGGACTCCGAAAAGCCGACCCTCATTATATTGAAGAGCGTGATCGGCAAGGGCTCGCCGGGAAAGCAGGGCACGGCGGGCGCGCACGGCGCGGCTCTCGGCGAGGATGAGGTGGCCAAGACCAAGGCCGCGATAGGCGCGCCCGCGGGCCTGAAGTTCTGGGTCGATCCCGCGGCCTACGCTTTCTACGAAAGGCGCCGTCCCGAGCTCGTCAAGGCGCACGACGCGTGGAGGGCGGAGTACGCCGCCTGGAAGGCCGAGGAGCCCGCCCTTGCGGCCGAGCTGGAGGATTACCTCGCCGGGAAGGCGCGAAGGCCCCTCGACCTGCCCGTCTTCGGGAAGGGCGAGAAGGTCGCGACGCGCAACGCCTCGGGCAAGTGCCTCGCCGCCTTCTCCAAATCGTGGACGAACATAGTCGGCGGCTCCGCCGACCTGACCGGTCCCAACGTCACTTCCCTCCCCGAGGGCGGCGTTTACGGACCGGCCAACCGAAGCGGCCGCTACATCCATTTCGGCATCCGCGAGTTCGGGATGGCAGCCATCGCCAACGGCCTCGCCCTCCATGGCGGCTTTCGGCCCTTCGTCGCGACCTTCCTCGTCTTCGCCGACTACCTCCGCCCGGCCCTCCGCCTAGCCGCTCTCATGAGGCAACCGGTGATCTTCGTCCTTACTCACGATTCGATCTTCATCGGGGAGGACGGCCCCACGCACCAGCCCGTCGAGCATCTCGCGAGTCTCCGCGCGATACCCAACGTGCGGGTCTTGAGGCCGGCCGACGCCGAGGAGACGGCGGTGGCCTGGAGCCTGGCCATGGAAAGGACCGACGGGCCGACCGTCATCGCCCTCTCGAGGCAGAACCTGCCCGTCCTGGAGAAGGCCGACCCGGAGTGGGCCCTGTCGATGGCCTTGGGAGCGTATGTCGTCAAGAATACCGAGGCGGCCCCGGATACGGTGATCGTCGCCACGGGCTCGGAAGTCTCCATGGCCCTCGCGGCCGCGGAAAGACTCGGCAGTCCCGCGGCCTGCGCGGGGACGCGCGTGGTGTCGATGCCGAGCCGCGAGCTCTTCCTTTCCCAGCCCAAGCCCATTCGCGACGCGATCCTGCCACCCGGCGCGCGCGTCGTCGTCGCCGAGGCCGGCGTCTCGATGGGATGGGAGCGCATCGCCCGGAGCGAGGACATCTTTTCGATCGAGAGATTCGGAGAATCGGGCCCGGGCGAAAAAGTCGCCGAGCATCTCGGCTTCACCGTGGACGCTTTCGTCAAGCTGATCTCCAAGGGGGGATGATCCCCAAGGTTGTGAAAAGGGCAATCGATCGCATATACTGGGGCCGTGGAATCGGAATCGTCCGCGCATCGGATCGACGACAGCTTTCTCAATCAGTTCAACTTCCTCCAGCAGAGCGGAGCTCTCGACGATCTCACCCTGCTCCGCAGGGAGAATCGACTCTTCGACGCCTTGATCAACGATACGGCTACGCTCTTCACGCTCACTTCCATAGAGAAAATGCTCGACTTCGTCATCTCCCGCATTTTGGAGCAGTTCATCCCGACCCATCTGGCCATCGTGATCGAGCCGCCGCGCGGCGATACGCTGACCCAGTACTGCTATGTCAACCTCAAGCCCAGCCAGGAGCGCCTGCCTCCTTCCCTTTTCGCCCGAATAAAGGAATACTTCCTCTCCTCGCCCTATCCCGTCAGTTATGGGGACTTGACCGCATGGGGCGGAGGCGACGGGGAGCTTCTCCGCTTCGATCCCGAGATCCTTTTCCCGATGTGCGGCATCGGGGGACCATTCGGCTTCGCCCTATTGGGGCGCAAGATCGTCGGTACGCCCTACACCGACCTCGAGAAGACATATATCGACAGATTCATGCGCTTCCTTTCGATCGGCATCCAGAACAGCCTCCATCACGAGAGCTCCATTACCGACGCCAAGACCGGCCTCTTCAATCATGCCTACTTCACCCACAGGCTGGAGCAGGAGATCGCCCATGTCGCGCGGCATGGGGCGAAGGCGGGGCTCGTCATGCTCGACGTCGATCATTTCAAGAGCTTCAACGATACCTGGGGCCATCTGGCGGGCGACGCCGTGCTCAACTCGCTAGCGCTCACCTTGAGACAGGCCGTCAGGTCGGAGGACGTCGCGTCGCGCTTCGGGGGAGAGGAATTCTGCGTGCTCGCGATAGAAAGCGATGGGGCCAAGCTCATGGAGATTGCCGAGAGGATCAGGACCGCCATAGAGGGGATGGAGGTCCTCTACGAATCGCGCAAGCTCTGGGTGACGGCGAGCCTCGGCTGCTGCCTCATCTCGCCTTCCCTGCGCCTTGACCCTTCGCGCTACATCGAGATGGCCGACAAGGCCCTATACCTCTCCAAGTCGAACGGAAGGAACAGGTCCACCCTCTATAGGCTCGGTCTCCTCGACAGGGCGGAAGCCTTCAGGAATCGCGCCTCCTAGCCGCGCTTCGGCGCCATCGCTCGCGCATTGCCTTCCCCTGCGGCGAAAGTGGACGCCGGAGCCATCCCTCAGTATTTTCGATTCAGGACATTCGGAGGCTTTATGGCAGATTCCGTTTTCAAGCTCTCCGCCCGAGCGAACGACGGCAAGGAAGTCGACCTGAAGTCCTACGAGGGCAAGGTCCTCCTGATCGTCAATACCGCGAGCAAGTGCGGCTTTACTCCCCAATACGATGGGCTCGAGGCTCTTTATAAAAAATTCAAGGACAAGGGCTTGGTCGTCCTGGGCTTCCCCTGCGACCAGTTCGCCCATCAGGAGCCGGGCGACGACGCCGAGATCGCTTCCTTCTGCCGAATCAACTTCGGCGTAACCTTCCCCCTCATGTCGAAGATCGAAGTCAACGGCGCGAATACCCACCCCGTCTTCGCCTTCGTCAAGTCGAAGGCGCCGGGCGTGGCCGGCGAGACGATCAAGTGGAACTTCACCAAGTTCCTCGTCGGGAAGGACGGCAGGACGGTGACCCGCTTCGCTTCGGCCACCGAGCCGAAGGCGATCGAGAAGGATGTCGAGGCCGCGCTCTCGGCCTAGACCGGGAGTGGTTCCGCGCGGCGCTTCACCTTGCGCCGGATTTTACTCGTATGCCTCGATGATCCGAGCCGGTCCCGCCGTCCGGATTCCCGTCATTCAGGGCGAATCCGTCGAGGCTCGACTTCAGTGCCTGGATCGTCTCGAGGTTTTCGCCGCCCAGCTTGCGCACCTGTTCCGAGTCCTTATGCATGTCGTCGAATCGCGTCGAGATCTCGGAGGTCTCGACCCTGACTTTCGAGGCTATCTCGGCGACCGTATCCATTCCCCTGAAGGATTCGTCCATGCCCTCGCAAGAGCGGTCGACGGCGCTTTCCGTGGATCTCGTGAGCTCCGCCACGGTCTCGACCGCGGCCACGACGTCGCTCGAGCCGGCGGAAAGCTCCTGGATGCTCGAGAGCAGCTCATCGATCATCAGGCTCACTCCCCTGATGTCCTCGCTTATCTTCTTGAACGAGGCCATGGCCTCCCCGCTCTTCGACACCGTGGACTCGATCGAGGACCGGACTTCCTTGAGCGTGTCGGCGATGACATGGGCGCTCTTCCCCGCCTCCACCGAAAGGGCGCGGATCTCGTTGGCCACGACGGCGAAGCCCCTTCCCGCCGCGCCGGCATGGGCCGCCTCGATGGAGGCGTTCATGCCGAGGAGGTTCGTCCTATCCGCGATGTCGCCGATGATCCCCCCGAGCTCGGCGACCTTCGCTGCCGAGCCCTGTATCTGCACCATCGACTGACCCATCGAGGCGAGGACCCGCTCTCCGGCCTTGGACGTCTCGACGAGGCCTCCGACCGCCTCTTTCTTGCTCGTCGCCTGACTCGCAAGCGAGCCCGCGGCGGCGGCCATCTCCTCGATCGCCGCCGAGGCCCTGGCCACCTGCTCCGAGTAGGCCGCGAGGGCGATCTTGACCTCGCCCTGCCAATTCCCCGCTTTCCGGTTAGCCTCGCCCGAGAGGTTGAGGGCGCGGTCGAGCTCGTCCATGCCTTCGGCGATGCCCCGCACCCGCGCGCGAAGGGCGTCGATCGACTCGGTAGTCCTGGCGACGCTCGCGGAGAGGCTCTCGCCGATCCGCTGGGAGGATGAGTGCGCCCTCCCCATCGCGGAATTCAACTCGTCGTAGCTGCGTTCGGCCGATTTCGCCTCGCGCTCCACGACGCCGAGAAGACTCGTGGTAAAACTCACGATGTAGGCCGAGATCCCGGCGCCGATGATAGTCATGAGAGAAGACACGGACAGATTCTGGATGGCCAGGGTGGTGACCACGTACTTGTCGTTCGGGAAGGAATCGATCCAATAGATCGCCTCGATGGAGGCCAGGTTGAGGAGGCCTATGACGATGGCCTGCACGGGCCGGTCCGCGACGAGGGCCGCCACGACCAGGAGAAAGCCGCCGAGCGTCCCCATGACGTAGGTGTTGTAGACGTTGGCGGCGTACTCTCCGAATTTTATCGCGACGAACATGGCCGCGAATACGCCGTACAGGAAGATCGACGAAGCCGCGTGATACCTCCCCGATCGCAGCATCATGAGCACTACCGCGCAGAAAAGGACGAGACCCGCGAAGACGAAAGCCGGTACGATCGAGTTGGTGACCGCCATGAGGATCGCGAAGACTACGGATACCAGCCCGAAAATGATGTTGATCGTGGCCAGAATCCGGCTTTTCTTGCGTACCTGAAGCGATTTTTCGGCGTAGGCGGCGGTGAAAAACGATACGGGGCGCAACGGCATTATTTAACTCCCTCGGACCCGGCCGAAAGAGCCTCGGCCGGCGAGCGCTTGAATTTTAACTAAAAGATAAACTGTGCCCGTTCCTATTTCAAGGCCGATCGCTTACCAAGCCTTCGGCTTGGCGTACCCGACGCGCTATCGTTCGAGCTTCCTATACACGATCCGATGCGGCCGATCCGCTTCGCTGCCGAGCTGGGCGCGGCGCCATTCGGCGAACTCGGTGAAGTTGCCGTCGTACCAGATCGCCTCGGAGTTGCCCTCGAAGGCGAGGATGTGCGTGCAGACCCGGTCGAGGAACCACCTATCGTGGCTTACGACCAGGGCAGAGCCCGCGAAATCGTCCAAGAGCCTCCTCGAGGGCGCGCATCGTGTTGACGTCGAGGTCGTTCGTCGGCTCGTCGAGAAGGAGGACGTTCGCGCAGTCCTGCACCATCATCGCCATGTTGAGCCGGTTGCGCTCCCCGCCCGAGAGCACCCCGACCTTCTTCGACTGGTCCGTGCCCGAGAAGTTGAACCAGGTGCAGTAAGCCCTCGAGTTCACCTCCCGCTTTCCCAGCTTGATGATGTCCAGGCCGCCCGAGAGCTGCTCCCATACCGTCTTCTCCGGATCGAGAGAGGTCCGCATCTGGTCCGCGTAGGCCAGTTTCACGGTATCGCCGAGGCGGAGCGTCCCGGAGTCGGGTTTTTCCTGCCCCGTGATCATCCGCAGCAAGGTGGTCTTGCCCGCGCCGTTCGGACCGATGAGCCCCACGACCGCCCCCGGCGGCACCTCGAAGGAGAGGTTCTCGTAGAGCAGCTTGCCCGTCGTAGCCTTTGGCCAGGCCCTTCGCCTCGATGACCACGTTGCCCAGGCGCGGGCCGGCCGGGAAGACGATCTTGGTCTCCCGCAGCTTCTCCTTGCCGTCCTCGGCGAGGAGCTTCTCGTAGCGCTCGATGCGCGCCTTGGACTTGGCGTGCCGGCCCTTGGCGCTCATGCCTATCCACTCGAGCTCGCGCTCGAGGGTCTTGGCCCTCGCCGACTCGCCCTTCTCCTCGATCTCGAGCTGTCGGCTCTTCTGGTCGAGCCAGGACGAGTAGTTCCCCTTCCAAGGGATGCCCTCGCCGCGATCGAGCTCGAGGATCCAGCCCGCCACGTTGTCGAGGAAGTAGCGGTCGTGGGTGACCGCGATGACCGTGCCCTCGTACTCCCGCAGGTGCCGCTCGAGCCAGGCCACCGTCTCGGCGTCGAGGTGGTTCGTGGGCTCGTCGAGGAGGAGTATATCCGGCTTCCTGAGGAGGAGCCTGCAGAGCGCGACGCGGCGTCTCTCGCCGCCCGAGAGCACGTCGACGACCTTGTCCGCGGGCGGGCAGCGCAGGGCGTCCATCGCGAGGTCGAGCCTCGCATCGAGGTTCCAGCCGTCGTTGGCGTCCAGCTTCTCCTGCAGCCTCGCCTGCTTGGCCGCCAGCTTGTCGAAGTCGGCGTCGGGATCCCCGTAGGCCTCGCCGATAGCCTCGAACTCCGCGAGCATGTCCACGATCTCCTGCACGCCCTCGCTCACGATCTGCTTCACCGTCTTGCCCGACTCGAGGTAGGGCTCCTGCTCGAGGAAGCCGATCGTGTAGCCCGGCGCCACGGAAGTCTCGCCGAGTATCTCGGTATCGACCCCGGCGAGGATTCGGAGGAGGCTCGACTTGCCCGATCCGTTGAGGCCGATGACGCCGATCTTGGCACCGTAGTAGTAAGAGAGGCGGATGTCCTTGAGGACCACTTTGGTCCCGTGCCGCTTGGTGACGCGGTCCATTGTATAGATGATCTTCTTGTCGTCGAAGGTAGTCGCCATGGCTCGACTATAGCAGGAAAGGCGCCACCTCGTGTAGTTGCGCCGCAAGGATGGCATGGTCGCCGCAAGGCGACACGTCACCCTATTGCATTTTTTTTGATGGATCGCTACTGTTTCAGTATCAAGCTACTTAATAAGTAGCGCATCCGCGACTCAGGAGGTAAAGTCATGCCGGTCATTCAGGTAACCATGACGAAGAGCAGCGTAGAAACCAAGAGAGCGCTCATCGAACGGTTGACCGCCGACGCGATCGAGATCACTAAGATTCCGGCGTCGGAGTTCACCGTCCTCATCCACGAGCTCGAGCGGGAGAGCATCGGGCGCGGCGGTAGGACCTGCGCTGACATCATGGCCGAGATGAAGTAGCCGACCCATGGCCATTCCGAAGCCCGGAAAGCCCGTCCGGGGATCCACGACCGGAGCGCCGATCATGGCGCTTTTCGACCTCCTCGGACGGCGCTGGGCCATGGGCATCATCTGGAATCTCGCCGCTGGGCCCCTGACTTTCAGGGCTCTCCAGGCCTCCTGCGGCCGCAAGAGCGGGACCATCTCACCCTCGATCCTCAACGCGCGCATCAAGGACATGCAGGAAGCCAAGCTCGTGGTAAGGACCTTCGACGGCTACGTGTTAACGGAACTTGGCCAAGAGTTGTTTACTCTCATCGAGCCCCTGGATGTTTATTCCCAGAAATGGGGAAAGACCCTGTAGGCGCAGGGAAGTGGCTGCCGCTATTAATAGGGGGATTTTCTTCATCTAAACGCCAGGAGGTTTGTCCCGTATGTTCTTGCCCGCTTCATTCACAACGCTTTGGTCTGCGCCCACGCCGAGCCCATCGGGCGGGCTCTGGTTCGTATTCGAGGGCGTGAGGCTTCTCACATCCGCCAGAGGGCGCAATGCGGCCGCCCTTACCATCCCGGACGGCGCTGGACCGCCAATCCCCGTCGATGGCGTGCGATTCATCGGCCTCCTGGGCGAGATCCCCTGCTGGGCGGCGCGAGCACGGATCGAAGCGGTGCCGCATGGGTTCACGCTGGAGCCGCTGCGCGGGCTCTTCGACCGTCTGCCCGACGAACTCGTGGCGATAGCCGGCCGCGCCGCCCAGGCTCTAGAGTTTGATCGAACCCACCGCCATTGCGGCGTATGTGCGACACTCACCGAAGAGAGCGATGGGGGACGGGCCCGCCGTTGCCCAGTCTGCGGCGAGGTCTACTATCCACGGCTCGCGCCAGCCATGATGGTCCTTGTGACGCGACAGGGTCTCGGCGGGATGGAGCTGCTGCTCGCCAGCGGTGTGCGTAGCAGGGCGTCCTCCATCTACAGCACGCTAGCCGGCTTCGTGGAGCCCTCCGAATCGCTTGAGGACTGCGTTCGGCGCGAGGTCGACGAGGAGGTAGGCTTGCAGATTCGCGACCTGCGCTACTATGGCAGCCAGTGCTGGCCCTTCCCGCACTCGCTCATGGTCGCCTTCCTAGCCGAGTACGCGGGCGGCGAGATCCGCTGCCAGGAGGACGAAATCGTCGACGCGCAGTGGTTCCCGGTAAATCACCTTCCGGCACTACCCCATCGGCTCTCGGTGGCGCGCCAGCTCATCGACTACGCTGTGACCGAGGCGAATCGATAGCCGCGTAGATAGGGGATCCGATAGCCGTTGTAGCGTGGATGCCGATTTTAGGGAGAATCCACGGACTTTCGCCGACTGGCTCGAGGCGTATTACTTTTTTGTTATAGGTTTTTTGGCCAGGTTGCGGGCCAGGCGATAGCCTCAAGGGAGGGGTCCGGGAATCCCCGGCGGGTACGGGCAATGATTAGGGGATCAACCAATAGGCCCCTCCAAACGCCACCCATAATCGGCCTGGGGCCGTATCAAAGTCAATTTCTGTCCATATGCGGGTGCGCCTTGACCGGGGAACTTCCCCGCGCGATGAAGATCGGATATCATCCTGCCAATGGAAATAAGTAAGGCAGAGCGTGAAGACCTCGCGCGCATACTCGAGATCCAGAAGCAATGCTACGCCCGCGAGGCTGAGCGGGCTGGTGACCCGAATATTCCGCCCATGGTCCAGACCCTCGGTGAACTCGAAGCCGAATACGAGGGTGGCACGACTATCCTCAAGGGCATCGAGGATGGCGCGATCGTCGGCTCGGTACGCGCCGCGATGGATGGGGCCAGCTGCAAAATCGGTCGCCTCGTCGTCCTAGCCGAGCATCGGGGTAAAGGCCGAGGCGCTGCGCTTCTGCACGCCATAGAGAAGGCCTTCCCTCTGGCGGAGCGCTTCGAGCTCTTCACCGGCTCCGCGAGCCCTGATAATATCAGGCTCTACGAACGTGCGGGCTACCGGCAGTTCGCTGCCGAGCCGGCCAGTCGAACCTACTGTCTCGTCTACCTCGAGAAGGATGGAGGTGCATCGAAGAGGCAGCTCTCGCTCGGCGTCGACTACGCTGGAATCGCGGACTACAAGGATTATCGAGATTTTTGGAAGCGTTTACCGAGGGTCGAGGCGCGGATGGTCGAGCAGCATGAAGACTGCCGACATTCCCTCGGCGAAGTCATAATCTTCGACAGTCCCTACGAGCGACCCATCGGCATCTGCCAGGCCCTCTGCCACGTCTTTCAGCTTCACCTGTGGAGGCTATCCCTCGGCTTTCCCTCATGGAATGAGGAGGACCGTTCGGCCTATCGCCTCCACTGCCCCGACGCCAAGGGCACGGTGTGGGAGCTCAGGGCAGTGCAGCGCGAAGGCGTGGCTCCAAGTGGAAGCTAGGCGAACCGAGATTTAGCCTCTGCTTTTCTCAAGTTGACCAAGGCGAAGCCATTTGTAAACATGGAAACCATGCGAAAAGGAGACGCCTATGATAACCGCAGCGAGTGGACAAACTCCGTATAAAACCCGCTTCTTTAGCGCTGATCACAGCGCATACGCGGATACCTCGCACGACAAGGGCGGTGATGGTGCGGGATTTCGTCCCCATGAATTGCTCGAGGCTGCTCTAGCAACATGTGTCAACATGCACGTACGGATGTACGCAGCCAACCACAATATCGCCCTTGAGACCGTCATCGCTACCGTGTCATTGGACAGAGGGGATCCCGCGGCGGCGATATTCACGTACTCGCTGGAACTCGCAGGGGACCTGAGCACTGAGGAGAAACAGAAGCTCCTGCGCGTTGCGGAGAGTTGTCCGGTTCGCCAGACCTTGTCGCGAACGCCGTTATTCAAGGGAAGCTCCCCGTGTGTAGCGCCATAGATCGGGCTCTGCCACGGCGCGCTACGTTTCGGGTGTGACCGAGACGGTGCTGCATGTCGTCTGTCGACGAGGGAGCGGGATACGTATTATGAACACGACATCGAGAATGCGTAGCTAGAATGTTTCTACTTCAAGCATGAAAAACCATAGTACGCGTAAGTCGAATTAAGTCCCCTTGGAAAGATCGATTTCGAAGGAGCACTCGCGCGAGCCTCTCATCGCGGAGACAGTCTCCCTAGCGCGGACAAGCTTCGCGTGATGGGCGCCGAGCGCGGCCATGAAGGCCCTGTGCGAGCTCCAGGGGAAGACCGGGAGGCCGCGATGGAGTAGCCAGCCGGCGGCACAGGCGTCCTCGACGAGGACATTGTCGAAGCCCTTCGCCTTGGCTGCCCGGACAGTTGTGTCTACGCACATCCAGCTCATCATCCCCATCCAGACCACGCGCTTCGCGCCGATAGCGAGGAGCCGCTCTTCGAGATCGGTTCCCAGGAAGGAGTCGGGCAGGTGCTTGACGATGACCGGCTCGCTTCCGTCGCCTGGGACGGTCAGCGCGGGGTGCAGCTCCGTTCCCGGCGTACCGGCGACGAGGAAACGGCCTTTCGGGTCGAGGCCCTCGTGCCGGACATGGAAGATAGGCAGGCCGCGCGTCCGGCCCGCGGCGAGGACGAGGGCCGCCTTCCGCGTCGCGGCCTTGGCGCGGAATAGGGGAAACCTCCCTCCGGGGAAATAATCCAACTGGATATCGATGGTGACGATCGCTGTCGTAACGCTCATGCCGGCCCTCCTATGGGTGCGGGAAGGATAGGTATAGATGGCGCTTTACCGCCAGAGTCAGGAATGACATTATTAAGGTCGTTTACGACATTGGAGCAAAACTATGCCGCGCTGTACCTGGGAAATACTCGAATACCCCGGCTGTCTTCAATCCTGCGTCTGGGGTTGGAAAGAGCTCCGCTCCATGCTCAAGCGTCCCGGTCCGGCGAAGACGGGCGGCCGGATCCTCCTGGTACCGGCGAAGAGCGGCGAGGGGCTGCCGCGCACGGACGACGCGGCGATCCTTCGGAAAATCCGCTACGCTCACGATAATGGTACCGTCGTCGCGTCGGCCTGCGCGGGCGCCGCTTGGATCGCCGCCGCGGGAATAGACCG
>CAVZVX010000127.1:0-9713 GCA_963778775.1 uncultured Spirochaetota bacterium | reverse complement strand
ATACGAAATTCCCGTCATGACGGAGAGGGCGATGGACGAGCGCTCCCGGATGAGCCGCCGGAAGTCGTCTCGATAGAGATACAGGAGGCGAGTCCTCTCCTTGGCGACCACCGTCGCGCTCCGCGGCAGGTCGTCGATCAGGGCCATCTCCCCGAAGAAGCGCCCGCTTCCATGGATGGCGAGGAGATCGGGCTTGGGGTCGTAAAAATTCTTCCAGACTTCGACCCTTCCTTCCATGACGATGTAGAAACGGTCGGCCGTCGAGCCTTCGACGAAGATGACGTCCCCGGCGTCGCGTTCCTCTTCCGCGCAGGATTCGGCCACGAGTCGGATTTCGTCGTCCGAAAGACCCTTGAAGAGATAGGCGCGCCTTAGGAAGGGGAACCAATCCATCTCCTCGCCAATAGAAAGAGCCCTCTTCGAGAGGGCTCTCCGCTCATCGAGTCCAAGGGTCATCTATCCCCCGGAGGGGACCGGAGCTCGGCGGCGCTTGCGACACCGTCGAGCCCCGAAGCCGTCCCTGCGGCGACAGCTCCGGATTTCACCATATATCGGGCATGTCGTCCGTATCGCGCATGTCTTCGGCGAATAGGTCGGTCTCCGCGCGAAGATCGTCCAGGTAGATGTAGTAGGTGCCGAAGTCCTCTGTGGGATCACAGGCGATCTTAAAACCGACGATCTTGATTCCCATGTGGCTCGCGTAATGGAAGTTGCGCTGTACGATGCCCGTGCGGCCATCCGGATTCTGCGGCGGGATCGCGACCGAGAGCTTCTTCCAACCTGCGAAGTTGAGCGTTCCCATCGGCAGCTCGAAATTGTTGCCGAAGAAGTCCTTGAGCTCGACCCAGAGGACATGGTCGTAATTCCGCCCCGCTACCCATACGGATATCGTCTTGGTGATGCCCTCGATCGGGATCGGTCGCTTGGCGGTGATGAATATCTCGTTGAAGCCGCGGGAGTAGAACTCGGTCTTGACGCCGAGAACGTACTTATTCGCGATCTTGGGATCCTGGCCGGAATAGCGCGGATCCGCCAGGGGCTCGGCTGCGCTGCCCGCGGGCCTGCCCTCGAAGAGGCGCGAGGTGATGATTCCCTCGTCGCTGGAAATCGATGCATCCCAGAAGCCGGCATCCTCGAATTGGTCGACTGACACTTCTCTGAGCTTCTGCTGGGCCGTCTCGATGCCGATCTTGTTGGCATCGGGAGCCGCGACATCCGTGGCCGTCGCACCGGGGCTTGCCGATGGGGCAGAGGCGGCAGGAGTTGTTGCAGGTACCGTCGCAGGCGCCGGAGTAGCCGCGGCCTGGGCAAAAACGGTAGAGGAAAGGGCCGCGAGCGCGAGCAGGGCAATGATGGTTTTCTTCATGTCTGTCCTCCCTTATTTCTTCGCGCCGAGGGCGTCTTTATAGACGTCCGGATTGGACAGGGTGTTTCCGTCGAAAAGGCTTTCGAAGGTATCGGTAAGGACCTTGATGGTGTTGAAGTTGAATTTTACGGCCTTGTCCAGCGGGTCGCTCGCAGCTTCGGTCCCCGGAATGACGACTACCTCGTTCGGCCTCGTCCAAATTCGGAATTTGACGAGGGTTAGGCCTTCGCGCCTAGGCAGGTATTTTTTGGATTGGGGTATGTTGTCGGGGATGTTGATCCTAAGGTTCTTCCATCCCACGAAGGTTAGATCGCCCATGGGGATCGTATAGACGATGCCGCGATAATCGCGGACGAAAGCCTCCAGATAGTAATTGAAATTGCCCGACCAAACCCATAAGTCGAGCATCTTGACCCGTCCCGGCAAGGGAAGCTCGACGGGATTATCCTTAGTGCCGGGGATGATGTCGATCCAGTTGTACTCTTTCCGATCGAAAAGCATCGCCACGCTGAGGGATCTGGCATTTTGAGCCGCGGTCGGATCGTCTCCGAGAATGGCGGTCGGGCCGCCTTTGATAAAGCCGATCCGAGGGAAATCGCCGGTCGAGAATTTGCTGCCCAGTACGAACCAATTTTGATCCTCGGGCTTGCTGAAATCTTGAACGACTCTTGATTCGAGATTAACCGTTGTCTCGTCTGCGAACAGCAATCCGATCCCTGGAAGGGACAATAAGGCGATGGTGATCAGGAGCGCCCGGCTAATGTGCTGTTTCATCCTTGAAACTCCTTTGACGGTACCGCTGACAGGAGCCTGCGGCTAGGTTGGATTATATTTTCGGCATAGTCATTTGTCAAACTATAAGCCTAAAAAGCTTTGACCGCTAGTGGCTTTGTCCCTAACCTTTGGCGCGCAACGCGAGCCCGGAGATGCCGCCTTTCGGCTCCGGACGGTCTCCTTCGCTGAGCTTCGGAAAGAAAATAGGCGAAATCGAGCTTTCCGGCAAAAATAGTCCTCGCGGAGGGACCGGGCTCGAGGCGGGCGGGGACGGTTTTTGCGCCGCCGCCGGAAGACCCTTCGATCGACGGATTCGACCCCCTTTCTTCGACGGAAAGTATCCTGTATTCGCGCGCCATGGCCTCGGCAAGGGCGGTGTCGTTCGGAAATATGCGGAAAGCGAGAGGAGCCGGCGTCTCGGGAGCCGCGAAATCGGCGCCGATCGCCAGTCCGGGCCGCTCGGCTGCCTCTATTGCAACGCCTGAAATCGAACCGAGGGCAATGAATAGTACGCGAATGTCGGAACCGAGAAGGTCGGCCACGGCAGATCGAGCATCGGCGGCCGTCGATCGCGTCTCCGATTTCTGCGATGAGGGCGAAGGGGCGATCGCATTCTCGTCGTCTTCCCCGCCGAGATCCCTCACGAGGAGCGGCCGGCCTTTCGAGGCTTCGGAATAGGCTGCGGAAAAGGAGTCCAAAGCTCCGTGAGTCCTCGATGGCGATTCGGAGAAAATTACGCCGCAGGAAGGCGAGCCGCCTTCTTCGGACAGGGCGGCGACGAAGGCGCCGGCGGCCGCGCCCGCGGCCCCATACGCCGGCTCGAGATCGGTATCGACGGTCCATAAGCCGGGTTCTCCCTTGCCCCGCCATTCCGGCACGAGCAAGGGCGGATCGCCCGTCCATGCCCCATTGGCGAGTATGGCTTTGGCGATTAGGGGGCTAGCGACCAAGACGCAGGGTATCCTCTTGCTTCTTTCCTCGGCAATCGCGGCATCATAGGCCTTGCCGGCGCTTTCCGTCAGGGCGACGGGAATGATCAAGGGCCGGTCGAGGAAGCCGGCAGGGCCGGGGTCGAAAAGCGATTTTCCCTCGAGTCTCGCCGCGAGGCCGGGTCGGGCAGCCGCGAAGGCTTCGTCTAAGGCTATGACCGCTTTGGCTCGCAGGGGGATCAGGCCGCAGGATATGAGCAGCCCGGACATTCCGAAGACTGTCCCCGCAATGGCGAGGACGGCTGGGAAGGACGATGACCGGCGCATTGGAGCCATCCTATCTGCGGCGAGCCATCGCCGCAATCGGTCCTCCGGGGAAGACGGGGCGAGTATGGCGGGCAAGGCGAGGACTTGACTCGTACATGCTCAGCCCATAAAATTAAAAAACGCCGAAAGGCGCTTCAAGGTCTTTTACCCGGCCCAGTCGCCCACTTTCGGATTCAAAGGAGCGTTACATGCCAAGCTACAAGGAGCTCGGGCTCGTCAACACGGTCGAGCTCTTCAAGAAGGCGGTGAAAGGCGGCTATGCCATTCCCGCGTACAATTTCAACAATATGGAGCAACTGCAAGCCATAGTCTCGGCCTGCGTCGAGACGAAGAGCCCCGTCATTCTCCAAGTTTCCGCCGGAGCTCGTAAATACGCAAACCAAACCATGCTTCAATACATGGCCAAGGGCGCGGTTGAATACGCCAAGGAGCTTGGCTGCAATATCCCGATAGTCCTCCACTTGGATCATGGAGATAGCTACGAGCTCTGTAAGAGCTGCATCGAGTCGGGTTTCTCTTCGGTGATGATCGACGGTTCCCACCTGCCTTATGAAGAGAACGTGAGGCTGACCAAGCAGGTCGTCGATTTCGCTCACGCTCAAAAAGACTATGTCTCGGTCGAAGGCGAACTCGGCGTTCTCGCCGGCGTGGAGGACGACGTCTCCGCCGAGCATTCGAACTATACCCAGCCTTCCGAAGTCCAGGACTTCGTCAAGAAGACCGGCGTAGACTCCCTCGCAATCTCCATCGGCACAAGCCATGGGCGCACCAAGTTCAAGCCGGAGCAGTGCACCAGGACCGCCGATGGCATCCTCATTCCGCCTCCTCTCAGATTCGATATCCTAGAGGAAATCGAGAAGCGCCTACCCGGCTTCCCTATCGTTCTTCATGGTTCCTCGAGCGTGCCTATCGAGTACGTCAAGATCATCGAGAAGTACGGCGGCAAGCTCTCGGACTCGGTCGGCATACCGGAAGAGCAGCTGCGCAAGGCGGCCAAGAGCGCCGTGTGCAAGATCAATATCGATTCCGACGGCCGTCTTGCCATGACGGCCATGATTCGCAAGGTCTTCTCCGAGAAGCCGGACGAGTTCGATCCCCGCAAGTACCTCGGTCCCGCCCGCGACGAGCTCAAGAAGCTTTACGCCCATAAGAATCAAAACGTGCTCGGTTCGGCCGGTCGCGCATAAAAGCCGAACCTAAGGTTCCGTCGGTAGAGCAGACGGCGCGCGGCGCCTAAGGTTCGGCCGGTCGCGCATGGGGCGGAGAAACAATCGCGAGCGAAGACAGAATTGCGAATCATTCGTCGAACGAGATGGGCGCTCTGCGCCTGAGCTCCTCGCAGGCGAGGAAAGCCGTCCAGAGGCCGAGGACGGCTATCAGAAGGATCGACAAGGGCCAGAGACGAGCGAGGAAAAAGTAGGGACAGAGCGAAGCCTGCAAGGTTACCGCGGCGACGCCGACGACCTGCACAGCGAGGGTAAAGCCATAGCTTTGGTTAATACGCGTCATCGCCTTCGGCATGGCAAGGCAGATTGCCGCCAATATAAAAGGTAAAAGGAAAAGCGCGTAAGGCGAAGGGCTGCCCCAGGTTCTCGCGGTTTCGCAGACTCCTATCGGAGAAAGCGCGCCAGCATAGAAGGCGGTGAGACGGCGTGCCTCGGTGCCTGGCGGTAACCGATCGCCCAACTTGAAGAAGACGAGATAGGCGAGGGCAGGAAGGACGGCATATGGCAAGAGCCTGTCTGCCCATTCATGGAAACATATAAGGAAAGAACCGTAACGCGTCGGGACGATCGAACCCAAGATGCGCGCGAAGAGCCATGTCGGTATGAACGCGGCGACACCTCGCGCGAAAGCGCCGCGGGTTTGAGAGAATTCGCTTCGCGGGTATAGGTCCAGAACCAGCAGGAGAAAGCCGAGGGGTAGTCCGAATATCAGGAATAAATACATTGACCGAAGCTAACACGGTCCCTCGGATGGATTCAAGCCGGGCCGGGTCCAGGTCGGATCAGCCCATGCTGAGCAGATCCAGATGGTCCTGCGCCCAGTTTGACCGTTTGCGGGCGGACTCGGCCTCGCCTGCGAGGCGCTCGGCGATGACGCTAGAAAAGGAAAGGGCAGCCCCCGCGACGGCGGCGAGGAACTCGTGATCGACGGCTTCGAGTTCGGTCATGGCCGATAAAAGAATTTTAGGTTCCGTCATAGGCTCGGGCGATGCGAGCTTCCTCTCGATGAGGGCGGCGGGGGATGGCTCGACCTCGAACTCTACTTCGAGCCGAGGCAGCGTCGCAGCGGAGAGCTCGGAGGCCGCCTCTCCGAGAGCCTTGCCCAATTCGAAGCGCTGCTCGATGATCGAGGATGTGAGACGCGATACCGGGCCGGGCGTCAGGCGTCTCGCCCATTCGCGATAAGCCGCGAGGATCGCAGAGTTGCGCAAACTGAGCTCCGTTAGGGCCATGGGAAGCAGCAGACTCTTCATATATAGAGTGTAGACGCCATATGCTCCCCATGTCAAACGAATAGGTCGCTCCTCTTTACTCGTTACCTGGCCTTGTGATAATATTGCTTTTACGTATTGTTCGTTCGGAACCGGCCGCGAAGCCGCGGTCAGGCCGAAGGAGGTCAGTTGGCAGATAAAGACTTGCGGATCAACGAGCAGATCCGTGTCCGCGAAGTGCGGCTCGTAGACGATAAAGGCGAGCAGAAGGGCATTGTCCCGACGCTCGAGGCTATCAAGATGGCCCGCGATCTCGGCTTGGATCTTGTTGAAGTCGCGCCGCAGTCGGTACCGCCGGTATGCAAGCTGCTGAATTACGGCAAGTTCAAGTTCGAACAAGAAAAGAAGATAAAGGAATCGAGGAAGAAGATTCGCGTGGGCGAGCTCAAGGAGATCCGGATGCAGCCCAAGATCGCGGGGCACGATCTTGATTTCAAGTCCGAGCACGTCAGGGAATTCCTCGAGGACGGTTTCAAGGTTAAGGTGACGATCCGTTTTCGCGGCAGGGAGTTGGCTCATACCGAGATAGGTGAGCAGGTCCTGAAGCGCGTCCTCGTCAAGCTCGAGGGATTCTATGTAATGGAGAAGACGCCTTCGATGGAGGGCCGTTTCATGTCCATGGTGCTCCAGCCCAAGGCTTCGATCATCAAGAAGACCGCAGCTCCGGCCGCCGAAGAGTTGCCTGTTGCGGAAGCGAAAGAGTAGCGATATCAGCAAGGACGGACCGATATGCCCAAGATGAAGACCAAGAAGGCCGCGGCGAAGCGCTTTTCCCTGACGGCCAGCGGCAAAGTTAAGTACAAGAAGATGAATCTTCGCCATATCCTGACGAAGAAGACGACCAAGCGAAAAAGGAATCTTCGAAAGTCGGGCTATGTTAATCCCGTGGCGACCGGGCAGATCAAGAAGAAGCTGCTTCCTTACGGTTGATTCGGGGGAGGGACTCACACCCCGCAGCTCGCTGCGAGGTCGTTCCATTGGAATGATCTGCCCAGGCGGAATCGATCCGCCAGGGCTGGTTTAGGACTACGTTAGGGTTGCCCTGTCCGACGTAGTCTCGAGACGCCGGAGGCCTATGGCCAAAAGCCGGCGTTTCGAGACTACGTCGGACGGGCAACCCTAACGTAGTCCTAAACCAGCCCTGGCGGGATCAACCTATTCGCCTGGGGCAGATCATTCCAATGGAACGACCTCGCAGCGAGCTGCGGGGTGTCAGTCCCCCCCCCGAATCAACCGTAAGGAAGCAGCTTCTTCTTGTCTGCCAGGTCGCCACGGGATTAACGTCGCCCGACTTTCGAAGATTCCTTTTTCGCTTGGTCGTCTTATTTGTCAGGATATGGCGAAGATTCATCTTCTTGTACTTAACTTTGCCGCTGGCCGTCAGGGAAAAGCGCTTCGCCGCGGCCTTCTTGGTCTTCATCTTGGGCATATCGGTCCGTCCTTGCTGATATCGCTACTCTTTCGCTTCCGCAACAGGCAACTCTTCGGCGGCCGGAGCTGCGGTCTTCTTGATGATCGAAGCCTTGGGCTGGAGCACCATGGACATGAAACGGCCCTCCATCGAAGGCGTCTTCTCCATTACATAGAATCCTCGAGCTTGACGAGGACGCGCTTAGGACCTGCTCACCTATCTCGGTATGACCAACTCCCTGCCGCGAAAACGGATCGTCACCTTAACCTTGAAACCGTCCTCGAGGAATTCCTGACGTGCTCGGACTTGAAATCAAGATCGTGCCCCGCGATCTTGGGCTGCATCCGGATCTCCTTGAGCTCGCCCACGCGAATCTTCTTCCTCGATTCCTTTATCTTCTTTTCTTGTTCGAACTTGAACTTGCCGTAATTCAGCAGCTTGCATACCGGCGGTACCGACTGCGGCGCGACTTCAACAAGATCCAGGCCGAGATCGCGGGCCATCTTGATAGCCTCGAGCGTCGGGACAATGCCCTTCTGCTCGCCTTTATCGTCTACGAGCCGCACTTCGCGGACACGGATCTGCTCGTTGATCCGCAAGTCTTTATCTGCCAACTGACCTCCTTCGGCCTGACCGCGGCTTCGCGGCCGGTTCCGAACGAACAATACGTAAAAGCAATATTATCACAAGGCCAGGTAACGAGTAAAGAGGAGCGACCTATTCGTTTGACATGGGGAGCATATGGCGTTTACACTCTATATATGAAGAGTCTGCTGCTTCCCATGGCCCTAACGGAGCTCAGTTTGCGCAACTCTGCGATCCTCGCGGCTTATCGCGAATGGGCGAGACGCCTGACGCCCGGCCCGGTATCGCGTCTCACATCCTCGATCATCGAGCAGCGCTTCGAATTGGGCAAGGCTCTCGGAGAGGCGGCCTCCGAGCTCTCCGCTGCGACGCTGCCTCGGCTCGAAGTAGAGTTCGAGGTCGAGCCATCCCCCGCCGCCCTCATCGAGAGGAAGCTCGCATCGCCCGAGCCTATGACGGAACCTAAAATTCTTTTATCGGCCATGACCGAACTCGAAGCCGTCGATCACGAGTTCCTCGCCGCCGTCGCGGGGGCTGCCCTTTCCTTTTCTAGCGTCATCGCCGAGCGCCTCGCAGGCGAGGCCGAGTCCGCCCGCAAACGGTCAAACTGGGCGCAGGACCATCTGGATCTGCTCAGCATGGGCTGATCCGACCTGGACCCGGCCCGGCTTGAATCCATCCGAGGGACCGTGTTAGCTTCGGTCAATGTATTTATTCCTGATATTCGGACTACCCCTCGGCTTTCTCCTGCTGGTTCTGGACCTATACCCGCGAAGCGAATTCTCTCAAACCCGCGGCGCTTTCGCGCGAGGTGTCGCCGCGTTCATACCGACATGGCTCTTCGCGCGCATCTTGGGTTCGATCGTCCCGACGCGTTACGGTTCTTTCCTTATATGTTTCCATGAATGGGCAGACAGGCTCTTGCCATATGCCGTCCTTCCTGCCCTCGCCTATCTCGTCTTCTTCAAGTTGGGCGATCGGTTACCGCCAGGCACCGAGGCACGCCGTCTCACCGCCTTCTATGCTGGCGCGCTTTCTCCGATAGGAGTCTGCGAAACCGCGAGAACCTGGGGCAGCCCTTCGCCTTACGCGCTTTTCCTTTTACCTTTTATATTGGCGGCAATCTGCCTTGCCATGCCGAAGGCGATGACGCGTATTAACCAAAGCTATGGCTTTACCCTCGCTGTGCAGGTCGTCGGCGTCGCCGCGGTAACCTTGCTGGCTTCGCTCTGTCCCTACTTTTTCCTCGCTCGTCTCTGGCCCTTGTCGATCCTTCTGATAGCCGTCCTCGGCCTCTGGACGGCTTTCCTCGCCTGCGAGGAGCTCAGGCGCAGAGCGCCCATCTCGTTCGACGAATGATTCGCAATTCTGTCTTCGCTCGCGATTGTTTCTCCGCCCCATGCGCGACCGGCCGAACCTTAGGCGCCGCGCGCCCTCTGCTCTACCGACGGAACCTTAGGTTCGGCTTTTATGCGCGACCGGCCGAACCGAGCACGTTTTGATTCTTATGGGCGTAAAGCTTCTTGAGCTCGTCGCGGGCGGGACCGAGGTACTTGCGGGGATCGAACTCGTCCGGCTTCTCGGAGAAGACCTTGCGAATCATGGCCGTCATGGCAAGACGGCCGTCGGAATCGATATTGATCTTGCACACGGCGCTCTTGGCCGCCTTGCGCAGCTGCTCTTCCGGTATGCCGACCGAGTCCGAGAGCTTGCCGCCGTACTTCTCGATGATCTTGACGTACTCGATAGGCACGCTCGAGGAACCATGAAGAACGATAGGGAAGCCGGGTAGGCGCTTCTCGATTTCCTCTAGGATATCGAATC
>CAVZVX010000126.1:0-71700 GCA_963778775.1 uncultured Spirochaetota bacterium | reverse complement strand
ACACGGTGCTGGACACCCTGCGCCTGGAAGGCGAGGACCTCGAGCTCGAGGACATCGCCAAGACCGGCTACGGCAACACGACCTGCGTCGAATCGGGCGGACCCGAGCCCGGCGTCGGCTGCGCGGGTCGCGGCATAATCACCTCGATAAACATGCTGGAGCAGCTCGGTGCCTACGCGGATTCTCAGGCCCTCGACTACGTCTTCTACGACGTCCTCGGGGACGTCGTGTGCGGCGGCTTCGCGATGCCGATCCGCGAAGGCAAGGCCGAGGAGATCTATATCGTCGTCTCGGGCGAGATGATGGCCATGTACGCGGCGAACAACATCTGCAAAGGCATCGTGAAGTTCGCCGAGGCCGGGACCGTGCGTCTGGGAGGCCTCATCTGCAACAGCCGCAAGGTCGACAACGAGGAGGTGATGATCGAGGCGCTCGCGGCCAAGCTCGGCACGCAGATGATCCACTTCGTCCCCAGGGACAACATGGTCCAGCGCGCCGAAATCAACCGCAAGACGGTCATCGAGTACGAGCCGGACCATGCGCAGGCGGACCAGTATCGGACGCTGGCGAAGAAGATCCACGAGAACAGGAAGCTGATCATTCCCAAGCCTCTTACCACCGAGGAGCTCGAGGGTCTCCTCATGGAATACGGGATCGCTAACTAAGCGCTTCGCGCTTAGTTTTGCAGTTTCCTTCGGAAACTGCTCTGAATTTTAAGGAGCATCGACATGGTAATGGTGAGGGCGATCGTGAGGCCGGAGAAGTCCGACGCCGTGATGGAAGCGCTGATGGACGCCGGTTTTCCGGCGGTGACCAAGGTGAGCGTCGTGGGCCGGGGCAAGCAGCGGGGAATCAAGATCGGCGAGGTCACCTACGACGAGCTGCCCAAGGAGCTTCTCATTACGGTCGTCCAATCCAAGGACAAGGACTACGTCGTGAGGACTATCCTCGCCGCGGCGCGAACCGGGAACAAGGGCAGCTACGGCGACGGGAAGATCTTCGTCAGCCCGGTGGAGGAAGTCTACACGGTCTCCAGCGGGGTAAAGGAAGATCCGGACGCCGCGGAGCCGGCCGCGGCAGCGGCCGCGTCCGCCGGGGCCGACTCATGAAGGAAATCATGGCCTTCGTGCGCATGAACATGATGAACAGGACCAAGAAGGCGCTCGGCGACGTGAACGTCCCGAGCTTCACCGCCAGGGAGTGCCTGGGCAGGGGGAAGGGGATGGTCGATTTCAGCGTCCTTCGCGGCGCGGAGCGCGGCTACGAGGAGGCGATAGCCCAGCTGGGCCAGAGCCAGCGCCTCATTCCCAAGCGATGGCTGACCATCGTCGTTCCCGACAGGCTGGTCGGGAAGACCGTGGAGACGATCATCGCGGTCAACAAGACGGGCAAGGCGGGGGACGGAAAGATCTTCGTCCTTCCCGTCGACGAGGTCTACCGGGTGCGGACCGGCGAGTCGGGAGACCGCGCCCTCGATGAAATATAGCGGGCCGCTCGAGGCCGGAGGGAAGCGATGAGCGATACGAAAACGGCGGCCGTCGTCGAGCCGGTCCCGGGCGAGGAAGAGGCCGCGGCCCTGAAAGGCGAGCTCCTCGCCGCCTATCCGCCCAAGATCGGCCGCAAGCGCGAGAGGCAGATCATCGTCAACAAGCGGGGCGAGGACGGAAGCTACCCGGAGATACAGGCCAATACGAGGACTCTTCCCGGCATCATAACCCAGCGCGGATGCACCTACGCCGGATGCAAGGGCGTAGTCGTCGGCCCCACTCGGGATATCCTGCAGATCACCCACGGTCCCATCGGCTGCGGCTTCTACAGCTGGTTGACCAGGCGCAACCAGACCCGGGCCGAGGGCGCGTCCGACGACAATTTCATGCCCTACAGCCTGTCCACCGACCTCGAGGACAAGGACATCGTATTCGGCGGCGAAAAGAAGCTGCGGCGGGCCGTGAAGGAGGCCTACGACACCTTCAGGCCCAAGGCCATAGCGATCTTCTCGACCTGTCCGGTCGGGCTCATCGGCGACGACGTCCATGCCGTGGCCCGCGACATGACCGAGGAGCTCGGCATCACCGTCTTCGGGATGTCCTGCGAAGGCTACAAGGGAGTCTCGCAGTCGGCGGGACACCATATCGCGAACAACGCGGTGTTCACTCACGTCGTCGGCAGGAACCCGGAGAGGCCCGAGGGCGAATTCAAGGTGAACATGCTCGGCGAGTACAACATCGGAGGCGACGCCTTCGAGCTGGAGCGGCTGCTGGAGATCCTCGGCGTGACCTTGGTCACCACCTTCTCGGGCAACTCCACGTTCGTGTCGATGGGCCAGGCGCCCTTCGCCGACGTGAATCTCGTGATGTGCCACAGGTCGATCAACTATATGGCCGAGATGATGGAGACCAAGTACGGCCTGCCCTGGTTCAAGGTCAATTTCATCGGAGCGGGCCCCAGCTCGAAGTCGCTTCGGCACCTGGCCGAGTACTTCGCCGACGCGGCTCTCGCGGCGAGAGTCGAGTCGCTGATCGAGTCGGAGATGATCGAGGTAAGGAAGGAGCTCGCCCGCGTCAGGCCCCGCCTCGAGGGCAAGCGAGTGCTCATGTACGTCGGCGGCAGCCGGGCGCACCATTATCAGGACCTGTTCAGGGAGCTCGGCATGGAGGTGGTCTCCGCCGGTTACGAGTTCGCCCATCGCGACGACTACGAGGGTCGCAAGGTCCTCCCGACCATCAAGGTCGACGCCGACAGCCGGAACATCGAGCAGCTCCGCGTCGAGAGGGACGAGGCCCGGTACTCGAGGCGGCGCGACGACGCGGAGATCGAGAGGCTCAAGGCCCTGGGCCTTCCGATGGGCGAATACGGGGGAATGATGAGCGAGATGGCCGAGGGAAGCCTCGTCATCGACGATATAAGCCACTACGAGACCGAGAAGCTCATCGAGCTGATGAAGCCCGACCTCCTGTGCGCCGGCATCAAGGAGAAGTACGTCGTGCAGAAGCACGGCATACCGCTCAAGCAGCTGCACAATTACGACATCGGGGGGCCCTACGCCGGCTTCCGCGGCGCGATCAATTTCTACCGCGAGATAGACCGGCTCGTGAACGGTTCCGTCTGGGGAAAGATCAAGGCCCCCTGGGACAAGGCGCCGGAGCTGTCCGGCAGCTACGGCTGGTGAAGGAGCGGATATGTCGAAGGACCCGTATTTGAAGCACACGCGGGCGGAATCGCCTCCTCGCGAGGCCCTGACGATAAATCCCGCCAAGACCTGCCAACCCATCGGGGCCATGTACGCGGCCTTGGGCGTGCATCGCTGCCTGCCCCATAGCCATGGCTCGCAAGGCTGCTGCTCCTACCATCGGAGCACCCTGACCCGTCACTACAAGGAACCCGTCATGGCCGCCACCTCCTCCTTTACCGAAGGGGCGTCGGTCTTCGGCGGACAGAGCAATCTCCTCCAGGCCTTCAACACGATCTTCACTCTCTACGATCCGGATATCATCGCCGTCCATACGACCTGTCTCTCCGAGACGATAGGGGACGATCTGCCGCAGATCATCGGGAAGGCGACGGCGGAGGGCAAGATACCGGCGGGGCGAGTCGTGCTCCACGCGAATACGCCGAGCTACGTCGGCAGCCACGTCACGGGCTTCGCCTCGATGACCCGAGCCTTCGTCGACTACTTCGCGGAGACGACAGGCAAGAGGAGCGACAGGCTCGCCGTCTTTCCCGGCTGGGTCGAGCCATCTGACATGGCCGAGCTCAAGCGCCTCCTCGAGACGATGGAAATACCCTATACGATGCTGCCCGACACGAGCGGGGTCCTGGACTCCCCCCTTACCGGGCATTTCGAGATGTATACCGAGGGAGGGACCAGGCTCGAGGACATAAGGCGGATGGGGGACGCCAAGGCCTCTATAGGCTTGGGTCCCTATTGCTCGGGACCGGCGGCCAAGCTCCTCGATACCAAATGCCGAGTCCCCTGCGACATCCTCGACCTGCCGATCGGCCTGTCCGCGACGGACCGCTTCGTCGACGCCCTGCGGCGGATCGCGGGCGTGGCGGTGAGCGAGGCCGTCGTCAGGGAGCGAGGACGCCTCGTCGACATGATGGCCGATATGCACCAATACACCTACGGCAGGACCGTCGCCCTCGCGGGCGATCCCGACCAGCTCTGCCCGCTCGCGGAATTCCTGAAGGACATGGACATGAAGGTGAAGTACGTCGTGACGGGGACTCCCGGCAAGCCCTTCGAGGCTCGCATGTCCGAGCTCCTGGGCGAGGCCGGGGAAGGCGATTGGCGCGGAGCTCCCGGCGATCTCTTCTCCCTCCATCAGAGGCTCAAGGCCGAGCCGACCGATCTCCTCATCGGGAACAGCTACTGCAAGTACATGGCGCGCGACGAGGACATCCCCTTCGTACGCTTCGGCTTTCCCATCCTGGATCGAGTCGGCCACTCCGACTTCCCCTACGTCGGCTATCGCGGCGCGATGAGAGTCATGGAGAGGGTCCTGGGCGTCCTCATGGATCGCCAGGATCGCGACTCCCCGAACGAGAGATTCGAATTGGTCATGTGAGGGAAGGGCATGGAATCGTATTTCGCGCTGCTCAAGGGACGCCGCGACCAGGTCGCCCGCGCGGGCGAGTCCTCCATGAATATCGCCTGCGGTTCGCCGAGTCTCGCGGGAAGCGTGAGTCAGCGCGCATGCGTCTTCTGCGGCTCGAGGGTCGTCCTCTACCCCATCGCGGACGCGGTCCACCTCGTGCACGGACCCGTCGGATGCGCCGCCTACACCTGGGACATACGCGGCTCGGTCTCGACGGGACCGCAGCTCCACCGCCTCTCCTTCACGACCGACCTCCGCGAGACGGACGTTATCTTCGGCGGCGAGAAACGGCTGTACGCCGCCCTTTCGGCCCTGATAGAGGAGCACCGCCCGCGCGCCGCCTTCGTCTACGCGACCTGCATCATCGGCCTCATCGGCGACGACGTCGCGGCCGTCTGCCGAAAGGTCTCGGCCGAGCGGGGAATACCGGTCCTGCCCGTCCATTCAGAGGGCTTCAAGGGCACCAAGAAGGACGGCTACCGCGCCGCCTGCGACGCCCTCGCCTCCCTCGTCGGGACGGCGGAGCCGCGTTATGCCGACTATCGCGGCGATCCGGCGGTAGCGAAGAGTCGCTTCAGCATCAACATCCTCGGCGAGTTCAACCTGGCGGGGGAAGCCCGCATCATCCGCGGCTACTACGAGCGGATGGGACTTCGAGTGCAGTCCATAATGACCGGCGACGGTCGCGTCGACGAGATCAGGGCGGCGCATCGGGCCGATCTCGACGTGGTGCAATGCTCGGGCTCGATGACCTATCTGGCAAAGACCATGAGGGAGGGGTGGGGCATCCCCTTCGTGCAGGCGTCTTTCTTCGGCCTCGACGACGCGGCGGCCGCGCTGTATGCCGTAGCCTCCGCGCCGGTCTTCGCCGGCGAGCCGGCCCTGGCCGAGCGGGCCGCGGCCATCGTCGCCGAGGAAGTCGACAAGGTCCTGCCCGAGATCCGAGCGATCCGCCGGGACCTCGAGGGCATGCGCGCGGCCATCTACGTCGGCGGCGCCTTCAAGGCGCGCTCTCTCGTGAAGGCGCTCAGGCTCCTGGGCGTGAGCACCGCGCTCGTCGGGTCCCAGACGGGCGACAAGGCCGATTACGACGACCTCGACGCTCTCTGCGACCCGGGCACGATCATCGTCGACGACTCCAATCCCGCCGAGCTCTCGCGCTTCCTCAAGATGAAGCGCGTCCAGATCTTCATCGGCGGGGTCAAGGAGCGGCCCATCGCCCACAAGCTGGGGATCGGATTCTGCGACCACAACCACGAACGGAAGATTCCCCTGGCCGGCTTCGAAGGCATGGTGAACTTCGCCCGCGAGCTGCGCGCCTCGGCCATGAGCCCCGTGTGGAGTCTCCTCGATAGGGAGAGGGACGGCTAGCATGGCTTTGCGAGATAGTACGCGATCGAATGCCCCCGTCGAGGAGGATCTCGGGCGCTACGAGGTCACGCGGAACGCCTGCGTAGTCTGCTCGCCGCTCGGGGCCACCCTCGCCTTCGCGGGCATCGAGCGGGGAATGACTCTCCTGCACGGCTCGCAGGGCTGCGCGACCTATATCCGGCGCTATGCCATATCGCATTTCCGCGAGCCTCTGGACGTGGCGAGCTCGAGCTTTACCGAAGAGAGTACCGTCTTCGGCGGCGCGGACAGGCTTCGCCTGGCCTTGGCCAATCTCGTGAGCGAGTATCGTCCCGCCCTCGTCGGGGTCGCCACCACCTGCCTCGCCGAGACCATAGGCGAGGACGCTGGCGCGGTGCGGAAGGCCCTCGGCGTCGTCGGAGCGACCTCCGCCGCGGCGAAGGACTCCCCGAAGACGGCCGGCGATCCGCTCGTCGTCGCGGTGTCCACGCCGAGCTATCGCGGCAGCCACCGCGACGGCTTCCGGGCCGCGCTTCGGGCCTTGGCCGAGGCGACCAACCCTCCGATCGCAAAAGGGCCGGCATGGTCCGCGTCGTCGCGGCGAGCATCCGGCAAGGGAGGCTCGAACCGACCGGTCGCCGTGTTCCCGGCCATGCTTTCCCCGGCCGACCTTCGTTCGCTTCGAGGCGACATCGAGGCCTTCGGCCTGGAAGCGATCTTCGCGACGGACTATTCGGATACCCTGGACGGCGGACCCTGGGTCGAGCACCGCCTCCTACCCGAGGGGGGTACGCCCGTCGCCGACCTCGCGCGGTTGGGGAGCGCGGTCGCCTCCATCGAACTGGGAGCCGAGCTTTCCCCGAAGCTTTCGGCCGCAGCCTTCCTGGAGGAGGTAAGCGGCGTTCCCCGCCTCTCCCTCGGCCTCCCCGTGGGCATCCGGGCTACCGACGCATTGATGGACGCCCTGGCCAAGCTTTCCGGACGGCGTCTCCCCCGAGGCCTGGAGGCCGAGCGCTCCAGGCTCCTCGATTCCTACGTGGACGCCCACAAGCACGTATTCGGCAAGAAGGCCCTCCTGTACGGCGACGTGGACTTCGTCGAGGCTCTCGCGGCCTTCCTGCGCGAGATAGGCATGATCCCCGTACTTCCGGAAGGCGAGGGCAGGGATTTCCATCAAGCCGAGTCGGCCGCAAGGGCCTCGGCGGAGGCTGGCGGGCCCATCGACCTCGTGATCGGCAACGGGAAGGGCTATAAGACCGCGGTCAAGCTGGGCGCAACCCTCGTTCGCGTGGGCTTCCCCATACATGACCGCTTCGGAGGACAGAGAGTCCGCGTTCTCGGTTACGGAGGCAGCCAGGAGCTTTTCGATCGAATCGTGAACGCGCTCATCGAGAGGGAGCAGAATGAAAGCGAAGTCGGCTATACCTATTATTGAGCATCCCTGCTACGATCCGGCGCACAAGGCCGGAGTCTCCCGCCTGCACCTGCCGGTGGCGCCGCGCTGCAACGTACAATGCCGCTTCTGCGACCGCAGCTTCGATTGCGTCAACGAAAGCCGTCCCGGCGTGACCGCCTCCCTCCTCTCTCCGGTCGAAGCCTCGAAACGGGTGGACCTCGCCCGCAAGCGCCTCCCGAACCTCGGCGTCGTCGGCATCGCCGGTCCGGGCGACCCCCTCGCCAACTTCGCCCAGACCGTCGAGACTTTCCGCCTCGTGCATCGGAGCCACCCCGATCTGGCCCTCTGCCTGGCGACGAACGGCCTGGGGCTGCCGGGACGGGCCGCCGCCCTCGCCGAACTCGGCGTCTCGCATCTGACGATCACCGTCAACGCGATCGATCCCGAGGCGAGCGCGCTCATCTACGATTGGTTCAGGATCGACGGCCGCGCGCGCACGGGCGCCGAGGCGGCGAGGCTCCTCGTCGAGCGCCAGCTCCGCGGACTGGAGGAGGCGGCCGCGCTCGGCATGACGATCAAGATCAATACGATCCTCGTTCCCGGAGTCAACGAGGCCGAGGCCGGGCCGATCGCCCGGGAATGCGCCGCGCGCGGCGCCTCCTTCATGAACCTGATACCCCTCCTTCCCGTCAAGGGAACGCCCTTGGGCGGCAGGGGCGAGCCGTCGAGGGAATCCCTCGCCGCGGCGCGGAAAGAGGCGGCGGCCTTCATGCCCCAGCTCTCCCACTGCTCGCGTTGCCGGGCCGACGCGGCGGGATTGCTGGGCGAGGACATCTCCCTCGAAGAGGATGCCGAAAAGCCCGCGATCGAAAGCTCCTCCCCGATAGGCCGGCCGGTCACGGTCGCCGTCGCGAGCCGCGAGGGGCTCCTGATCAACCGGCACCTGGGCGAGGCGGAGCGGCTCTTCGTGTTCCGCATCGATCCCTCGGGAGAGTACGACTTCCTCGACGCCAGGCGGACTCCCGGCGAGGGCCGGGGCGAGGCTCGCTGGGAAGATCTCGCGGCCATCGTCTCCGATTGCTCGATACTGCTCGCCGCCGGCATAGGAGCTCCGCCCCGGCTCTTCCTCGAGTCGAAGGGCCTGGAGGTCTTCGTCCTCGAAGGCCTCGTGGACGAGGCTCTGCGGGCTATTGCCTCAGGCAGGGACCTTTCGTTCCTGAGGCTCCGCTCCGGCTGCGGATCGGGCTGTTCCGGCGGCGCGAATCGCGGTTGCGGCTGCGCATGAATCATAAGGAGGGAACATGGCTAAACCGAACAGACACATTCTGGTATGCGCGAGCTTCCGCTCGGCCGGGGCGCCTCAAGGAGCCTGCGCCAGGAAGGGATCTCAGGGCCTCCTCGCCTATCTGGAAACCGAACTGGCCGACCGCGGCATGAGCGACGTCGCCGTAACGGCGACCGGCTGCATGAAGGTCTGCGATCGCGGGCCCGCGCTGGTCGTCTATCCTCAAAATCGCTGGTACGGTGGCATAGAGGGGGAGGCGGAGGTCGATGCGGTGCTGGATGCCCTCGAGGCGGGCTCCGACGCCTCGGAATACCTTCTCGAATGACCATCGTCGATTGCACGCTACGCGACGGCGAGCAGGCTCCGGGCGTCGTTTTCCCTCCGGGCTTCCGTCTCGCCCTCGCCCGCGACCTCGCGGCTTCGGGCGTCCTCGAACTGGAGGCGGGCATCCCGGCCATGTGCGCCGAAGAGGAGGAAGCCTTCTCATCCCTGGCGCGGGAACTTCCCGAGCTGCGCCTCATCGCCTGGAACCGCATGCTGCGAAGCGACGTGGAAGCCTCTTTGCGCGCGGGCGCCGGGACGATTCACCTGAGCGTCCCGGTATCGGATCCGATGCTGAGGGTGAAGCTCGGCTGGACGCGGGAGCGCGCGATCGTCTCGACGAGAGATCTCGTCGCCTATTGCCTGGATCGAGGGGCCCGGCCCATAGTCGGCGCGGAGGACGCGTCGCGAGCCGACCCCGCCTTTCTCGAGGATTTCTTCGCGTCCGCGTCGGAGGCCGGCGCGATCAGGTTGCGGTACGCGGATACTCTGGGTCGACATGACCCCTTCGCCGCCTACGAGGCCATGGCCGCCCTGGCGAAGCTGATCGAGGCGCCCATCGAATACCACGGGCACAACGATCTGGGCTTGGCGGTCGCCAATACCTTGGCCGCCGCGCGCGGCGGGGCCCGCGCCGTGAGCGTCACGGTCGGAGGCCTCGGGGAGCGGGCGGGCAACGCCGCGCTCGAACAGGTCGCCGCGGGCTTGCCGATCTTCTGCGGACTCGATTGCGGGGTCGATCTCGTCCGCTTGCCGGCGATCTGCGCCTCGGTCGCGAAGGCCTCCGGGAGGCCTATCCCGGTCGACCGCCCCATCGTCGGCGGGGCGGTCTTCTCCCACGAGTCAGGCATCCACGTGGACGGGATACTGAAGGATCCCGCCCTGTACGAGTTCCTCCGTCCCGAGACCTTCGGACGCAGCCGTTCCATCGTGCCGGGCATCCGCTCGGGCCGCTCGGCCCTCGTGCACTGCGCCGGGCGATTGGGCCGCGCCCTGCCCGCCGGCAAAGTCGCCTCCGTCCGCTCTCGCGTCCGAATGGCCTGGTCCGAGGGAGTTCCCTTGGATCCCTGGCTGGCTTTCGCGGGCATCCTGGACGAGGAGGGCTGTCCCGTTGAAGGATAAGGCGCCCGGCGCTTTCGAGTGCGCCGCCGCCCCCAGGCCCTTCTGCGACGGCGTCCTTCCCCTTTTCTACGAGCTCGCGCGCACCATAGCCCTAGGCAGGGAGCTTCAGGGAGTCATGGACGCGGCGGTCAAAGTCATCGTCGAGAACCTGATCGGGGCCGAGCGCGTCGTCCTGTCCATCCTCGATCGCCGAACGGGGGCCGCTTTCATAGAGAATGCTTGGGGCCTGTCGGACGAGGAGCGTTCCCGGGGGGTCTACCGGATGGGCGAGGGCATCACCGGCTACGTCGTCCAGACCGGGGATTCCCTGGTCGTCCCCAACATCGCCGAGGAACCGGCCTTCCTCGACCGTACCGGGGCCCGCAGGGACGTGGATACGTCGCGTCTCGCCTTCATCTGCGTACCGGTGAAGCTCGGTCGGGAGGTCCTCGGAACGCTCAGCGTGGACCTTTCGAATTCCTCCAGCGCCGACCTCGAGGGGGACCGCGAGCTGCTGACGGTGGTCGCCGCGATGATCGCCCAGGCGGTCCAGCTTCATCGCGCCCGCAGCGAGGAGAACGTCCAGCTGCGCGAGGAGAATCGACGTCTCCTGGAGGAACTCGCCGATCGCCGCGGCCCCGGAAACATCATCGGCAACTCGCACCCCATGCAGGCTCTCTACGGCTATATGAAGAAGGTAGTCGACAAGCCCACCCCCGTCCTCCTCCTGGGCGAATCCGGCACGGGCAAGGAACTCGTCGCCGCGGCCCTGCACTACGGCGGCGCGCGCAAGGACAAGCCCTTCGTGCGCTTCAACTGCGCCGCGATCCCCGAGAATCTGGCCGAGAGCGAGATGTTCGGCTTCGAGAAGGGCGCCTTCACCGGCGCGCTGAACCAGCGGATCGGCCGTTTCGAGGAGGCCGACGGCGGGACTCTCTTCATGGACGAGGTAGGGGAGCTGAGCCTTTCCATCCAAGCCAAGCTGCTGCGCGTCCTCCAGTCCCGCCAGTTCGAGCGCATAGGCGGCAACAGGACGATCACGGTGGACATACGGGTGATCGCCGCCACCAACCGCGACCTCGCCGCCCTCGTCAAGGAGGGCGCGTTCAGGGAGGACCTCTACTACCGCCTCGACGTCTTCCCCCTCCGGCTCCCGCCGCTTCGCGAGCGGGGATCCGACATACTCCTCCTCGCCGATCATTTCGTGGAAAAGCACGCGACGGCGCACCGTTCTCCCGTCCGGCGCATCTCGACGCCGGCGATCGACGCCCTCATGGCCTATCATTGGCCGGGCAACGTGCGCGAGCTCGAGAACGTGATAGAGCGCGCGGTCATCCTATCCGATGACGGAGTCATCCACACCTATCACCTGCCGCCAACCCTCCAGACGGCCGAGAGCTCGGGCACGCGCTTCCGCGGCACGCTGACGGAGCGACTCGACGACGTGGAGCGCGAGCTGATCGTGGACGCGATCAAGGCCTCCGCGGGCAACATGGCGCGGGCCGCCCGGGAACTGGGCCTGTCGGAACGCGTGATGGCCCTCAGGGTCCAGAAGCACGGCATCGATTTCAGGCTATTCCGCCCGAAGGAAAAGCGGTAGGATCGCAGACATGGAGGCCCGAAGATGAGATTGAGCGCGAGAAACCAGCTTAAAGGGAAAATCAAATCGATAACGCCCGGCGCCGTGAACGCCGAGGTGGTCCTGGAGCTGCCCGGCGGGCAGGAGATCGTCTCCATCATAACCAAGCGCTCGGTCGAGAACCTCGGCCTCAAGGAAGGCGGCCAGGCCTATGCCGTCATAAAAGCCTCGGAAGTGATCATCGGCATCGACTAGGGGAGTCAATAGACCGATAAGTTGCAGTCGTCGAGCCTGCCTGAGCGCAGCTCGAGCGTTTCGGTGCAGAGCCGCCGCGTCTCGGAGCGCGAATGGCTCACCATTATCGCGGTTATTCGGGTTTCCCGCTGTATGCGCGCCAGCTCGTCTCCCAGGCTCTCGCGCAGCTCCTCGTCGAGCGACGAAAGCGGCTCGTCCAAGAGCAGGAGCTCGGGCTCGCGCGCGAGGGCGCGCGCGAGGGCCGTGCGCTGCCTTTGGCCGCCCGAAAGCTCGCGCGGAAATTGCCCGGCCTGCTCCGTCAGGCGTGTCAGCTCGAGCAGCTCGCGCGCCCGCTTCCCGTCGGCCTTCGCGTACAGGACGTTCCCGAGGACCGTCATGTTCGGGAAGAGGGCGTAGTCCTGGAAGACGACGCCGACTCGCCGCTTCCGCGCCGGCGCGAATATCCGGCGTCGGCCGTCGTACCAAAGCTCGCCGCCCATCTCGATGCGGCCGTCGTCGGGCCTCTCCAGTCCCGCCAGACAGCGGATCAAGGTCGTCTTGCCGGATCCCGAAGGTCCCCGCACCCCCAGGAAGGAGCCGTCGGGCAGGTCGTACTCGAGCTCGAGATCGAAGCTCTTCTTCCCCGCGGTCAGCCTTTTCCTCAGGTAGAAACGCAGCATCCTAGCGCCTCGCCTCGCGTCGCTGAAGGCCGTTCAGGAAGAGGATGCCGATGTAGCTCGCGATCACCAGGACGATGGCGTATGAGTTGGCGCCGGAAAAATCCAGGCTTTCCGCGCGCTCGTACACGGCGATCGATACGGTTTTGGTGAGGCCCGGCACGCTCCCGCCGATCATGAGGATCACGCCGAACTCGCCGATCGAATGCGCGAAGGTGGTGATGATCCCGGCGACCAGGCCGGTCTTCATGTTCGGGACGAGCACTCGGAGCGCCGTCTCGATCCTGCCCTTCCCGAGGGTATAAGAGGCCTCGAGCAGGTTGACGGGCACTCCGCGCATCGCGGTCTTGAGCGCCGTCAGCATGAAAGGCAGGCTCGAGACGCAGCCGCCGATCACGATGCCCGCGAAGGAGAACGCGAGCCTGACATGTAAAGTCGATTCGAAGAAGCGCCCGATGGGAGCCCTGGGCGAGAGGACGATCAATAAGTAGAACCCGAGCACCGTCGGCGAGAGCACGAGGGGAAGGGAGGTCAGCGATTCCGCCCAGATCGCCCAGCGTCCCCTGGCCTCGCAGAATATCCACGAAAGGGGGAAGCAGACCAGCGTCAGCAGGGTCGTGACCCATAGGCCCAGCCGAAGCGAGACCAGGAAGGGCAGGGGGTCGAGGTTCACGAAGTCGTCCTCACGGAAGCGAATTATCCATATTCTTCGGTTCGAGGCTAGGCCCCCGTTACCGGCCTTTCGCGCGCGTCCCCGGTTGGGCGGTCCCGGATTGCGTCGGCGCACCGGCGCCGATATAGTTGGAGGCGCATGTTCAGCCCATTAAGCGGCCTTCTCTGGCTCATCAGGGGGGTGCGCGTCTATGCGCTCGTAGGCGAGAGCGGTACCGGAAAGAGCTTCCGCGCAAAGCTGGTAGCGCAGAAGTACGGCATCGACATGATCATCGACGACGGTCTCCTCATCCGCGGCGACACCCTCCTCGCCGGGCGCTCGGCCAAGAGGGAGCAGTTGTACATGGCCGCCGTCAAGACCGCCCTCTTCCACGACAAGGCGCATCGCGACGAGGTCGCGCGGGTCCTTCAGAAGGAGCGTTTCCGCAAGATACTCGTCATCGGCACCTCGGAGCGGATGGCCTTCAAGATATGCGAGCGGCTCCAGATACCCCATCCCGTCAAGGTCATAAAGATCGAGGACATCGCGAGCCGCGACGAGATCGAGAAGGCCGTCCGCTCGCGCAAGATAGAGGGCAAGCACGTCATTCCGGTTCCCGCCCTGGAGATCAGGCGCAATTACCCCTCGATCTTCTACGATTCGATCCGCGTGTTCCTGAAGCGAAATTTCGGGGCGGCGCCGACCCGCCCCCGCATCTACGAGAAGTCCGTGGTCCGCCCCGAGTATACGAAGCGGGGGAGGGTGTCCATTTCCGAGGCCGCCCTCTCCCAGATGGTAATCCATTGCGTCGACGAGTTCGACGATTCGCTGCGCATCCGCCGCCTGGGAGTGCGCTCCGATACGCAGGGCTACCGGCTTACCATAGTGCTCGAGGTCCCCTTCGGCACGAAGCTGGCGTCGAACGCCCATGCCCTCCAGGAATACGTGATCGACAACATCGAGCGTTTTACCGGCATTCTCATCGAGGAGGTGAGCATCGTCATCGACCGCTTCTCGCCGCGGAAATAGCGCGCCGGAAACCGCGCATGCGATGCGCGAAATCGACGCGCGTCGCACGCGTTTGATTTGACATTCACCAAGCCAAAGGCTACGATATATGGCACTTCGCTCGCGGAATGTCTTAAATTAGGATAAAGAAGATGCGAAGCGGATTTCCGGTAAAGCCGAGTCCATGGCCGGACTCAGGGGGAATCATGAAGAAGTTTGGCATACTGGCGCTGACCTTGCTTGTTACGGTATCTTTCGTCGTCGCCCAAAACGCCGCCGCTCCGGCGACGACGGAAGCGGGCGCCGCTCCCGCGGCAGACGCGACGACGGCTCCCGCCGCCGCTCCTGCCCCGGCCGGCGCCGGTACCTCGGCGGCCGCTCCCGCCGCATCGGCTCCAGCCGAAAACGGCACGACGGCGATCGTTCCCGCCGCGAATGCGGCCTTAGGTCAAGCCTCGAGCGATCATTATTCCGTCCTTTCCGAGCTGGGGCAGGACCGCGCCGATGCCCTTTCCCGGCATCTCGAGGCCCTATTCAATCTTTACGACGGATTGTTCCGCTACGATTCGGCCAACCTCAAGACGAAGCTGAACGTGCGCGAGTTCAGGGACAAAGCCGGCTTCGACGCCTACATGAACCAAATCGTCGGTCAAACCAAGGACGACTTCGTGTATCTCCACTATCCGAGCCCCGATAAGTCCGTGCTGCTCGTCTTCGCCAAGGACGAGCCCGACTACTCGGCCAGCCTGGCCCATCAGGCTTTCGTGCAGTTTCTCAAGGCCTTCGTATCCAATCCCCCCCTCTGGATCCGAGAAGGCGCTGCCGTCTGCTTCGAGTCCGCGAAGTGGGACGATAAGGCCGGAACGCTCGACTTTCCAGAGAACCTCGCCTGGCTCGAGACCGTCAAGTCCCTGAAGGATCGCAACCTCCTCCTCCCCTTGGACAAGCTGTTCTCGATCGGGCAGGACGAGGCGAGCGCCCAGCTCGACGTATTCTATCCGCAGGCTTGGGCCATGACCTCCTTTCTCCTCAACAGCGATGACAAGTCCTATAACCGCCTTCTCTGGGATGCGGTCGCTGCCTTGCGCAAGGACGCGAGCCTGGAGGACAACGAGAACGCGGTAACCGACATCGTCAATGCGTGGTACGGCGCCGATGCGCTCAACAAAGCCTTCGACGACTACCTTACCCAACGCCATACTTTTCCCGAGCTCGTCGACCTCGGTGTCCGGAAATACGCCGACAAGGCATGGGCCGACGCAAGCAAGGCTTTCATAACCGCCAAGGCGATGAATTCCGGCAGCTATGTGCCCGAATACTACCTCGGTCTCATCGCCTATGCCCAGAACGACTTCGACGGCGCCGATGCCCACTATAAGGCGGCGCTGGCCCTCGGCTGCGACCCCGCGATTACGAATTACGCCCTCGGGGTCAATGCCTATGCCCGGAATCGCCTCGACGACGCAAAGAGCTTCCTTAAGATCGCCCGGGACGACGCGCCGGACCGTTATGGGGACAAAGTCGACTCGCTGATCGCCAAGATCGGCAAATAGGGTTGCTATGAATCGAATGGACCGCGCGGCGGGACGCGAGCCTTCACGCGGGAATCAATGCTTGAGGACCGCGAGGATGCGCTCGAGTACTTTTTTTCGATCCAGCGGCTTGACTATGTAGCTCTTTGCGCCGAGAAGCAGGGATTTCTTGACGACATCCTCCTTGCCCAGGGCGCTGACCATCACGATGCAGGCGTTTTTGTCGAATTCGAGTATCTTCTCGAGAGCGGTTACGCCATCCATCTTGGGCATCGTGATATCCATGGTTACGAGGTCGATATTCGGGCAGAGCTCCTTGTACTTCTCGAGGCCCGCCATGCCGTCGCCGGCCGTGCCAACTACGTCGAAGCCTTCGGATGTGAGTATCTGGCCGAGCTGCTTGGCGATGAACATCGAGTCGTCCACGATCAGCACGCGGTAGGGCGTTCCGTCGGGTTTTACGCCATCGGGGTGTTTCTCGTTGATGTTCGGCATGTCGGACTTGGCGATCATACGCTTCAACGCTCCTTTTCCCGGACGGGACCGCCCGATATCGGCCGGTCCAAGGGTCCACAGATACGGTTATAATAGAAGCGCACGGGCTTTGCAAGGCCGCAATCGTTTAGAGGATATGGCCCATCTTCTCGCGTTTGACCGAGAGATAGTCCTCGTCGTGGGGGTTGGGCGCGATGACCAAGGGGAGACGGCCATCCACGGCCACGCCCTCCGCCTTGAGCTTTTCCATCTTGTCGGGGTTGTTGGTCATGAGCCTTATCGATTCGATCCCGAGCAGAGCGAGCATCTTGGCCGCCACCTTGTAATCCCTGGCCTCGTCGGGATAGCCGAGGTAGAGATTGGCCTCGACCGTATCGAGGCCGAGCTCCTGCAGGCGATAGGCCTTTATCTTGTTGAGCAACCCGATGCCCCTGCCTTCCTGGCGAAGGTAAAGGACCGCGCCGCACTCGCGGGCGGCGACGAAGCGCAAGGCCGCCTCGAGCTGGTCGCGGCAGTCGCATCGCAGGGAGCCGAGCACGTCGCCCGTATGGCATTCCGAGTGGACGCGGACCGGCACGCTTTTTCGGCCCGCTACCTCGCCGTGGACCATCGCCGTATGCTCCTTGTTCTCCCTTGCGTCATAGAAGCCGTAAATCTCGAAATCGCCGAAGCGAGAGGGCAAATGCGCATGGGCGACGAGCTGTACGCAAAAATCCTCCTCGCCGCAGTACTCGCCGGCGCCCTTGCAATATCGCTCGTCCGCGGAAAAATCCGGGCTTCCGGAAAGCTTGGCCTTGAGTTCCTCGAGCCCGACCGTCTTCCCGCAGTCCTCGGTAAGGCATTCTCGAGTGAGAACCGTCGTCGATGCTTCATCCATTCGTATTGCCCCTTTCGCACCAAGATCCAATATACTACGGACTCGAAGCGGCCGATAATCCCGATCGCTCGAAGCCTCGCATCGCCGATACTTGACTGGACCGATAAGAGCGTGCATAATCCGATACCGTTACGCGAAGGAGAGCTGCAGTGCCCTGTGGAAGAAAGCGAAAGCTCAAGAAGATAGCGACGCATAAACGCAAGAAGAAGAAGAGAAGAAACAGACACAAGACGAGGGCTTAAGGCTACTATCTTCTGGGTTCGGAGAGGCCGCCTCCAAGTGGGGCGGCCTTTTTTTGCCCGCCCGAGATGGCCCGATCGGGCTTGCCCGATCGGGATGGATTGACTAAGATAGGAGGTCATGGGTCGCGACATCGACGTCTATCAACTCGTCAAGTCTTTCGCGCTTCGCAACGACCTCATCGAGTTCGAATATAAGGTTTTTGCCCAGGCGATCCAGCGTCAGGCCCGTCTTTCCGACCAGTCCGAGCCCATCTACCGCGACCTTGCCCTGAATCCGGATATCGTCCTCGTCCCCAGGCTTTTCCTCCTCTCGAAGGACAAAAAGGTCTTTCTTCAAACCAACGGAAACGAGATACGGTCCGTCATCCTGCCTGATCGCTTCGCGGAGGCCTTTTTCCAGGAATACCGCCGGATGGACGAGAATCCCGACGTACCATTCCCCGACGAGGATACGCTGAAAATACCCGTGCCCGGGGAATGGATACAATCGATCGCCGTCGTGACGGATCTCGGCGCGCTTACCGAATCGACGGCCGCGGGCCCGACGGAAAGGCCGGTACCCTTGTACCGGATCACGTTCCCCGACGGCGTGCGTCCCCTCGTCGTTCCTTCGGCTTTCGTTCCGGATAAGCTCCTCGAGTACTCCATTCTCAAGCTACGGCAATATCTGCGCAAGGGCGCCAACAAAGACTACATGTACAACAAGCTGGTCAATGCGTTCTCAGGCAAGGAAAGCCAGCTGAAGGACGCTCTTGGCGGCGTTCTCGCGAAGCATTTCGAGGCCGTGAAGGGCATAGTCAGCTCGGACTCGGATTTCACCTACCCGTTCTGGGCCTATTTCGTCAGCGCGGTCAAGAAGGACCTCGACAAGAAGAAGGACAAGACTCCCGAAGATTGGTCCTACTATCAATCGGCGATACTCGTCGAGTTCTATGTGAATCATTACAAGGGCAAGGCGCAACGGATCCAGGACCTCGAGGCCACGATCAAGTCCATCGACCTTTGCATACGCAAGCCTCCGTACCATTTCACCTTCGATGAGATCCTTGGTTTTCGGGATGCGCGAGGCGTGCCGGTGCTGAGTAAGTTCAGCAAGGAGGAACTCGAATCCAGGATCAAGGGAAAAAGCACCAAGGCCGAGGACGGGGCCCTCCCGGAGCTGCTCCTCGTCTCGACGAGCGGAAGGCGCGCCTACATCGCCAAGAGCAAGGTCCTCCTCCTCGCGGTCAGGCTCATTTCCGAGGCGCGCTCCGAGATCCGCTCCAAAATGATAGACCAATGGAAGCGCCTCCTCGAGGATTTCCGGACGAGTCCGGCCATGGAAAACGATGGCGCCTTTCTGGCCGAGCTCGTCTCCCAGGTCGAATCCCGCTTCCCGCTCCTCGAGGCCCTCATCCGCGACCGCCTGCTGCCTCTGGTCCGCGACGAAGTCTCCTCCCGCGGAGAGCTTCCGCCCGATGTCGATCGGTTGTTCTATAACGACAACCTGGTTCCCCTCGACGAGCTCCTCCTCCTCGCTCGGAAACCCCTCCTCGTAGACGCCAAGATGCTGCTCCCCTTCTGGTACTCGGTTCCTATCATAACGACCTTCGCGCGTCTCCTGCATCGCCTTTCGAAGGGCCGCGATAAGAAAGCCGCGGCGCGTGCCCAGGCCGAGAAGGAAGCCCGGGAAGGGGTCCGGATCAAGAAGACGCCCGAGGGTCAACGCCTTTCCACACCCAAGGAAAGGCGGGCGAAACTCGAGGCCACCGCCACCAAGGTAGCGAAGGAATTGCTGCCTCTCGGATACGGGCTCGACGACTACCTGCGCGAGCTCGAGGAAAGGTGGAACACCCTCATCAGCCCCGAAGCAAAAAAAAACCTTGCCTACGACGTCGACTCTCTCGCCCGGGACTACCTTCGCGGCGTCATGCGAAATATGGGGGGCAGTTCCTTTACCACGGAACGAGTGAAGAACCTCGGTTCCAGCCTCGCCGACTCGCCGACGCTGCTCAAGATCAAAAACCATCAGGCCCTCGAGCTTTACCTTCAACTTTATATGGCTAAAATCCTGGGCGCTCGGATCGAGAAGAATTGAATCATGCCTCGGAGCATTCTCGTCATAAACCCTGGCTCGACCTCTACGAAAATCGCGGCTTATGAGGACGGAGTCGAGCTATTCAACGATAATGCGCCGATTTCGAGCGAAATAGCCTCCATTTCCGGTTCGATATTCGGCCAACTGCCTTTCCGCGAACGCCAGCTTCGCGCCGCCCTGGCGGGACATGGTTTCGATCTCGCCGGATTGTCTCTCGTCGTGGGCAGGGGCGGACTGCTCAGGCCCCTCGGCGGCGGCGTATATCGCGTCGGGCCGGCGATGCTCGAGGACCTCTCCTCGGCCCGCTACGGCGAGCACGCGAGCAACCTCGGCGCCATTCTGGCCGACCGAATAGCGGCACCCCTCGGCATCGGGGCATATATCGCCGATCCCGTCGTAGTAGACGAGCTCTGGGACCTTTCGCGCGTCACGGGCCACCGGCTATTCGCGCGCCGCTCGATCTTCCACGCCCTCAACCAGAAAGCGGTCGCCAAGCGCTGGTGCCGGGAAAAGGGATCTGCCTACGAAGACGCGCGCCTCATCGTCGCACATATGGGGGGTGGCGTCTCGGTCGGCTTGCATCTGGGAGGCCGGGTCGTGGATGTCAACAATGCCCTCGACGGAGAAGGGCCTTTCAGCGCCGAGCGCTCCGGCAGCCTCCCTGCCGGGGACCTTGCCAGGCTCTGCTTTTCGGGGAAATACTCGCTTCGTGAGATGCTCTCGATGATAAATGGAAAAGGCGGCTTCGTGAGCCTCGAGGGCACCAATGACCTCCGCGTCATCCGCAAAAGGATCGAATCCGGAGATTCCAGAGCCGAGCTTCATTTCAAGGCCTTCGGCTATGGGGTGGCGAAGGCGATAGGGGCCCTTGCCGCCGGGGCGTCGGGAAAGATAGATTCCATTATCCTTACCGGGGGGATTGCTTTTTCCTCAGACATGATGACAGATATTGAAAAAATGTGCAACTTCATTGCTCCGGTAATTGTCTATCCCGGCGAAGGCGAGCTCGAGGCCCTGGCGATCGCGGGGATGAGCGTTCTCTCGGGCGAGGCGAGAGTGTCGATCTATTGACGAGGAGACGGGCAAGGTGAGGACGATCGCCGAAATGGTAGATGCCGCAAGGAAATCGGGTCGAAAGCGGATAGCGGTAGCGGCGGCCCAGGATGCCTCGGTCCTCGAGGCGGCGGTCGATGCGTGGATGAACGGTCTCGGCGATCCGGTGCTTATCGGCGACCTCGCGGCGATCGATACCCTGGCCGCCGAGCTCGGGCTCGATCTCGCTCGCTTCGAACGGATACAAGCCAAGAGTCCCGAGGCATCCGCCATGGAGGCCGTACGCCTCGTCAGGACCGGGGATGCCGACGTTCTCATGAAGGGCCTTATGGATACTTCCCTGTTATTGAAGACGGCCTTCAACAAGGAAAGCGGCATCAATGCGGGTTCGCTAGCGAGCCATGTCGCCGCGATCGAGACCGCATCCTATCACAAGCTCCTGTTCGTGACGGACGCGGCCATCAACATCGCTCCCGACCTCGGCGCCAAGCTCGGAATAATCGCGAACGCCGTGCGTGCGGCGCGCGCCCTCGAGTTGGTCATCCCCAAAGTCGCCCTTCTCGCGGCTGTCGAGAAGGTCAATTACGAGAAGATGCCGTGTACGGTCGAGGCGGCCGTCATCGCGCAGATGTGTCGTCGCGGCCAGCTCGGGAGCTGCATCGTCGACGGGCCCCTCGCCCTGGACAATGCCGTCAGTCCCGAGAGCGCGCGCATCAAGAACATCGATTCCGAGGTAGCCGGCGACGCGGATATCCTCGTCGCCCCGGATATCGAGGCGGGAAACATCCTTTATAAGTGCCTCCTCGATCTGGGAGGCGCCAAGGGCGCCGGCATCGTGATGGGAGCGACGGCGCCGATAGTGCTTACGAGCAGGTCCGACTCGGCGGAGACGAAGCTAGCCTCCATCGCTTTCGCGGCCTTGGCTTCGAGATGAGGAGGAGAGGCTCATGGCATTCAAAGGTAAGCTGGCGATAGACAGGGAGCGTTGCAAAGGATGTCTCCTCTGCGTCGGATCCTGTCCCGCCAAGGTGCTCGCGGCCGACGACTCGCCCAATTCCTGGGCTTATTATCCCGCGAGGACGATCGCCGAGGAAAAGTGCATCGCCTGCGGCAACTGCTATCAGGTCTGTCCCGATGCCGCGATAACGGTTTACAGGCTGTAGGGGGATGCGATGATCGAGGAAAAGCGCCTGATGAAGGGCAACGAGGCCATAGGCGAGGCGGCGATTCGGGCGGGATGCGACGCCTATTTCGGGTACCCCATCACGCCCCAGAACGAGCTCACGGCCTATATGGCCAGCGGCATGCTCGACCAGGGCAGGGTATTCGTCCAAGCCGAAAGCGAGGTCGCGGCCATGAGCATGGTCTACGGCGCGGCCGCCGCGGGAGGTCGGGCGATGACCTCCTCGTCGAGTCCCGGCGTCTCGCTCAAGCAGGAGGGAATCTCCTATGCCTGCGGCGCCGATATCCCCTGCGTGGTGGTCAATGTCGCTCGCGCGGGCCCGGGACTCGGCGGGATTTCGCCTGCCCAAGGCGACTATTTCCAAGCCACGCGCGGGGGAGGCCATGGGGATTACTATCACATCGTCCTTGCGCCGAAAAGCGTGCAGGAGGCCGCCGACCTCACCTACGAGGCCTTCGCCCTCGCCGAGAAATGGCGCATGCCCGTGATGATCCTGGCCGACGGTCTCATCGGGCAAATGATGGAGGGCGTCAGCCTCCCTCCACCCCTACCCTCGCGGAAACGACCGTCCAGACCCTGGGCGGCAGGCGCGGGAAGGCCCGGCGCGTCCAATCATCTCACGTCCCTGTTCATCGACCCGCCCGATCTCGAGGCCAAGGTCAGGGCGCGGTTCGAGCGCTACGAGGAGATCGCGAAGGCGCGCGCGAGCTTCGAGGCGGTGAACGTGGATAAGGCCGAGCTGATTTTCGTCGCCTACGGCACCGCGAGCCGCGTATGCCTCGGGGCCATCCAGGCGGCGAAGGAGCAGGGTTTCGAGCTGGGCTTGCTGAGGCCGATCAGCCTCTGGCCCTTTCCCAAGGACGAGCTCGCGCGGCTCGCCGGCCGGGGCAAGCGCTTCCTCGCCGTGGAGATGAGCATGGGGCAGATGGTCGAGGACGTCAGGCTCGCAGTTAACGGCACCGCAGGCGACCGAGTCGCCGCCGTGGATTTTTACGGTCGCACGGGCGGCATTATCCCCAGCGAGGAAGAAGTATTGGCGGAAGCCAAGAGGTTGATGGGATGGAAGTAGCATATGGGCATCCGAAGAGTCTAATGCCGATACAGACCAAGTACTGCCCCGGCTGCGGGCACGGGGTGGTTCATCGCCTCATCGCCGAGGCCGTGGACGAGCTCGGCGTGCAGGATAGGTCGATCATCATGAACCCCGTCGGCTGCTCGATCTGGGCCGACCTCTACTTCGACTTCGACTCGGTCCAAGTGCCGCACGGCCGCACGCCGGCCGGCGCGACCGGCGTCAAGCGAATGCGTCCCGATCACCTTGTGATCTGCTACCAGGGCGATGGGGACCTGGCAGCGATCGGAACGGCCGAGATCGTCCATGCCGCCAACCGCGGCGAGAAGTTCACGACCATCTTCATCAATAACGCCATCTACGGAATGACCGGCGGGCAGATGGCCCCGACGACCCTGGTGGGCCAGAAGGCCACCACCGCTCCCCACGGCCGGGACCCCGACGTCGCGGGCATGGGCTACCCCATCCGAGTCTGCGAGATGCTCGCCACCTTGGCCGGCACGAAGTATATAGCGAGAGGCGCGGTCGATACGGCGGCCAACGTCCGCAAGACCAAGCAATACATCAAGCGGGCCTTCGAGGCCCAACTCCGGGGCGTCGGCTTCACGATGGTGGAGGTGCTCTCTCCCTGCCCGACCAACTGGCAGATGAGCCCGACCGAGGCCGCGGCCTGGGTCGCGAGCGACATGGTCCCCGCCTTCCCCCTCGGCGAGATCAAGAACGAGCTTTCGTCGCCTTCGGCGACGTCGACCGCGGCGGGGGGCGCCAAATGACCGAGCGGACTTTCATGGCGGGCTTCGGCGGCCAGGGCATAATCTCCCTCGGTCAGTTATGGGTGTATTGCGCGATGAAAGAAGGCCTCGAGGTCACTTTCTTCCCCTTCTACGGCGCGGAGAAGCGCGGCGGCATCGCGAGGGCCTCGGTCGTCGTCTCGAGTTCGGAGATCGCGAGCCCCCTCGTCACCTCGCCCGACTCCTGCGTGGTCATGAACGAGGGATCCTTGCCCATCTGCGAAGAAATCGCGCGAAAGGGGAGCCTCATGCTCGTCAACTCGAGCCTGGTGAAGGCGAGACCCTCGAGGAGCGACCTGAGAGTCGTCGAAGTTCCCTGCGTAGAGCTGGCGGAGGAGATCGGGGATTCCAAGATCGCCAACATGGTCATGATGGGCGCATTATCGAGGGCGACGGGCGCGGTCAAGTTGGAACACCTGGATTCGATTCTCAACGCCTTCTTCCCCGAGTCCAAGCATAAGTTCGTGCCGCTCAACATCCGGGCCATCGAAGCCGGCACGAAGGCCGTCCCCGCTTCCCTCAAGGCCGTCTGAAACATTACAAGTTTTATAGGAATTAATTCGATCAGTGGTCGCGGAGGAATTTACCACTGGTCGAGAGAGAATTTACCACTGGTCGAGGGTGTGCCGGACCAGTGGTCGCGGAGGATTTTACCAGTGGTCCCGGCCGACTCGACCAGTGGTAAATTCCTCTTTGACCGATGAAGGAATTTTCCGTCGTCACTGAAGCCGCCGGAGGCGGCCAGGCAGACGCCTGGTCGGCAGAACCGGCACTTGCCTGGTCCCCGAGCTCTCCCTACGATATCTCCGCTACCAGTACGGTGATATCGTCCGCCTGAGGCGCCGAAGCGATAAAGGAGCTTATCTCCTTGTCGAGCTCCGACACTATGACTTGCGCCTTCTTCATGCATCTCGGATAGAGGAACTTCCTGAGATTCTCCTCGCCGTACTGTTCCCCGCGCTCGTCGCGCGCGTCCGTGAGACCGTCGGAGTTCAGGAATATCCTGAAGTTCTTATATATGGGGAAGGTACTACCCTGCGGGTCGGAGAATTCGTTGATCCCGAGCGGCCAGAGGTCGGGGTTGATTATCTTGCCCCTGGTCTTCCCTTCCTCTTCCTCGGTATAGAATACGTACAATGGAGAGAACCCGCAGTTATAGAAGGTCACCTCGCGCTTGGCCCGATCGATGAACACGAGTACGCCGGCGACGAAGATCTCCTCGGGCGTCTGGTCCATTATGACGGTGTTGAGCGTGGTGAGGATCGAGGACGGAGACAAGGCGGGAAGGGATCCGCAGACCTTGAGCGTCGAGAAGAACGAGCTCAGTATGCTCGTGAGGAGGGCGGCGGCCGTACCCTTGCCGCAGACATCGTAGCAGGAGAGCAGGGAGAGTCCATCGTTGATGTCCATGCATTGCGTATAGTCCCCGCCTATGGCGTGGGCCATCTTTATGTAGCGCTCGACCGTTATGCCCGTTCCGGCGACGGCGTTCCGCGACATGAGGAATTCCTGCATGCTCCTGGCCTTGTCCAGATCCACGTTCCTGATGGCCGCGATGTTCCTCGACAGGTCGGCGAAGGTTCCGATCCCGAAGAACCTCCCGTGCTCGTAGATCATGAAATCGTCGTAGAGCTTCTCCGGGTCGCGGTTCAGGATGAGGCCCATCGTCTTCTCGCAGTTCTCCGAGGCGTCGACGGTAAAGGTCGAATGCCCCAGGAACCTCTCCACGGGAGGATCGGTCACCGACATCAGCGCGGTTTTCTTCTGCAGCACGTCCTTTTTTTGGATGATGCCCATCACGCCGCGATCGCCCTCGACCGGCAGGGAATTCACGTCCTCCCTCGAGGCGAACATCTGCAGCGCCTCGGAGATGCGCAGATTGCAGTTGATCGGCTCGACGAACTTGGTGATGTAGCCGACGTTCAGGATGGAAAAGGAATCCAAGAGCGCATGCAGCCTCGTGGATACGAAGTCCCGTATCTCGTCACCGGAATTGAGCTCGAGCGTTTCCATGTCCCCTCCTGTATTCCGCGCCTGGCTTATGGTCGCTCCCCCTTCGGGGTCTGTCAAGGCGACCATCACCGCTTCCGAGATCCCGGGATCGTGCTATAATCGCGCGGGCATGAAGAAGATCTCCTGGATCTTGGCGATAGTTTTCGGGCTCGCCTTCCTCGGCGCGACCATGATGAACGTAGTGCTCGTGGGCAAGGCGAGGGCGGCTCTCGCCGGCGCCTACCTCGGCCCTCGCCGGGTCGGCGAGGGCCCTTCCGGCGATCGCGCGCCGTCCCGGGTCGCGACCGAGGCCGCGCGTTTCCAGCTCTTCGTCGTCATCCCCGATACCGACGATTCCTTCTTCAGCGGGCTGCTCGAGGGGATTTCCCAAGCCGCGCCCGCGGCGGGGGCGGTTATCCAGGTTTTCCGCTATCCGGGAACGGACGAAGGGGAGGCGGACCGGTACTTCGAGATAGCCTTGCGGGCCAAGATCGACGGCTTGATCATGTACGCGCCGCGGGGGCGTCGCGGTCCTTCCTCGATCGCCGCCCGGACGACCGCGGCGGAAAAAAACGGAGTCGTGTTCATTCCGGTGGGCACGGACGCTCCCTCGGGCGAAAAAGGGCCTTTCATCGGCTCCGGCTCCCTCCTCCAAGGTATTGCGGGTGGGAAGCTCATCGGGAAGTTCCTCGGCTCGGGCGCCCGGGTCGGCATCATCATCTCGACCTCCGAAATCGAGAACGGCACCGACGATCCCCTCTATAGAGGCGTCCGTATGAGTCTGAGCGGCTTCCCGGGAGCCGAGATCGTGGCGGTAGCCGATACTCAGCCCGGGATACTCTCGGGACAGGCCGTCGCGGAGTCCATGCTGCGCTCCCATCCCTCCATCAACGCGGTACTCTGCTCGAACGCCCGAGACACGGTCGGAGCGGCCCAAGTCCTCGTCGACTGGGGCGAGGTTGGGAAGGTCCTCATCATCGGGGCGGACGAGACTCCGGACATCCAGCGCTATATCGACAAGGGCGTCATCGCGGCTAGCGTCGTGCGCGATTCCAAGTGGATAGGCGAGGAGGCGGTCCGCGTCTTCTCGCGCCTGAAGGCGGGCGAAAGGGCGCCCGCGACCGTCGAAACGAGCTTCCTGGTAATAAAGACCAAGGAAGGCCCATTATGATCCTGGGCACGGTTCGCGGCAAGATCATAGCCAATTCGGCCCTCATCCTCCTCATCCTCGCCCTGACCACCCTGTATTCCGGCTTCGCTTCCCTGGAATTGACGAGGAGCGTCGAGCTCCTTTTCCGCAGCAATCGCAATATGGAGAGCCTGCGGGACCTGCTCGGCTCCACGGAGACGGGACTCGAGGGTTACCTTACGACGAAGAGCTCCGACTCGCTCAAGGACTACATAAGGTCCTCAACCAAGCTCTCGGACGAGGCGCGGAACCTGAACCAGAAAATCGTCCAGGACGATTCTCTCCTCCTGCAACGCGACCTGGCCGGCCTCATCGACTACTATCTCGAGGACACCGACGCGAGCGTGGCCGCGAAGAGGGGCCGCGACGTGGCAGCCTATACCGCGCGCTACGAGAGCTCGGAGCGCGCGGCGGAGCTCGCTCGATTCCTCATAGCGAAGATCGACGGGATATTCATTTCGAACTCGCTGGCGGCCTATTCCGGCTACAGTGCGCAGATATCCGCAGTCATTCTCTCCAACGCCGCCCTGGTCGTTTCGGCCAGTCTCCTCGGGCTCATGCTCCTCCTGCGATTCTCCTACAAGCTCACCGGTCCCATCTCGAGCCTCGCCGAGGCCGCGAGGGCGGTGGGGCGCGGCGAATACGATTCCGAGCTTCCCGCGCTCGATTCGGCCGACGAGATCGGGACGATGACCGCGGCCTTTACGAGCATGCAGGAGAGCGTCCGGCTGGCCTTCGAGGAGCTGAAATCCAAGTCGGAAGTCGAGAAGCGGCTCATGGCCGAGCGCATGCGCGTCCTGGAACTCGACCACAAGCTCAAGGACGCCGAGCTCCTCGCCCTCCAGACTCAGATAAATCCGCACTTCCTCTTCAACACGCTGTCGGCGGGGATGCAGCTCGCGCTCACCGAGGACGCGGACAGGACGGCAGAATTCCTCGATAACCTCGCGGCTTTCATCCGCTACGTCCTCAAGCCCCCGGCCCGATCGGTTCGCGTCTCCGACGAGGTCGAATGCGTCGAGCGCTATATCTGGCTGCTCAGGCTCCGCTTCGGCGAGCGATATCGGTTCCGGCTCTCCGTCGACGAGGATGCCCTGTCCGTTGAGACGCCGGCCCTTCTCCTCCAGCCTCTCGTAGAGAACGCGGTGGCCCACGGGCTCCGGGACCGCGAGGGGGGCGGGGATGTCCGCGTGATCGTGAGGCTCGAGGGCGGCATAGCCCTGCTCGCAGTCGAGGACAGCGGGGAGGGCATGAGCTGCGAGGAGATCGCTCGTGTCATGCGCGAGAGCTCGGGCGACGACGGCTCCCAGCTCGGGGAGGGGGGCATCGGCCTTCACAACGTCATAAGGCGCGTCTCCCTCGCCACGGGCGGGAAGGGACACGTGGAGATAGAGAGCTCGCCCGGAGCCGGAGCCTCCGTAAGGATATATCTGCCCGCAGGGAGCGGATCATGATACGCATATTGGTAGTCGACGACGAGAAGCCGGTAATAGAAGGGATCTCGCATATCGTCCGACGCGACCTGTCCGCGGAATTCGCCATAGTCGGCTCCGCGTACTCGGGGAGGGAGGCCATCGAGAAGGCGGCCACCCTCTCCCCGGACCTCATCCTCATGGACGTCAGGATGCCCGGCATCTCCGGCCTCGACGCGATAAGGGAAATCCGCCAGCGGGGCCTGCCCTCGGCCTTCGTCCTCATCACGGCCTACGAGCGCTTCGACATAGCTCGGGATGCGGTCGAGCTCGGCGTCCTCGATTACCTCCTCAAGCCCGTGTCCAAGGACACCCTCGCGCTCTCGCTGCGATCGGCGGCAAGCTTCATCGAGAAGAAGGGAGAGATCGAGCATCGGGAGATCGAGCATCGGGAGCGGGAGGAGGGTATGCGGGCCTTCGTCGGGGCGGCTCTTCTCCAGGGTATCATGCTGGGGGAGCGTTGGGTACCCGCGATCGAGAGCTACCTGGCCGCGCTGGAGATAACCGAGCCCTTCGCGGTTCTCGCCGCCGCCGCGTTTCTCCCCCCGCAGGGAGCCCGCGATCCTGGAGCCGAGGCTCGCGTGGCCTTCGAGGCCTTCCGCAGGACCGTCCGCTACAAGACGCGCGCGATCGTAGGGCCTCTCGTCTCGGGCTTTTGCGCGCTCTACCTTCCTCTTCGCGACGCGGCCGAGGCCGCGGAAGCCGCGGATAAGCTTCGACTCGCGATCCAATCCGCCCATTCCGCGGATCTTTCCCGTGGGCGCCTCCGGCTGGGCTTCGGCAAGGCGAAACCCCATGGCGAGGCTTCTTCGTCCTGGCAGGAGGCCGTCGCCGAGCTCTTGAGGGGAGGAGTCTCGGAAAATAGGCAGGGAGGGGAGGTCCCTGCGGTCGAGGCCGATAGCCGGCCCTTCGAGGATGACGAGACTTTCCTCGAGTCTCTGCTTTCGCCCTCCTACGAGCGAGCGGCCATCGCCTTCGAGCGCCTCGTGGCGCCGCTGCGGGGATCGCCCACGGTCGCTCGCGGCGAGGCCTTCCGCATGATTTCCCTGTTCGGCGAGGCGATACGCGTCCTCTGCCGCCGGGGACTCATGAGCGGGGCCGAGTCCTCGGCGGCCATGGACTTCGAGGATCTGCTGCGATCGGCGAGCGGCGAGGCCTTCGAATTCGCCTTGCGCGGGCGCTTCTCCGCGCTCGCGGCGGTCGCGGAGAGGAATCCGAGGCGTCCCACTCCCCTCAGGGCCGCCATAGACAGCATAAAGGATAATTTCTCCAAGCCCATCACGCTCGAGTCGGTGGCCGACGAGCTGGGCATATCCCCGAACAGGCTGTCCCGGCTTTTCATCGAGGAGACCGGCAAAGGCTTCACCGACTTCCTCATCGACTACCGGATAGAGAGGGCCAAGGAAATGCTCCTCCTCCCCGGCGTGGCGATCAAGCAGGTGAGCGCCGCCTGCGGCTATCCCGACCCGAACTATTTTTCCCGCCTGTTCAAGAAGGAGACGGGTCTCACGCCCAGCTCTTTCTCCTCGGGCTCTACGGGAGGCAACGATGGGATTTGACGACGGCCGATCGGCGCGGATTCCGGCGGCCGGGCCATGGCCGATACTGGCGCGCTGCCTGACTCTCGCGACGCTCGTCATTCTCCTCGCCGTCGCGCTGTCGGGCTGCGCGCCGAAGCGCCACAGGGTCCCGGCGGGCAAGGCTCCGCTCATCGGCTTCTCCATGGACTCGCTCGTCGTGGAGCGTTGGCAGAGGGATCTCGATGTCTTCACCCGCGCGACCCACGATCTCGGCGCCGACCTTCTCCTGGAAGTGGCGGATCAGGATCCGGTGGTACAGGAAAAGCAGGTTCGCGATCTGGTCGACAAAGGCATAGACGTCCTGGTGATAGTCCCCAACGACGCGGACCGCCTTTCCGCCGTAGTGAAGGAGGTGAAGGCTCGAGGGATACCCGTCCTCAGCTACGACCGCCTGGTGCGCAGGGCGGGGGTCGACCTTTATATTTCCTTCGACAACGAGAAGGTGGGGAGCCTCATCGCGGAGAGCCTCGTACGGGCCGTCCCCACGGGTAGTTACGTGATAATAAACGGGGCCCGCAACGACTATAACGCGATCATGCTCAACTCGGGCATGCACAAAGTGCTCGATCCCTACGTAACCGCGAGAAAGATACGGATCACGTCGGAGAGATGGCCCAGCTTTTGGGACAGCGACGAGGCCAGGACCGATATGGAGGGAGCGGTAGCGGAAAACAGGGGCATAGATGCGGTGATCGCGGGCGACGACATGCTGGCCGAGGCGGTGATCGGCGTTCTGGCCGAGAACAGGATATCGGCGAAGGTGGCGGCCCAGGATGCCGACCTGGCCGCATGCCAGCGCATCGCCGAGGGCTCGCAGTACGCGACCGTCTACAAGCCCGTCGATCGACTCGCCCTCAAGGCGGCGGGTTTCGCCGTCATGCTCGCCAGGGGAGAGACCGTGGAGACCGATTCGACCATCGATGACGGCCAGGGCAAGGTTCCCTACGTCCGATTGGAGCCGATACTGGTCACCAAGGAGACGCTCGAGGCTACCGTGATAAAGGACGGCTTCCATTCGGCGGGGGAGGTATACCGCAACGTGAAGCGTTGAGCGGATCGACCTGGACTTTGCCCCGATTGCCCTCGCGTAGAGTGCTATAGCGGGGATTCGATCCGGCGCTTCGGGCATTGTGCGAGACATAGCCCGATTATTCCCGATGACCTCTCGAGGGAAAGGGTTCAATATCCCTTCGATACGAACGCGTATCGCGCACGGCGTCTTGCCGCGCGATTCATTCTCAGGAGGTCTCTGATGAAACGCATTTCCATCCTTCTGATGGCCGTCCTATCCATGGTGGTAGTCGGGTCCATGGCCTTCGCCCAGGTCCAGATCGGCGTCGTCCTTCCGACCAAGGACGAGCCGCGCTGGATCCAGGACCAGACCAGGTTCGAGACTGCCTTCAAGACGGCCGGCATTCCTACCCAGATCCTCTTCTCCCAGGGCGACACCGCCAAGGAGAAGGCCAACGTCGAGTCCCTGATCTCGTCCGGCGCCAAAGTCATCGTCATCTGCCCGCAGGATGGAGCCGGCGCCGCCGCCGCCGCCGACGAGGCCAGGGCCGCTGGCGTCAAGGTCATATCCTACGACCGCCTCATCCTCGGCACGGCCTCCGTAGACTACTACGTCACCTTCGACAGCTTCGCCGTCGGGGCCGCCTGGGGCAAGTTCCTCGTCAGCAAGGCCACGGGCAAGAAGAACAACCTCTACCTGTACGCCGGCGCCGCCTCCGACAACAACGCCTTCATCTTCTTCGCCGGCGCCTGGAGCATCCTCCAGCCCAAGATCGCCGACGGCACCTTCGTGATCAAGAATTCCTCCGAGGCCGTCAAGCTCCAAGGCAAGATGACGCTTACCCGCGACGAAGAGGGCGCCATCATCGGCCAGGTCACCACGAACTGGAACTTCGGCGACGCCAAGAACAAGGCCGAGGCCAACCTCACCTCCGCCAAGAAGGCCGACAAGGGCACCGTATTCATCGAGGCCCCGAACGACGGCACGGCGCGCGCCATCGCCGACGCCTTCCGCGCCGACAAGGACGTCAAGAAGTACTACATCACCGGCCAGGACGCGGAAGTCGCCTCCGTCCAGTACGTCATCGACGGCAAGCAGTCCATGACCGTCCTCAAGGACGTCCGCACCCTCGTCGCCGACGCCATCGCCGCCGCCCTGGCCTTCGCCAAGGGCCAGACGCCCGAAGCAGACCACGACCTACGACAACGGCAAGATCAAGGTCCCCGCGAAGCCCTCCGCCATCGTCACGGTGACCAAGGACAACGTGAAGGCCGCGATCGTCGATTCCGGCTACTATCCTTCCAGCTACTTCTCCGGCCTGGAATAAGCCTCGCCTAGCCGGCCCCGCGGGCGCGCAGCGCGCGCTCGCGGCCGGCGCTTTTTCACTCGCGATCGGATATAATCCTTCCATGGAGCGACGACCCTGATGAATCCTACGATTCTCGAGATGAGGAAGATCACCAAGACCTTTCCCGGCGTAATGGCGCTGAGCGACGTTACCTTCAGCGTAAGGCAAGGCGAGATACACGGTCTCGTCGGCGAGAACGGCGCAGGCAAGTCCACCTTGATGAAAGTGCTGAGCGGCGTTTACCCGCACGGTTCCTATTCGGGCGACATCGTCCTGGGCGGCGTGGTCCAGGAATTCCGCGGCATCGCGGACAGCGAGAAGGTCGGCATCGCGATCATCTACCAGGAGCTCGCCCTCGTTCCCGACCTCTCGGTTTATGAGAACATCCTCCTCGGCAACGAGATAAAGCACGGAATCACGATCGATTGGAACGCGACGATCAAGAAGGCGACCGAGATGCTCAAGAAGGTCCGCTTGGACCTCAACCCCGCGACGAAGATACGGGAGCTCAGCGTCGGCAAGCGTCAGCTCATCGAGATCGCCAAGGCCCTTTCACGCGACGTCAAGCTGCTCATCCTGGACGAGCCCACGGCGGCTCTCAACGAGGACGACTGCGAGAATCTGCTCGAGATAATCAAAGGGCTCAGGGACAGCGGGGTCACCTGCGTCCTCATTTCCCACAAGCTCAAGGAAGTAATCAAGATCGCCGACACCGTTACCGTCCTGCGCGACGGGAAGACCATCTGCACTCTCGACGCCCATAAGGGAGAGGTGGCGGAAGGCCTGATAATCAAGCATATGGTCGGACGCGAGATCGACAACATATACCCGAGACGGACGAGCGTCGTATCCGACGAGATCGTCCTCGAGGCCAAGAACTGGCAGGCCTATTCGCCGAACGAAGGCAGGAATATCCTCAAAGGCATAGATTTCAAGCTCCGCAAGGGCGAGATAGTCGGATTCGCAGGCCTCATGGGCTCGGGGAGGACCGAGCTGGCGAAAAGCATCTTCGGGAACCCGGACGGCTATGCCATCACGGGCGAGCTCTTCGTCAATGGGAAGAAGAGGCGCTTCGCGAATCCCAAGGAGGCGATCGCCGCCGGCATCGCCTACGCGACGGAAGACCGCAAGGGCAATGGCCTCATTCTCATCCAGGACGTAAAGCAGAATATCACCCTCGCCAACATCTCGAGCCTGGCTCAACGGGGGGTCGTCGACAAGAACGCCGAGATAAAGGTCGCCAACGAGTACAAGACGGCGCTCAGCATCAAGACTCCGAGCATCGCTCAGCTCGTGGTCAACCTGTCGGGCGGCAATCAGCAGAAGGTCTCGGTCGCCAAATGGCTGTTCGTCAAGCCCGATATCCTCATCCTGGACGAGCCGACGCGGGGCATCGACGTGGGCGCGAAATACGAGATCTACACCATCATGAACAGGCTCGTGGAGCAGGGGATGAGCATCATCATGATCTCCTCCGAGCTGCCCGAGGTGCTGGGCATGAGCGACAGGGTTTACGTGATAGCCTCGGGGAAGATGGTCGGCGAGCTTCCCGTCGCGGAGGCAACGCAGGAAAAAATCATGAGCCTCGCGACAAACTACTAGGGGAGGAAAAGAAACGTGAAGGGCACAGATATCAGGAAATTGATGCGGCAGAATATCCGCGATTACGCGATGTATATCGCTCTCGTGTTCATCATGGGGATATTCGCGGTGATGACCCAAGGCGTATTCATTTCCTCGAGGAACATCTCCAACCTCCTCAACCAGACCGGCTACATCGCCGTGCTCGCGGTGGGGATGACTCTCGTCATCGTCATCCGGCACTTCGACATGTCCGTCGGCTTCCTCTCGGGCTTCCTGGGCGCCATTGCCGCGATAGCGATGGTGGGCTGGGGCTTTCCGAGCTGGCTCGCGATACTCCTCGTCCTCGTCCTCGGGATCATCGCCGGGCTCATAACGGCCTTCCCGATCGCCAGGCTCGGGATCCCGGCCTTCGTCGCCACGCTCGCGGGCTGGCTCATCTACCGGGGAGCCCTCCTCCTCGTGACGCTTCGGACGGGCACGATCATCATTCCGGACAAATTCTTCGACGCGATCGGCAACGGATACATCCCCGACATACTGCCGACCGACGCCCTCATCCCCGGCATGCATAAGCTGACCCTCCTTCTGGGCCTGGTCGCCGCCGTATGGTTCATCGCGCGCGCGGTCATCGACCGCAGGAATAAAAAGGCCTATGACTTCGAGGTCCTGTCGATGGATCTCTTCGTCGTCAAGATGGTCTTCATGACGGTCGTCATCGGCGCCATCACCTGGGTCCTCGCCGGCTACAACGGCCTCTCCTGGACCGTCGTCATCCTCATCGTCATCGTCCTCGTCTACGACTTCATCATGAACCAGACCGTCCTCGGGCGGCACATCTACGCCGTCGGCGGCAACCCCGAGGCCGCGGAGCTTTCGGGCATCAGCGTCAAGAAGATCACCTTCCTCGTCTTCGGCTCGATGGGCTTGCTTACCGGCGTCTGCGGCGTGCTCTTCGCCTCCCGCCTTCAATCGGCTACGACGACGGGAGGAACGCTCTTCGAGCTGGACGCCATAGCCTCGGCCTACATCGGCGGCGTTTCCGCGGCGGGCGGCGTAGGCAAGGTCACAGGCGCCATCATCGGCGCCCTCGTGTACATGACGCTCATGAACGGCATGAATCTCCTCGGCACCGACATTTCCCTGCAGTACATAATCAGGGGCGCCGTCCTCGCCGCCGCGGTGATCTTCGACGTGACCACGAGCAAAGCCAAGCGCTATTAGGACGCCAAGCGGGAGGCCGGCCTTTCGAACAGGCGGCCTCCCGGAACCGGGCCATCCCGCCAGGTCTCGTGGGCCGCGTCGCGTCCTCATCACGGAGGCCTAATGAAAGCGCGCTTCTTCTTGCGGGCGAGTATCGGTACCAAGCTGAGCCTGCTCTCTTTGGCCGTATTCCTGGGAATCGGGGCGACGATCTTCATCGGCTGGGAAGCCCTTACCAGTCTCTCGGGGACCGTCAGTCGCCAATCCTCGGCCTCGACGGTCGCCTTCGCCAGCTACGATATCCAACAACGATGTTTCGTGTCCTGGCTGTCCCTGTTCCGTCTCCAGGAGGACTCCCTTGCGCCGAGGGGCAAGGTTCCGCTCTCCGACGCGGATTTCCGGTCCTCGCTTTCCGACGCCGAAACCACGCTCACGAATCTCCTGGCCCTTCACGTGACCGGCGAGACGGCCCGGGTATTCGCCGACTTGGATTCGGCCTTCAAGGGCTTCAAGGACGATGCCGCCAGGGCCGCCGGCCTCCTCGTCTCCGGCGATAAGCAGGGGGCGAAGCTCTTTCAGTTCGCCGGATATTCTTTCAGCCTCCTCGAGGCCCAGTTGACGAATCTCGATAACGTCACCCGACAGGGCTCCACGGCCCTGGCCGCGGAAGGCGGGAAGAAGGCGGCCGCGGCCGCGAGGGTCCTGACCATCGTATCCGCGGCCGTGCTCGTCTCCGTTTTCGTCCTTTCCATAATAATCGTCCGCTCCATCACGATGCCCCTCGGACGCCTCGTTGCCGCCTTCGAGACGGTGGGCGGCGGCGACCTCAGGGTCGCCAGGGTCGAGGCCGGCGGCGGAGAGCTCGGCAGCATCGCGCTCAGGCTCGACTGGCTCGTCGCCGAGCTGCGAGGCCTGGCCGGTACCGTGAAGGAGAGGCTCGGGCAACTCGACAAGGAGGGCAGGGTCCTCGCCAAGACGATGTCCGGCACGGGCGACGAGGCGCGGTTGATCCAAGGTCGCGTCGCCGACTCCAAGCTCAAGCTCGACGAGCAGTCGGCGGCCGTCCGTCAAGTCTCCGCCGCGATAGAGACGATGGCCAAGAGCGTGGAGGAGCTTTCCTCCAAGATCTCGAGCCAAGCCGACCTCCTGTCGGAGTCTTCGGCTTCCGTCGAGGAGATGATAGCCAACATCGAATCCGTCACCGCGAATGCCCAGTCCTCCGCCCAGGCGTCGGAGCGTCTCGCCGAGGAAGGCGAGGAGGGAAAGGCGAGGATCGACGAGGTCGACTCCGCGGTGGCGTCGATAGTGCTCTCATCCGAGAACCTGGGCGAGGCCGCGCGCCTCATCACCGAGATCGCCGATCGCACCAACCTCCTGGCGATGAACGCCTCGATCGAGGCCGCCCACGCGGGCGACTCGGGCAGGGGCTTCGCCGTCGTGGCCGAGGAGATACGCAAGCTCGCCGAGCAGTCGACTTCAAGGGCCAAGGAGATTTCTTCCGACCTCAGCCGCGTAACCGGCTCCATCGAGGCGGTGCGGGGGGCCTCGTCGGCGGTCGTCGGATCCTTCGCCTCGATACTCGAGAAGTCGGGATCCCTGGGCGCCTCGGTACACGCGATCGGCGGCGCGATGTCGGAGCAGCGCGACGGCGGGAAGCACGTGCTGGAGGCTCTCGGCCGCCTCAAGGACATAACTCGCGAGATCTCGGACGGGTCCGACGCGATGGCGGCGGAAAATAGGTCCATACTCGGCCAGATTGTCCGACTGAAGGGGGCCAACGAGGACGTCGTCAGGAACGACGAGCAGATCATACGAGGCATCGCGGAGATCGGCCTCGCGATAGAGACGGCGTCGAGTCAAAGTCGACGCAATTCCGAGCTCATCGGAGAGGTCGAGGGCGCCGCGGAGAAGTTCAGGACCTGAGGGGGAGCCCGAAACGGGACTTTATCAGTATAGCAATCCGGGGAAGGCATCAGTATAATTAGCCTTAAGTCTGAGTACGCCTCTCGTGGCGGATTTCTAGGAGGGTTTGGATGAAAAGGATTCTCGTTGTCGCCCTGGTGGGCATCGCGATGGTTCTGTCCTTCGCCGGCTGCGCGAAGAACAATAGCAAGAGCAAGCTGATCGGCGTGGCCATGCCGACGCAGTCCCTGCAGCGCTGGAACCAGGATGGGGCGAACATGAAGACGCAGCTGGAGGCCAAGGGCTACCAGGTCGAGCTTCAGTACGCGAACAACGACGTCAACACCCAGGTGCAGCAGCTCGAGAACATGATCACGAAGGGCTGCAAGGTCCTGGTCATCGCGTCGATCGACGGTTCCTCGCTGACGGAGGTGCTCAAGGAGGCCAAGGCCCGCAAGGTCCAGGTCATCGCCTACGACCGGCTGATCATGAACACGCCGAACGTGGACTACTACGCGACCTTCGACAACTTCAAGGTCGGGGTGATCCAGGGGCAGTACATCGAGTCCAAGCTGGGCCTCAAGGACGGGAAGGGCCCCTTCAATATCGAGCTGTTCGCCGGTTCCCCCGACGACAACAACGCGACCTTCTTCAACAAGGGCGCGATGAGCATCCTCCAGCCCTATCTCGACTCGGGCAAGCTGGTCGTGCCGAGCGGGCAGAAGGAGTTCACGACGATCGCGATCCAGGCCTGGGATTCGGGCAAGGCCCAGGCCAGGATGGATAACCTGATCACGGCCTACTACGCGAAGGGCAAGAAGCTCGACGCGGTGCTGTCGCCGAACGACAGTCTGGCCATCGGGATCGTGGCGTCGCTGAAGAACAACGGCTACGGCACGGCCAAGAAGCCCTATCCCGTGCTGACGGGCCAGGACTGCGACGTTCCGAACGTGAAGGCGATGATCGCGGGGCAGCAGTCGATGTCGGTGTTCAAGGACACGCGGACCCTGGCGGCGCAGGTCGTGGACATGGTGGACTCCCTGATGGCCAACAAGCCGGCGACGGTGAACGACACCGCGACCTACAACAACGGGGTCAAGGTGGTACCCTCCTTCCTCTGCCAGCCGGTGTTCGCGGACAAGGGGAACTACAAGTCGATCCTGGTCGACAGCGGGTACTATAAGGACGCCCAGCTCCAGTAGGACGGGCGACGGATTTTGGTTCGAAGGCTGGCCCGCGACGCGAATCAGGTCCGCGGGTCGGCCTTCTGTTTTCGGCATGGGCGAGAAGAGGGAGAAGGCGACTTTGGACAGCATCATCCTCGAGATGAGGGACATCACGAAGCTCTTCCCCGGCGTGAAGGCGCTGGATAACGTCAATCTGTCGATCCGGCGCGGGGAGATCCACGCGCTCGTGGGGGAGAACGGGGCGGGGAAGTCGACCCTGATGAACGTGCTGAGCGGGACCTATCCCCACGGGACCTACACGGGGCAGATCGTGTTCGAAGGGACCGAATGCTCGTTCAAGGAGATCGGGGACAGCGAGAAGATGGGGATCGTCATCATCCATCAGGAGCTTGCGCTCATACCCTACCTGTCGATCGGCGAGAACATCTTCCTGCGGAACGAGCGGGCGAGGAACAAGGTCATCGACTGGGACCGCACCCACCAGGAGGCGGCGAAGCTGGTGGAGCTGGTGGGGCTGAAGGAGCATTCCCGCACGGCGATCAAGGACATCAGCGTGGGCAAGCAGCAGCTGGTGGAGATCGCGAAGGCGCTGTCGAAGAACGTGAAGCTGCTCATCCTGGACGAGCCCACGGCCTCGCTGAACGAGGACGACTCGGAGAACCTCCTGAGGCTCCTGGTGGACCTCAAGGGGAAGGGCCTGACCTCCATCCTCATCTCGCACAAGCTGAACGAGATCACGGAGGTGGCGGACTCCATCACGATCATCAGGGACGGCTCGACGATCGAGACGCTGGACAAGGGCAGGGACGAGATCAGCGAGAACCGGATCATCAAGGGCATGGTCGGGCGGGAGCTGGTGGACCGCTTTCCCAAGCGGGTGCCGAAGATCGGGGAGGTGGCCTTCGAGGTCAGGGACTGGAACGTGTTCAGCCCGATCAACCCCGAGCGGCAGGTGATCAAGGACGTGAGCATCAAGGTGCACAAGGGCGAGGTGGTGGGGCTGGCGGGACTGATGGGGGCGGGGCGCACTGAGCTGGCCATGAGCGTCTTCGGCCGGTCCTTCGGGCTGCGCATCAGCGGCAGCGTGTACAAGGACGGGAAGAAGATCGAGATGAACAGCGTGCGGCACGCGATCGAGCACGGGGTCTCCTACGCCACGGAGGACCGCAAGACGGCGGGGCTCAACCTGATCGGCGACATCAAGGAGAACATCACGATAGCCGCTCTGAAGAAGGTGTCGCCGAACTGGGTGATCGACCGGGACCGGGAGGCCAAGGTGGCGGAGACCTACCGGCAGCGGCTGAACATCCGCTCGCCGAGCATCCTGCAGAAGGCCGGGAACCTCTCGGGCGGCAACCAGCAGAAGGTCGTGCTGAGCAAGTGGATCTTCACGGAGCCGGACGTCCTGATCCTGGACGAGCCGACGCGGGGGATCGACGTCGGGGCGAAGTTCGAGATCTACACGATCATCAACCAGCTCGCGAACGAGGGGAAGTCGGTGATCTTCATCTCGTCGGAGCTGCCGGAGATCCTGGGGATGTCGGACCGCATCTATGTCGTGAACGAGGGCAGGATCGTCGGCGAGTTCACGCGCGACGAGGCGACGCAGGAAGGCATCATGAAGTGCATCATGAAGAGCAGCGGGGAGGGCGGCGGCAATGGAAAGCATTAGGTACCTGTTCAGGAACAACATTCGACAGTACGCGATGCTCATCGCGCTCGTCGTCATCATGGCCTTCTTCCAGGTCACCACGGGCGGGATACTCCTGGTGCCGATGAACGTGACCAACCTGGTGCTCCAGAACGCGTACGTGTTCCTCCTGGCCATCGGCATGACGCTGTGCATCCTGGCCGGGGGGAACATCGACCTCTCGGTCGGCTCCCTGGTCGCCTTCATCGGCGCGCTCTGCGGGGCCTTCATCGTGACGATGAAGATAAATACGGGCCTGGGGATCGCGCTGGCGCTCGTCGTGGGACTCCTGGTCGGCGTCTGGCAGGGCTATTGGATCGCCTACGTGCGGATCCCCGCCTTCATCGTGACCCTGGCCGGCATGTTGATCTTCCGGGGGCTCACGATCTTCATGCTCAAGGGGCTCACCATAGGGCCCTTCCCCGACTCCTTCCAGATGATCAGCTCGGGCTTCGTCGCCGACTTCCTGGGCGCGCCCGGCGGGGCCCTGAGCGTCACGACGATCGCCGCCGGAGCGGTGGTGGCGGCGCTGTACATCCTCGGCAGCATCCGGAGGCGGGTCGTCCGGAAGCGGAACGGATTCGAGAACTCCACCCTGCCGCTCTTCGCGGCCCAGATCGCGGCGATCGGCGTGATCATCATGCTCATCGCGTTCTGGCTCGCGGCCTACAAGGGCCTGCCCATCATCTTCATCATCATCGTCGTCCTGGTCGCCGCCTACAGCTTCTTCACCACGCGGACGGTGCCCGGCCGGTACTTCTACGCGATGGGCGGCAACGAGAAGGCCGCCCGGCTCTCGGGCATCAACACCAACCGGATCCTGTTCGCGGCCTACGTCAACATGGGCGTCCTGTCGGCGGTGGCGGGCATCGCCTTCACCTCCCGGCTGAACGCGGCGTCGCCCCAGGCGGGCCTGGGCTTCGAGCTCGACGCCATAGCCGCCTGCTTCATAGGCGGAGCCTCCGCCTACGGGGGCATCGGCACGATCGTCGGCTCGATCATCGGCGCCCTCGTCATGGGCGTGCTCAACAACGGCATGTCCATCATGGGGGTCGGCAGCGACATCCAGCAGGTCATCAAGGGACTCGTCCTCCTCATGGCCGTCGCCTTCGACGTCATGTCCAAGAAGAAGGCGCGATAGGAAGTCGAGCGAGGTCCGCAGGCACTTCGGCTTTGTTGAGAGAGAGGCTTGCGCTTTCCCTCGAATTATTTAATTCTCTCCATTACGATGGTCGGGAGGGCCGCGATGGGCGAGGGCGAAGGCGAAGGCGCGGAAAAATGGAAAATCCTGAGACGGAGAGAGTTGCTTGCCTGTCCCGTTTTCACCGTCACGGAGAGGTGGAACGAGGGCCCCGGCGGTCGCGCTGGCCGCTTCGTCGTGCTCGAGGCGCCTGATTGGGCGACTGTCGTACCGGTCTTCCGTCGCGAAGGCGCGGACTACTTTCTCATGGTACGGCAATATCGGCACGGTTCGGACGAAGTAAGTGTCGAATTCCCGGGCGGCGTCGTCGAGCGCGGCGAAGATCCGGCCGCGGCCGCGGCGCGCGAACTCGCCGAGGAGACGGGTTATGCGGCATCCTCGATGCGGCTCGCGGGTTCCGTCTTCCCTAACCCGGCCATCATGTCCAATCGTTTTCACGTATTTCTCGCCGAGGGCCTCGTAGCCCTCGGCAGGACCGATCTGGACGAGCACGAGGCCATCGACTCATTCCTCGTCCCCGCGAGCGAGGTGCATTCGGCCATGGGCTCGGGGCAGTACGGCCATGCGCTGATGGTCTCGGCGCTCTTCCTTGCCGAACGGCTTCTGAACGACGATGGAAGCCGGAGAAGGGCGTGATCGGAGATTGGGCACGATCGAGCGCATGCCGCCTTATTTGTCGCGGCCGATGCGGCGATATGCCTTGACATTAGGACAGCGATGGATAATAGTAAGCGCTGTTATGGAAAGAATTGTTCAACTGAGTTCTCCTGTCGGTATTTCCGTTTTCCATATTTCGGTCACATCTCATCTTCTCAAAAAATATTCCCATTAGGGGATATTTAAGTTTTTACAGGAGGGAAGTTTTATGAAGCGATTTATCGTCCTTCTTTGCGCGGTCGCGGCGTTCTCGCTCCTCGCGGGTTGCGGACCGGCCAAGCCCAAAAAGCCGAATATCGGCATCACGATCTACAAGTTCGATGACAACTTCATGTCCATCGTCCGCAACAAGATCGATACCCTGGCCAAGGCCGTCGGGGCGGACAAGCTCGACTATTCCATCCAGGATGGTCAGGGCGACCAGTCCAAGCAGAACGACCTCATCGACAATTTCCTGACCAAGGGCGCTACCGCCCTGGCGCTCAACATGGTCGAGCCCGCCTCGGCCAGCGTAGTCATCGGCAAGGCGACGGCGAAGAAAGTCCCGATCGTTTTCTTCAATCGCGAGCCTGACGCCGCCGAGATGGCCAAGGATGCCAACGCTTACTACGTCGGTGCCAAGGCCCAGCAGTCCGGTACCTACGAAGGCGAGATCGTCGCGGATTACTGGAAGGCCAATCCCGCCGCCGACAAGAACAAAGACGGCAAGATGCAGTACGTAATGATCCTCGGCGACCCCGCCAACACGGATGCCAAGTATCGCACCGAATTCTCGATCAAGGCCGTCGAGGCCGCCGGGATCACGGTGGACAAGCTCGCCGAGGATACCGCCATGTGGCAGACCGGCGACGCCCAGAACAAGATGCAGGCTTGGCTCTCCAAGTTCGGCGACAAGATCGAAGTCGTCTTCGCCAACAACGACGCCATGGCCATCGGCGCGATCAACGCCCTCAAGGCCGCCGGCTATTTCAAGGGTAAGAAGTACATGCCGGTAGTCGGCGTGGACGCCATTCCCGAGGCTCTCGACGCCATTTCGCAGGGCACGCTCCTCGGTACGGTCCTCAACGACGCAGACAAGCAGGGCCAGGCGACCTTCGATCTGTCCTTCGCCCTCGCCCAGGGCAAGCCCGCGGCCACCGATGTCGGCCCGCTCGCGAACGCGGACGGCGCGGCGGATCCCAAGGGACACTATATTTGGGTGCCGTACGTGAAGGTCAGCAAGGACAATTACACCCAGTTCAAGAAGTAATCTACAGGAGATCGGCTTCTTTGCTGTGATGTCCGCAGGGTGTACGCCATGGCGTACACCCTGTTTATTTCCGGAGTCGGAGGCGCCGCGATGGCTGCGAATGATTACATCCTAGAGATGAAGGGCATCTCGAAGAGCTTCCCTGGAGTTCAGGCCCTGGATTCGGTGAGCATCAATGTCCGCCCCGGTTCCGTGCACGCGCTCATGGGCGAAAACGGGGCCGGCAAGTCCACGCTCATGAAATGCCTTTTCGGCATCTATTCGCCGGACCAGGGCGAGATTCTCATAGACGGGAAAAGGGTAAGTTTCGGAAGCGCGAGAGACGCGTTGAATTACGGACTTTCCATGATTCATCAGGAGCTCCTCCCCATTCTTTACCGAAGCGTCATGGAGAATCTCTGGCTCGGGCGTTTTCCCCTATATAGCTTCGGGCCGCTCAAGTTCGTGAACCACAAGAAAATGCTCAAGGATACCCAGGCCCTGTTCGAAGAGCTCAAGATGGACATCGATCCCTCGACATGGGTCGTCAACCTCTCCGTTTCCAAGATCCAATCGATCGAGATCGCCAAAGCCGTTTCCCACAAATCCCGAATCATCATCATGGACGAACCGACCTCCTCGCTCACCGAGAACGAGGTCGACCATCTCTTCGAGATCATCAGGAAGCTTCGAAACGAGGGCGTCGCGATCATCTACATCTCGCATCGAATGGAGGAGATACTCAAGATCGCCGACGAAGTGTCCATCATGCGCGACGGCCGGCTCGTCGGAACCTATCCCGCCAAGGACCTCACGACGGATATCATCATCAACCGGATGGTCGGACGCGATATGAACAATCGCTTCCCTCGAAAAGAGAACGTCCCCGGCGATGTCGTGCTCAAGGTCAAGGATTTCACCTCCCCCGATCCGAAATCCTTCAAGAACGTCAGCTTCGACCTGCGCAAAGGCGAGATCCTCGGGGTGAGCGGCCTCGTGGGGGCCCAGCGAACCGAGCTCATGGAGGCGATTTTCGGCCTCCGCCCGGTGATCTCGGGGAGCATATGGCTGCACGGGAAGGAGCGCCGGATGCGGGACTCCACGGAGGCCATAAGCGAGAAAATCGCGCTGGTTACGGAGGATAGGCGGACGACGGGCATATTCCAGATACTGTCCGTATACGATAATATCCTGGCGGCGAATTGGAAAAGCTATATACGCAGATTCCTCCTCGACCTGAAGCAGGGCGAATCGGAGGTCAAGAAGAGCATCGACGCGCTGCGAATCAAGACGCCCTCTTCGCGGACCCTCATTCAAAACCTGTCCGGGGGCAATCAGCAGAAGACGATCATCTCGCGCTGGCTCCTCATGGATCCGGAGATACTCATTCTCGACGAGCCGACTCGCGGAATCGACGTCGGAGCGAAATACGAGATTTACACGATAATCGCGGACCTTGCGAAACGCGGCAAAAGTATCATCATGATTTCGTCCGAGATGCCCGAGATCCTGGGGATGTCGGATCGCATCATGGTAATGTGCGAAGGTCGAATGACGGGAATCCTGGAAGGCAAGAAGACCGACCAGGAAGAAATCATGAGACTGGCCACCCAATTCATGTAAGCGGGGAGAGAAATGGCAAACGCAAAATCGCTCGATTCCGGCATCACGCTCATCAAATCCGTCAGGGAATTCGCCACGAAGCGCGCGATCCTCCTCGTGCTCATAGTGCTCGTCCTCCTGACGGGCGTGTTCCAGCCGAATTTCCTTTCGTGGGACAACCTGATCAACGTCCTGATGATCACTTCGGTCTACGTGATCATCGCCTTCGGCGAAGGGCCCATCCTCCTCACCAAGGGCGTCGACCTCTCGGCCGGCCGCACGGTCGGGCTCACCGCCTGCGTCGCCGCATCGATGCTCCAAAGAGCCGATTACGAGAGCAGGATTTTCACGAACTTCCCGTTTATGCCCTTGTTCGTGCCTATCCTGATCGCCATCGTCGTAGGCCTCGTGGTAGGCATCATCAACGGAAGCATTGTCGCCTTCCTCAAGGTCCCGCCCTTCATAACGACCCTCGGCACCATGGTCATAGCCTATGGCGCTGTCTCTCTCTACGTGGACAGGCCTCCGCACGGAGCATCACCCATCGGCGGCCTCCGAGACGATTTTACCAATATCGCCAACGGGGCCATCCCGATTTCGGGCACCATCAGGCTGCCCTACATCGTCATCATCGCATTGATCGTATTCCTGCTGATGTGGGTCCTCCTCACCAGGACCAGGCTCGGCAAGAATATCTACGCGATCGGCGCGAATCCCGACGCGGCCGTCGTATCGGGCGTCAATGTCAATCGAACTCTCATCATCGTCTATATTCTCGCGGGAGCCCTCTACGGCCTCGCCGGCGCCCTTCAGGCGGCCAGGCAGGGTAGCGCCACGAACAACCTCGGCTTCACCTGGGAGCTCGACGCGATCGCGGCCTGCGTAATCGGCGGGGTCTCGACGACCGGCGGCATCGGTACCGTCGGCGGAATGCTGACTGGCGTCCTCATGCTCACCTTCATGAACAATGCGCTGGTTTTCCTCAACGTTTCGCCCTATTGGCAGAACATATTCAAGGGCATCATCATCGTTTCGGCCGTCGCGGTCGATATTCGAAAGTACCTTCGGAAGCGGTAGCGATTCGGGGCCGGCGACCGCGAGGGGCCGCCCTATGGGGCGGCCCCTCGCATTAAAATAGAAAGCCTAGGCCGATTCCTATCCCGAAGTCCGGGCCCGTCCCCGGTTGGAACCTTGCGTCGACGTAAGTGGACGCGACCAATGGCGTGGAGCCGAGTATGAGCCTGCCCTCGAGCGCCGCCTCTGCGGGCCATACCGCCGAGGGTAGGGATTCGGCGAGGCTCCAAGGGAGCTCTCCCGAGACCCCTACCCTGAACGAGCCCCCTTCGACCCAAAGGCCCGCCCGCCCTAGGGCTTGGAGGGAGGGGGAATTTGCGGAAAAATCCATAAGAGCCCCCGGCGAGACCGCGACGGAGAACTCCCCGAGCTTGAGCGAAAAAGGTAGGGAGGCTTCGACCTTCTTCCCCCCTCCAGGCAAGGAAGGCGTCGAGATGGAGCTATAGGCGCCCCGCAGGAAGAAGGAGCCGCTCACGAGGTTGGTCCTGCCGCCAAGGAGCGATACGAGAGTCGATCCTGCGAGATCGCTTCCCGCCGACGTTCCCGATACCGTTTCTTCCGATGCATGCAGCGCTACGGTAGCCCGGCCGGCCAGGGAAAGCGCGGCCGAGAGGCCGAAGGCCGAAGACTGAGCCTCCCCCCAAGGCGCGAACCAGGAGGCTTCCGCGGCCAGCGTACCCGCTGGCTGGATAAGGGGGTCCGGCATGTGGAGAAGGCCCGGCACCGCCGATTGTATGCCAATCGATCGTATCACGAGGCTGGAATCGATCCCTACTTGGGTCCGGAGCGCGGTGCTTCCTCCAGCCTGGGCGGGAAGGCCGGCGGCAGGGCTGGCAGTCAGGGTGGCGGTGTAGATGCCATCGGGCAAGGGCGAGCCATCCTGGCCGAGGCCGTTCCACGAGCGCGATTGGATCCAGGTATCGATTTTCGGAAAATCCAGGATCGCCACGATAGCGCCATCCGGTCCACGGATCTCGGCGCGGGCCGATCCGTAGTTCGAAGCCTCGAACTGCAGGTTCGTACGACCCTGTGCTCCCACGTTGCGGGGATTGAATCTCGGGCGGTCGAAGCCGAGGCCCGTAACGGCGAAGGGAGCCTTTTCGAGAGAAAGATCGACGTAGTAGGTGGCTTTTTCCTTCACCCGAACGCTGATTTGCTGTTCAATATAGCCGAAGCGCTTGATCGCGATCCTATGCGATCCTACCGCCGCTTCGACGGTCCCCTTGATCGCTGAGGATCCGTCAATGCTCGCCAATGCGTCCGCCGGCTCGACATCGATGGAGATGTATCCGGTAATCCGCTCGGGCGCGAGAGTGATAGTGTATTGGGTCTTCTCGTTCAAACTGAGCCAAAACCCCAGATTGCGGTATCCCGGCAGCTCGAGCTCGAAGTAATGACTTCCCGCGGCGATGCTGCCTACTAAGGGAATATTGGCCGTGGGCACGGGTCCGACGTCTATCTGGTCTACATAGAGCTCCCCGCCTCCGATCGCGCAGAAAATCTGGTAATTGGAAATTCCCGTAGTCAGCATGGGGACGGAAGTCACGGCTACTCTGTCATTGGTCGCGAAAAGCGGGACGTTCTGATCGGGGTTGAATGTAACCGTATATTTCGTTTTCTCGTTTAGGGTCAGCCAGATCCCGAGGGGCTCGTATCCAGGCAGGTCGAGCTCGAGGTAATGACTGCCCGGCGACAGCTTCCCCATATAGGGGATCGGGCCGGCGTAGTTCCTGTCGATGTAGAAAGTAGCTCCGTCGATTTGGCAGTCGGCTTCCAGATCGGAAACGCCGACGTTCCCCGTCGCTTCGGCGGCTACCGCGATCTTGTCGTTGGTCGATAGTGGAGAGGAGGGGAAAGTCACCGCCCCGCTCGGGGCGGTGATGGAGCCGGGAAGGGCCGGAGCCCTCGCGGGAAGGGCCGCGAGGGCCAACAAAAGCGCGATCGGCTGGCGACAGCGAGGCATAGCCATACAATAGCGCTTGCCGGAAGGCATGGCTACTCCGGCCTCGAAACGACCTTGCATTGCCGGACCCCGCTATGGCAGGCTCGCCCTGATGCCTTCGAGATTTCGGTACGCGGCAATTCTCCTCGTCGTCCTCCTGGCCTGCGCCGCCTGCGGGAGTCCTTCCGTCGCGTCGCGACTCGCTACCCTCGACCTTTCGCAAAAAGCGGCGCAAATACTGCTCATCGGCGTCGAGGGCGCCGGTCGGCCTTCCGCGGAAAGCGTGGCTCTCCTTGAGCGCGTGCCGGTCGGAGGCGTCGTCCTCTTCGGCTTCAACCTGCCGGATTCGCCGGCGGAGGCTGGTCTCTATACGGCCGCCCTCCAAGATGCCGTCTCCCGCGGCGCAGCCCTCGCCGGACGCGCCGGCTCGGGCTTCCAGGATGCGGTTCCCCTCATCGTGGCCATCGATCACGAGGGAGGCTCGGTCTTTCGCTTCAAAGGCGCCGGCATCACGAGGATACCGCCTCCCTCGGAAGTGGGGCTGCTGGGTAGCCGCTGCGCGTCTTCGCTCGGCCACGCGGCAGGCGCAGAGCTCCGCGACCTCGGCTTCAATATGGCTCTCGCTCCGGTCGTCGAGCTCCTCACGGACCGAAACGCGCGATTTCTCGGTTCGCGCTCCTACGGTCGCGAGGGCGCGAGGGTCGATGCCGACGCAGGTGCCTATATCCGAGGTCTCCAGGCCGAAGGCGTGGCGGCAGTCGCGAAGCATTTCCCCGGAAACGCGGGCGAGGACCCGCACCGGGTTCTTCCCGCGCTCGACGTCTCGAAAGAGGTCTACGAGCGCGACTTCCTGCCGCGCTTCGCCTCGGCGATCGGAAATGGGGTGTCTTCGATCATGCTGTCGCACGTCGTTTTCGGCGCCCTGGATCCAGACCGTCCCGCCAGTCTCTCCCCGGCGATCTCGCGCGGCGAGCTGCGGGGACGGCTCGGTTTTCGCGGCGTAGCGATAACGGACGACCTCGGGATGAAGGCCCTCTCCGCCACGATGAGTCCCGAGCGCTCGGGGGTCGCCGCCCTCGTCGCCGGAGCCGACCTCCTCATGCTGATGGACATGCATGCGGCGCCCCGCTTGCGCGACGCCATCGTAACGGGCCGTGAACGAAGGCCGGCTTTCGCCCGAGCGGCTCGACGAGGCGGTGACCAGGATACTCGAGCTCAAGCTTCGCTTCGGGATGGAGGCCGGTCTCGATCCTGCGATCCGAGCGAGGAGGCTGGCCGAATTCCCGTCATTGGTGGAAAGGGACGCGCGCCGCATTCGGCCATGCCTGGCCTCGGCTTCCAGTCCTTAATTAAGTAAGGCTGTTCGCCGATGATAAACAGGTGCGCCCTTATCGCCGTCTCGCGGTGTCCGAACGAGGCCTGAAATTCCCGATTGCGTGAAAGGGACCCTTCGAGTAAAGTGTAGAGCGCGATGAGGGACCAAATGAACGCATTCGCGAGAGCCTTGTTGCGTCGTTTCTCGAACAAAGAAGCCGTCGCGGTCTCGATCTTCGCCCTCGGTTCCATGCTCTTGCTCTCCGGCTCGGCCTCCGTCCTTTCCCTGTCGGCCGCGGCGGCCCGCGACGGCTCCCGCGAAGGCGGCATAGCCTCCGGCAGGGGAGAGCAGGCGATGGGCAGCCTGCTCGCCGACGGCCTTGCCGATGAGGGGCGCGTCGATCGTGGACTCTGCTTCACGGCGTATATGGTCCAAAGGGGCGATACGCTCTCCGGAATTGCCGATGATTTCAACGTCAGTCTCGATACCGTCGTCAGCTTCAACGGGGTCAAGAACGCCAGGACCCTCCAACCCGGCAAGATCCTCAAGATACCGAGCATGTCGGGCATACTCTATGCAGCCAAGGCCGGCGACAGCGCGACGGCCGTGGCCGCCGCGCATGGAATCTCGGCGGACCGCATAATCGAGACCAATGGCCTCATGTCCGACGCGCTCGCGCCGGGTCGCAGTATTTTCCTTCCCGACGCCAAGCTCGCGTCCTTCACCCTCAGGGAGATTTCCGGCGATTTATTCGCCTGGCCGGCCCGGGGTTGGATTTCGAGCTGGTACGGTTGGCGCAGCGACCCCTTTACGGGCGCGCGCGTATTCCACAACGGCGTCGACATCGGCGTCGATATGGGAACCCCCGTCCTCGCGGCCATGGATGGCGTCGTCGCCGAGACCGGCTATAGCTCCGGATTCGGAAATTACGTCGTGCTCTCGCACCACGCCGGATGGCAGAGCCTCTACGGCCATTTGCGAACGATCTCCGTCAAAGACGGCCAACGCGTCGCCACGGGCCAGAGAATCGCCTATTCGGGCAATACCGGCTATAGTACGGGTCCTCATCTCCATTTCTCGGTCTTCAAGAACGGCCGGACCGTGAATCCCTTCAATGTCCTGCACTAGATTCGAGGCGGCATGATCGAGCTGAACGGCATTCCCGCGTCACCCGGCGTCGCGGTCGCGCGCGCCTTCCTTTTCGCGACGGAGGATTCGTCCTCGGTACCCGTGCGCGCAGTCGAGGAATCGGAGCTGCCCGCGGAATGGGAACGTTTCCTTGGCGCGGTCGCGAAGGCGAAGGTCGAGGTCACGGCGCTCCGGGACAAGGCGAGGATCGAGGCCGGGGAGGACCAGGCGGCGATCTTCGAGTCCCACCTCCTCATGCTGGACGATCCAGATCTCCACGAGAGGATCGAGCAGTCCCTGACGCGGACGATGGTCAACGTCGAGCGGATCGTCGTCGATATCGAGCGCGAGTTCGCGGACAAGCTGGGCCAGGCCGACGATCCTTCCCTGCGCGAGCGGGTGACCGACATACAGGACGTCTCGCGGCGCATACTCGGACACCTGCTGGAACGGCATCGACCCAGTCTCGCCGACATTCGCGAGGACGTCGTCCTCGTCGCGCGGGATCTCCTGCCTTCCGACATGATGACGATGAACCGCCGGCGCGTGAAGGCGGTAGTCACCGAATCCGGCGGCCGAACGAGCCACGTCGCCATCCTCGCGCGGGCCTTCGAGATACCGGCCGTCCTGGGCGTCGCAGGGGCTCTCTCCAAACTGCGTCAGGCCAAGATGGCCGCGGTCGACGGCGACCGAGGCATCGTCATAGGCGATCCGGACGGCGAGGCGCTCGCGAGGAGCGCGGCGGCCCGCAGCGCGGCCGCCCTTCGGCAGCATGAACTGGACGCCCTTCGCGACCTTCCCGCATCCACTCGGGACGGCATCCGCGTCTTCGTCAAGGCCAACATAGAGGTGCCGGAGGAGGCCGAGGCGGTAATCGCCCACGGCGGCGACGGCGTCGGCCTCTTTCGATCGGAATTCCTCTTCCTCGGCGGCCATGTGCCCGACGAGGAGGAGCAATATCGCGCCTATAAGCGCGTCATAGAGTCGATGAAGGGCAGGCCCGTGACCATCAGGACCCTCGATATCGGAGGCGACAAGGTCCTGCCCGAGCTCGGCGCCCAGGACGAGAAGAACCCGCTTCTCGGCTGGAGGGCGATCCGCTTCTGTCTGAGCCGTCAGGACGTCTTCAAGATCCAGCTGCGCGCCATCCTCAGGGCCGCGGTCTTCGGCGAGACTCGGATAATGTTTCCCATGATCGCCACCGCGGATGAGCTCGAGCGAGCGCTGGCCATCGTGGACGAGGCGCGCTCCGAACTGGTCGCCAAGGGTCAGAAGGCCGCGATGGATCTGCCTATCGGCATCATGATCGAGATACCCGCGGCGGCGATGACGAGCGACATCCTCGCGCGCAAGGCCGACTTCTTCTCCATAGGGACCAACGATCTCATCCAGTACACGATGGCGGTCGACCGGGGCAACGAGAAGGTCGCCTATCTTCACGAGCCCTACCATCCCGCGGTGCTGAGGCTGGTCCAGAGGACCATAGAAAGCGGCAAGGCCGCCGGCATACCCGTCGGGATGTGCGGTGAGATGGCGGCCGATCCGGCCTCGGCCATAGTCCTTCTCGGCCTCGGCCTGGACGAATTCTCCATGTCCAGCGCGGCCATCCCCGCCGTCAAGCGCGCCATCCGCTCGACGAGCCTCGTCGACGCCAAGGCCGTGGCGGGCGCGGCCATGGCCCTCTCCTCTTCCTCCGAGGTCGCCGCCTATCTTTCGTCCCGCCTTGCATAGTAACCTGATAGGAGCCGCTATTTTGGGAAAGAACGATACGCGCATAGATGAAGCGCCGGCGTCGAAGCCGCGCTACGAGAACCTCCCCGTCGTCGTGATCGCGGGGCGGCCCAACGTCGGCAAGTCCACGCTCTACAATCGCCTCCTGCACAAGCGCCGGGCCATCACCGAGCCGAGCCCGGGCGTGACGCGCGACGCTGTCGACTCGGTCTGCGAGCTGAGGGAAAGCGGCAAGGTCTTCAGGCTGATCGATACCGGGGGCTTCAAGCTCGAGCGGGCGGGCCTCGACGAGCTGGTCGTCGCGAAGAGCCTGGCCACGCTGGAGGGGGCGGACCTCGTGCTGTTCCTCGTCGACGCGATGTCGATAACGCCCGAGGACGAGGAGTTCGCGACCCTCCTGCGCAAGTGGACGCCCAAGATTCTCTTGGTCGTCAACAAGGCCGATTCGCTCGACCGCGACGCGATGGCATGGACTCACGCGACATGGGGCTTCGCTCCCGTGCTCTTTGTTTCGGCGGAGCACGGACGCAACATCGACCTCCTCGAATCGGCCATAGTCTCGCGCCTGGACTTCTCGCGGGTCCTGAAACTAGGCGAAGAAAGGGCGCCCATCAGGCTCGCGATCATGGGCAAGCCCAATACCGGAAAATCGACCCTCCTCAACCGCCTGGTCGGCGAGGACAAATCGATCGTCAGCGACGTAGCGGGTACGACCCGCGATATCGTCGAAGGCAGCTTCGAGCGCAAGGGGCGCCGATTCACGGTGTTGGATACGGCGGGCATACGGCGCAAGGCCAAGGTCAGCGAGAACGTCGAGTATTATTCGGTCCATCGCGCCATCCATGTAGTCGAGGATTGCGACGTCGTCGTCCTCATGATAGACGCGATCGAGGGCCTTACCGATCAGGACAAGAAAATAGCCGCCTTCGCCGTTGCCGAGGGCCGGGGGGTGATCCTCGCCCTCAATAAATGGGATACGATGCCCGATCTCAGAAATTCCTTCGAGGCGGCGCGAGACAAGCTCCGATATTTTTTCGGTCAGATGAGCTGGGCGCCCGTGCTCCCTCTTTCCGCCAAGAAGGGCGAAGGGGTGGATAAGCTGGTGTCGACCATCATCACCCTCCATGCCCAGCTCAACCTGCGCATCGAGACCTCAAGGCTCAATAGGGCCGTCGAAGCCTGGGTCGAAAAGACCCCTCCGCCCGTCGGGCCGCGCACGCATTTCAAATTGCGCTATGCCGTGCAGACTTCGATCAACCCGCAGAAATTCGCGATCTTCGTCTCGAGACCCGACGCGGTATCCGAGGCTTACCGATCTTTCCTGAAAAACAAGATCCGCGAGGATCTCGGGGTCGATATGATACCCGTGGAGCTGGAAATAAAAGCCTCTCGCGTCCCCATCGTGCGGGCATCGCCCACCAGGGCCGAAAAGGTCAGGGAGGCGGCAGGACGGGGAAAATCGGCCCGAATGCGGCCGCCGGGAAAGGGACCGGCTGCCAAGAAGCCGTCGACCGGGAAAAAGGAAGGCGTCGCCAAGAAGGCGGGCAAAGGCGCGAGCTCTAGCTCTTCCTCCGCTGCCGCGGCCCCGCCGAAGCGCTCCGTCGCCGCGCGGAAGAGGGAGCCTCGCGGAAGGTAGGCGATGAGCGGCTACACGACGGGAAAGGTCGAGCGCCTTCTCGGGCTGCCTTCGTCGACGCTGCGCCATTGGGAGCGGGAGGTGCCGCTCATCCAGCCGCGAAAGGACGCCTTCGGGCGGAGGCTCTACTCCGAGGCCGATCTCAGGCTTATCCTGAGGCTCAAGCATTTCGCCCTCGACCAAGGGCTCGGCCTGGCTTCCGCGCGCGAGAGGCTCGAGCGCGAGCTTTCAGGCCCCTTCCCTGACGAGCGCGCGCGCATCGAGGAGATACGGGGAGAGCTCATCGCCCTGCTCGCGAAAGCCGACGAAGCCGGCCGCCGCCTCAACAAGCCTTGACGCAAGAAAGAGGATCCAAGCCCATATCCCGCTTATCCCCGTGAGCGTCCCGCGAGCCGCCTCATTCTCCTGTTCCCTGCACGATCCCTCTCCCGCGCTTTCCGGCTTCCTTCATGAAGGGTATCAGACAGGCCGCCGCCACGACCAGGAAGCCGGAAACTATCAGGCTCGAGGTGAATCCCCCGGTTCGCCCTTTGATCACCTGCATGAAATAGACGAAGACGACCGACACCTGACCGCAGAGCTGGATCAGGCCGTTCGACGTGCCCTCGGGCGTAGGGCGGGCGACATCGGTGGCGAACTGCATGCCTACGGGCATGACGCTCGTAAGGAAGAAACCGAGGATGAAGGCCGAGATCGCGAGGAGCCAGAAGGACTGGGCGAATGCCATCCCCGCGAGGCCGGGAAGGGAGGCCACGAGCCCCAGGAGCATCCAGGGCTTGCGCGTGCCGGTCTTGTCGGAGAGCGCCGGAATCGCTACCGCCCCGAAGAGGCCGCCTACGAGGAGAAGGGCGCCCAAGCTGCCTGCCTCCGAAGCGCCGAAGCCCCGTGGAGCCACTATCTCGTCTATCCAGGTCGTGAGACCGTTGAAAAGTCCCATGCCGACGAATACCACGCCGAGAAAAAGGCGGAAGCTGGGTACCGAGAGGGCGTTCTTTAGTCCATCCAGCATGAGGGCCTTTTCGCCGGCTCCAACCGGGCCGGCGGGGCTGGGCGGGTATTCCCGGGCGAATACGATGAAGAGGAGGGCGGAGATCGCGGCGGCGGCGGCGTAGGCGTATTGAGCCCCGCCTATCGCTATCGCCGCCGATAGCGCCGGGCTTGCGAGCATCCCTACGGCGATGCCCAGAAGATTGGCCAAGGTGACCAGCCCCACCGCAGTCGCCCGCTCGCTCTCGGCGAACCAGTGCGCGGCTACTTTGGTCCATGCGTTGAGGAAGAGGGGCTGCGCCATCGCTATGCCGACGGTTCCGACGATCGTCAGGGCGTAGCTCGGCCCGGCTATCGCGCGCAGGACGGCGAATGCGGCCATCATGAGGGCCCCGAGCCCGGCGGATTTTCGGAAACCGAAGCGGTCGATAGCCCACGATGCGGGGATCGATAGCGGAAGGAAGATGATCATGAAGAGCATGGCCAGCAAGCCGATGGCCAGCTCGGAGACGCCATAGTAGGAAGCGGCTTCCTTCATGATCGGAGAGAAATCGATCCATAGCGCCTGCATCACCAGATTGACGAGCATGAAGGAGGCGAGGACCGCCCAACGGTAGGGGTAGACCCGGTACGTAGTATCGTCCATGGCCACGGCGACCTTTCGCCCGGCGCTACGAAAGCCCGGACACTACGATATTACAGTAACTATCAGGTAATTTATAGTTAAAAAAAGAGGGCAGCCGATGGGCCGCCCCTTTTTCCGCATCGCCTCGCGCGACTATTTATTAGGGAATGGATCATACTGAACTGAAGGATCGAAGGTCCCCTCCCTCGTCTCGCCCTTTATGCTCGGGATCTGAAGCTTCTGTCCCGGGAAGATGAGGTTGGGATCTCCTGGATCGCGAAAGGTTTTCTTGTTTGCCTCGTAGATGACCCGCCATTCGAGGGGGTTGTTGTAGATGAAGGAATATCCGGCGATGCGCCATAGGCAATCGCGATGGCTAGGGATGAGTCTGACTACGTAAACCGCCGGCCAGGACGGGGTCTTGGCTTTGACCATGGCGAGTGCAGCCACGCAGGCGCGCGCTTTTTGGGCGGCCGTGACGAAGTCCTGGTTGTCGTAGGCGGCGATGGCGTCCGATAGTTCCCCTTTGGCCTCGGAATATTCCTTCGGATAATTGGCCGGAGCCGCGATGGCCTCCGCGTCGCTCAAGCCGGCTTTGGCGTCGGCGATTGCTTCGTCCGCGTCGGCCTTCGCGATCGCCTGTACCGCCGTCATGGTGTTGCGCGCCAGGTCGCCGGCCGTGGGATAATCCCCGCCGGCGTATGAGGCTTGGGCGGACGCGTAGAGATCGGCCGCGACTTTATACAGCAACGGATAGAAAACCTTGGAGCCGTTGCTGTCGGCCCATGCCATCTCCGTCTTGGCCTTGCCCATTTCCTTGTCGGCGGCGGCCTTGGCTACCATCTTGGCGATGTACTGGTCCGAGAGGGCCGCGTATTGCTTTGCCTGGTTAGCGTAGTCCGTGGCGGCGTCGTAGTCGCCGTCGCTGAAGGATTGCGCCGCCTTGGCGTTGAGTTCGACGCTTTTCCGGTAGTCGGGATTATCCGTAAGATCCTGCGCCCCGAGCGACAGGCCCGAGGCGACGACCATGACAAAAAGGATCAGCAGCAGCTTTTTCATGGTTTTCCCCCTTTAGGGCGAGGTCGTCGTCTGCGAATTCTCGGGAGAATTCGCCTGGAGGAGGGGTTCGGCCTCCTCTGCCTTGCGCTGGCTCTCGGCCGTGGCGTCGGCGGCCTCCTTCATGGCCGCCTCGGCAGTAGCCCGCTTTGCGGCCGCGGCCTGGTATGCCGCATCGAAGCCGGCGCCGGCGTCGGTGTAGGCGCCGACCGCGGCCTCGTAATCCTTGGCCGCGAGCTGGCTCGCTCCCTCGTTATAGAGCTGTACTGCCGAATCGTACATATCCTTGACAGCGACGTTGGCCTTGATTTCCTCGGAACGCTGCTTGGATTCGTCCGTCTTCGCTTTTACGGTGGCGACCGCCATCTCCCGTCCCTTTTGCACGACGAGGTTGAAGCGGAGGATGGCCTCGTCGAGGGCATCGACCCCCGAGGCCCTGTCGGCCGCATTTCCCGAAGCCCAGAAACCCTGTTCGGCCTGGTACTTGTTGTCGGCGAGCTGGAAGTTTCCCGAATCCCACTTGGCGAAGTCCTTGTCCTCGATGTTCTGCCTCAGGTCGGTCGCGATCGCGCGCTTCCAGGCGAGCTCGTAGTAGAGCAAGGCCTCCTCGAAACCGGGAATGGCCTCTTCGGACTTGGAGGCGGTAACGAGGGCGTCGGCGGCCTTGAAGGCCTCGTCGCCAGCGCCGAAACGCTCGGGCTGCGAGCCGTCGGCGCCGGCTTTGGTCGCGGTCGCCTTCATGTCCTCGGCATTCTTTTTTTTGGCCGCGGCCACGGCGATGACGCCTCGGGTAATGAGGTCATTATAGGCCGCGATGGTCTTGTCGAAACCGTCCTTCGCCGCGAGCGCGTCTTTATCGTCGTAGGATTTGGCTGCTTTGTCGTATAGGGCTTCGGCGGCCTTGTAATCGTCCGGCAGGACTTCGAAGAGCTTGAGATCGAAGGCCTTCTTCCTTAAGTCCTTGGCCTGGGCCAGAAGCTTGTCGAGATCGTCCTGACTGACTGTCGGGGCGGCCTCGGGCGCGCTCTGCGCGGGAGGGGGCGCAGGAGGAGGGACGGCGGGCTCGGGCGCAGGGGCCTTGGGCTTGGAGGCGCAAGACGCGAAAATCACGATAATGAAAACCAGTATCGATATGGGTTTTAGAGGTCTTTTAACTCGTATCATAGGCATCCTCCTGCTTTAATTATGGAAGATACCAGCATCCTAACATGAAGCGGATAGCGGCGGAAGCCCGTATTCGGTAAACTTTCTTCGAGATTCCTGACGAGCTCTTTTGCTCGGAACCTCGCTCGTGGTTATAGTTAGCGGAGTATCGTATGCGATACGTGGAGTTATCGATTGACCGAAAGCCTGGAGATGTACCTCGAAACCATAGGTCTGCTCAGGGAAAAGGCCGAAAAGGCCCGCGTCACCGACATCGCCAGCGAGCTCGGAGTATCCAAGCCTTCCGTACATGCGGCGCTGCACGAGCTCGAGCGCCGCGGCCTCATCGAGCACGAGCACTATGGCGAGGTATTCCTGAGTCCCGCCGGGAAGGCCGCTTCGTCCGAAATAAGGCGCAGGCACCATCTTCTCACGGCCTTTCTCCGGAACATCGTGGGGGTCAGTCCCGAAATCGCCGAGCAGGATGCCTGTCGCATCGAGCACTACCTATCAAAGGAGACCATGGACAGAATCGGAGAAATCGCAGGCGGCGGAGAAACGGATAAGAGTATGGAACTTCAAGGATAGAACTGAAAGCCAGGATATCCGAGACAATTTCAAAATGCTGAAGCATTTTGAAATGGCTACCTTCTAAAGAAGAGCGGTTCTTGCCCTTCCTTGGCGCGCCTATGCGAGGTTTTCTCGATCGCCCTAGCGGCAAAAGTCTCAGCTTTTTTCCGTTTCGGAGAAATTCACTATGCGACCGCCGGTTATCCTCGCCAGCTCGTCCAGGCTCGTGGCTACGCCCGTCGCGTCCGTCCCGGCAGCCGGATATACGGTAGCGTAGTCTCCCAAGGACGCGTCCAGCAGAATCGCCACGCCCTCGACGGCAAAGGGGCATACGCCGCCCGGCCTAAAGCCGGTCACTCGCTCCGTCTCGTCGGCGTCGGTCATCGAGAGCTTGGAGCCCGCGGCCCGCTTGCATCGGGCTCGTTACAATCCGACCACGTTTCATGCTTTTGGATGTTTCCATCCAAAAGCATCGTGATCTAGGAGGCCTCGTCGCCGGCCTTCGCCTCATTCGCCTTCATGTCCTCCGGATGCGGCATCGAAATGATGTTGTATCCGGCGTCGACATAGTGAATCTCTCCCGTCACACCGCTCGAAAGTCCGGACAGGAGATAAAGCGCGGCGCCGCCGACATCCGTGATGGTGACGGTGCGGCGCAGCGGCGCGTGCGTTTTCTGGAAATTGAACATGAAGCGCGCATCCGTGATGCCGGCGCCGGCCAAGGTCCGCACCGGGCCGGCCGAGACCGCATTGACGCGGATGCCCTGCGGTCCGAAATCGGCGGCGAGATAGCGCACGCTCGCTTCCAGCGCCGCCTTGGCGACGCCCATCACATTGTAATTCGGCATCACCCGCGTTGAGCCGCCGAAGGTCAGCGTCACCATCGCGCCGCCCTGCGCCATCAGCGGCGCCGCGCGGGCGGCCGCCTCGGTGAAGGAAAAGGCCGAAACCAGCATGGTGCGCACGAAATTCGCCCGGCTGGTGTCGGCGTATTTGCCCTTGAGCTCAGCCTTCTCGGAAAAAGCGATGCAATGGACAAGGAAATCGAGGCGTCCCCAGACTTCGCGGATCGCGTCGAAGGCGGCGTCGAGCGAGGCGAGATCCTCGACGTCGCAGGGCAGCACCAGTTCGGAGCCGAGCTTCGCCGCCAGCGGTTTCACCCGCTTGCCGAGCGCCTCGCCCTGATAGGTGAAGGCGAGTTCTGCGCCCTGGTCGCGCAGCGCGCGGGCGACGCCATAGGCGATCGAATGATCATTGGCGACCCCCATGATGAGGCCGCGCTTGCCGGCCATCAGGGAGCCTTGCGCAAGCCCCGGTTCAGGCGTCGACATGTTTCAGGACGATGCTGGCGTTGGTGCCGCCGAAGCCGAAGGAATTCGACAGGACGGCGCGCAGGGTCACGTTGTCGCGGCGCTTGCGCACGATGTCCATGTCGGCGAAGGCGGGATCAAGCTCCTCGATATTGGCGCTTTCGCAGATGAAGCCGCTCTGCATCATCAGCATCGAATAGATCGCCTCCTGCACGCCGGTCGCGCCGAGCGAATGGCCAGTCAGCGATTTCGTGCCCGCGATCGGCGGCGAACCCTCGCCGGCGCCGAACACTTCGCGAATCGCTTCGATTTCCTTGAGATCGCCGATGCCGGTCGAAGTGGCGTGCGGATTGATGTAGTCGATCGGCGCCTTGACGGTTTCGAGCGCCATTCTCATGCAGCGCACGGCGCCTTCGCCGGAAGGCGCGACCATGTCGTAGCCGTCGGAACTGAGGCCATAGCCGGCGATCTCGGCGTAAATCTTGGCGCCGCGGGCCTTGGCGCGCTCATATTCCTCAAGCACCAGCACGCCCGCGCCGCCGGCGATGACGAAGCCATCGCGGTTCTTGTCATAGGCGCGGGAGGCGACCTGCGGCCGATCATTATAGGCCGAGGACATGGCGCCCATGGCGTCGAAGAAGACCGAGAGGGTCCAGTCCAGCTCCTCGCTGCCGCCGGCGAACATGATGTCCTGCTTGCCGTACTGGATCATCTCATAGGCGTTGCCGATGCAATGATTGGAGGTCGCGCAGGCAGAGGAGATCGTATAATTGACGCCCTTGATCTTGAACCAGGTGGCGAGCGTCGCCGAAGTTGTGGAGGACATCGCTTTCGGCACGGCGAAGGGGCCGACTTTCTTCGGGCCCTTGGTGCGGGCGATGTCGGCGCCCTCAACGATGGTCTTCAGCGAGGCGCCGCCCGAACCCATGATGATGCCGGTGCGCACATTCGAGACCTCATCCGGCGCAAGCCCTAAATCGGCGATCGCCTGATCCATGGCGACATGGTTCCAGGCGCCGCCGCGGGCGAGGAAACGCAGCGCCCTGCGGTCGATCATCGGGTCGGGATCAAGGGTCGGCGCGCCATGCACCTGGCTGCGGAAGCCGAGCTCGGCGTATTTTTCGGCCCGCACGATGCCGGATTTCCCCTCGCGGAGAGAGGCCAGCACCTCCTGCGTATTATTGCCGATCGATGAGACGATGCCCATTCCGGTGACTACGACACGTCTCATTTCGCCAACTCCCGCTCGAACCGAGCCTGATTGATTTTCGCGAACCGCATATTGTTGCTCGCAGCAAGAATTGCGCGCCGCTTATCCGGTTTGTCCCGCTCTCGCTATTTTCCGCGGCGCCAAGAGGAAAGCGCAAAGGTTAAATCGAAAGCGCGCGCGTTCTAACATAGGGATCGCGAGCCCGGAAGTCGCCAGCGCGATGCAGGCGATTTCCCGCCTGGAACTTAAATCTGGGCCGTCGGGTCTCCGGGCCTCCAGGCGCTGCGTTGGGCGTCAGGCTGGCTTTTTTCCCGGCGCGCCCGACGAAAGTCACAATTTTTCAAGAGATAGAGAGGCTGACTGAAAAATGCCGGGTCGCGGCCGGGGCGACGACGGATGAGGCCGTCAAGGATCGGCTTCCCATTCATTGCTCCCGCCGAAGCATTGACGTCACGAGCAAAGCCGTATGCGCGCGGGGACAATGACGAAATTCAGATATGACATAAATGCGCTGCGGGCTTTAGCCGTCACGGCGGTGGTCGGCTATCATTTCAACGTCGATTTCCTGCCGGGCGGATTTGCCGGCGTCGATATATTTTTCGTCATCTCCGGCTATTTGATGACCGATATTATCGTTAGCCGTCTGCAGAAAAACAGCTTCGGCGTCCTGAAATTTTATTACGACCGCGCCAGGCGAATCGTTCCCGGACTGCTTGGGCTCTGCTTCGGACTGCTCGCCTTCGGATATTTCATCCTCGATCCGGTGCATTACAACACGCTGAGCTACACCAGCATCTCCGCCATGCTGTTTTACTCGAATATCCTGTTTAACGAGTCGCAGGGCTATTTCTCGCCGGAATATAATACAAAAATGCTTCTGCATACATGGAGCCTGTCCGTCGAGTGGCAGTTCTACATGATATACCCGATCCTGCTGCTCGCATTGAACAAGCTTTCCCTGACGCGTCGCCATATGACAGCTTTTCTATGCGCCATAGTGGCCGTTTCGCTGGCGCTGTGCATCTATTATTCATCGCATGACCAGCCGGCCGCGTTCTATCTGCTTCCGCAGCGGGCATGGGAGATGGCGGCGGGCGGCATCGTCGCCCTGAATTTCAAGACGCAGGCGCCGAAATACGCGAATTTTCTTTTGGCGGCCGGCTTCCTGCTGATCGGCGCATCGCTATTCTTCTTCAACAAAAATATGAACTGGCCGTCTTACTGGGCGGTCGCGCCGGTGCTTGGGACCTGCCTCGTCATAGCGGCGAATCGGGCGAGCGCGTGGCCCTACCGCAATCCCGCGGTCCAGACCGTCGGCAAATGGTCCTACTCCATTTATCTATGGCACTGGCCGATCGCCGTGATGTTCGTCTATTTCAATTACACGCGCTCTTCGATTGGCCTCGTGCTGAGCCAGCTCGCGGTTCTGGCGGCGGTGATTTTGAGCGGCGCCCTGCTGCTCCGGGGCGCGAAAAAGCTTGCCGGCCGGGTTAACTGGACGGCGCTCGCGCCGCAGCCGGCATGGCGCGCGGGCGCGCTCGCCTCAGCCTTCGCGCTCACCCTCTGCTTCGCGCTCAGCGTCGACATTACGAGGGGCTTCGCGCATCGGACGCCGGAAGTCGCGCGGCAGGTCGATATTTACAATATGACCTCCGCCGATTGGGACTTCCCGCCCGGCTGCAACGGCCCGAACGCGGATGGAAGTTTGCGCCCGTGCCATCTTGGCCGGACCGGGGCGCCGGAAACGATGATCCTCGGCGATTCTTTCTCGATGCAACTTTACCATCGCCTGGAAGCGCAAAAGACGAATGTCGAAGGCTCGTTCACCTTCCTCACCGCCGTTGGCTGCCCGCCCATTACCGGAATTCGGTATGTCCGGGATATCTTCCAGTGCAATGGCTTCTTTGAGAAGGCCTTCGCCTATGCCGCGCAACGAAATCCGGCCCGCATCGTGCTCGTCTCGAACTGGCGGTCCTATTTCAACGCCGACAATGACAAAATCTGCTTCGTCGAGGGCGATTCGTGCCTCACGAAGCTACGCGATCCGGAATGGTTCGTTCCACATGTCGAGACCATGTTTACGGGCCTTGGCGAAATTCTGCGCAAGTTCAGGGAACGCGGGACTGAAGTCGTCATTGTGTCGGCGACGCCCTATGGCAAATGGAACGTGCCGGCCGAACTGCTGAAACGCCAGTTCCTGGGCATGGATATGCAGGATGTCGCCTATTTCGACCGGGCCCCGTTCGAAAAGGACTCGGCGCTCGTAAATCGCAATCTGGTCGCGATCGCCTCAGCGATCGGCGCGACCTTCGTCGACCCCGTCGATTATCTTTGCGACGCGCATCAATGCCCGACGCTCGATGCCGACGGCGTGCCCTATTTCAGGGATATGGGCCATTATCGCGCCGCCGCCGTGCGAACCGACCGCTTCGGATTCTTCGACGCGGCGGTCGGGATCAACAAGCAATATAGCGCTCTGCCCACGCCATAGGCCGGTTGATCAGTCGGCCTGGAAAAAGGCGTTGGCATCGTTGACGGCGCGCCATGCGGCCTCCGGCCAGCGGTCGGCGGCGTCAGGCGCCAACAGAGCGCAACTCGGATAAGCGGCCGTTGATCGACGCCTTACTCCTGTTTCGCATGCGCCAGCAGAACGCCCGGCAGTTTCTCGTCGATGGCGGCCTTGATCTCCGCCGCCCGCAAACGATTGGCGAGCGGCGTCGGATGGCCGTCGATCCTGATGCTGATCTGCTGGCCGGCGGCTTGTTCCTTCTGAAGGGATGAATTCGACGACGATGGCGCCGGCGTCGCCGAGGCGCCGCATGATTGATTCTGTCCGTAAAGCCCGTGCCCGCGAGATATTGCTCTGGCACGCGGAGGTAAGGGATGAGCGTCGGCGCACCATATTTCTCCTTCGCCATTTTGATCGCCGCTTCCAGCACGCCGACATAGAGTTCGACGTCCTTTTGGCTGACCCTGTGGCGCCAAGGCTCGGAGAAATAGCGGTAGAGCGCGGAGTTGTTCAGCCATTCGCGCCAATAGAGGCTGGCGCCCTCGTTGCATTCGCCCTTGAAGACAGGGCGGCCGTTCTCCATGGCATAGAGCGGCGCATGAGCGGTCCAATAGGCCTTGCAGGAGGTTCGCTCCGCGTGCCAGGGCGCGGTCAGGAAAATGAAGAGCTTCGGGTCGGGGCCGATCACCTTGTCGAAGCGACTGGTCTCCATCTCGCGCAGGAATTGCTGCGGGCTGTAGCCAGTAAGCGCCAGATTGAGGACGCGCTGCTTGCCGTCGGTCAGATCGGCGAAATCCTGCGGCAGGGTCTCGCTGTTCTTGACGCCGTCACCGAAGGTGAAGGAATCGCCGAAAAAAACGATCGCCGGGCCAGTCCCGGCCGATACCGTGTGCCGCAGCAGGTCGGAGTCGAATGTGTAATCTGTCTCGTAAATGATTGAATTATCACTAGTATCTGTCATTTTCGCGTGATAAGTTCCGGCCTTTTCCGCGCCCCAGCCCATGACCGGCTGGCGCACCGCCCAGCCGCGCTCGACGCTCACCTCGGAGCGCGGCTTCACGGCGCTGGCGACGCCCTCGGCGACCGACAGGCCCAGGACCAGCGTAGCGAGCGCGGTCAGCAGGTTTCGCATCACGCCCCGCGCCAGGATCGCCAGATCCACGATCAAGGCGAAGGCGAGGATCAGAGAGAAGAGGCGGAAATTCTGAACCTGATGCTTCAGTTCAAGAAATAAAATCGCCGCGAGAAGGAGGGGAATCAAGAGCAGTTGAATGAATGAAGAAGTCTTTCTCGCCATCGCCGGTCCAGCCTCGTACAAAATCGTCATGATGTGCGCTGATAAGGGCTCGCGCTTGCAGTGTCCAGCCAAGCCTTATTGTGACCATGGCGGATGTTTGTGAACTCAACTGCGCCATGGCGCGAAGCCCGCTTCCACGCAACAAGTCATCCCGGACGCGGTCCGGCCAATTGCCGCTCATTTCGGCTGCGCTGCATCGAAGTCATCCACACCTTACTGCGCCGACCGGCTTTTGCGCCGGCGGTCCGATGCTATCCTGATGGACACGCGGCGCGGGCGCCGCTGATTCTCCGCGCCAGGCCGCGTCTTTCGAAAACGGGGCCGCCGGCGACGGGCCCGTCGGGAACAGCTTTGGCAGAGGTGTCGCCTTGGACGAAAAATCTTCCGCGCGAGATTACAGTTGGCCGCGCCGCCGTTCCGAGACGGACGCGGCGCTTCCCGGCGGCCAACCGGGGGCCCATGAAGTCGTTGAAGCGGCGGGCGAGGTCAAATGGTTTGACGTCGTCAAGGGATTTGGCTTCATTGCGCCAGACAATGGCGGTCCTGACGTGCTTTTGCATGTGACGACCCTGCGCAAGGACGGTTTCGAGACGGCGCAGGCGGGCGCGCGTATCGTGTGCGAAGCGGTCAGGGGCCCCAAGGGAATGCAGGTTCTGAAAGTTCTCTCGATGGAGCCGCAGGCGACGCATCCGTGCGAACACGCCCCCCGCACCCATGCGAACGTGACCCCGACGAGCGGTTTTGAGATTGTCGTCGTCAAATGGTTCAACCGCGTGCGGAGGATTCGGCTTCGTTACGCGCGGCGGCGGCACCGAGGATATTTTCATTCACATGGAGACCTTGCGGCATTATGGCGTTGCGGAGCTGCGTCCGGGCGAAAGCCTTCTGGTGCGCTTCGGCGATGGGCCGAAGGGACTGATGGCGGCGGAAGTGCGTCTGCTCAATGCCGCCGCGCCGCGCTCGCATTGACGGCGGGGGCCTGCGCCGGGGATAAAGGCGCTGGACGAGGCGATTTTCCAGGGATGATGTTTTGGCGATTTTCTTGATGCGAATGCGCGCGGGCGGCCTTGGGCCGGAGCGCTGCGGCGTTCGGCCGCGCGGGGTTTTTCGGTCATTATGGGCCGGTTTTTTCATTTTGATGCTGACGTTTTCCGCTTCGCCTCGCGTTCTGGCGGATGAGGCGGGCGCGGAGGCGGGAACGCGGCTCGAGCAGCTCGATATCGTGACCGCCTCGGGTTCGCATCCGTTTTTCGTCGAAGTCATGCGCACCGAGGCCGAGCGCGAGCGGGGCCTGATGTTCCGCCGCTCGCTGCCGGAAGATCACGGCATGCTGTTTGATTTCGAAACTGCGCGGCTCGTTCAGATGTGGATGAGGAACACTTACATTCCGCTCGACATGATCTTCATTTCGCGTTCCGGCAATGTCGTCGGCCTTGTTGAGAACGCCGAGCCGCTGTCCGAGCGGATCATCTCATCGGGCGCGCCGGCCGCTGGCGTCATCGAAGTCAACGCCGGAATCGCGGCGAAGATCGGCGTCAAGATCGGCGACCGCATCCGCCATCCGCTCTTTTCGAAATGATGGCGCGGCAAGCCCGGCCTTGTTCGAGCCGCGCCCGCGTGATAGCGAGAAGCGCGATGCAAGAAGCGGAATTTGCTCGCCCGGCGGGGTATAGCGCAGTCTGGTAGCGCGGAAGTTTTGGGAACTTCAGGTCGCAGGTTCGAATCCTGCTGCCCCGACCAAACAGGAAAAGACCAATCTGGGACGCCGTCCCCTGGGGCGGATCGCGACGAAATCAACCGGAACGCCCGACATGAGCGCACGCATCTATCTGCCCGCCAAAACCGCCACGCAATCGGGCAAAGCCCGGACGAAGCAGTGGGTTCTCGAATTCGATCCGGAAACGCCGCGCGAGATCGACCCGCTGATGGGCTGGACCGGCTCAAGCGACATGAAAAGTCAGGTGCGCTTGCGTTTTGGCGACAAGGATGAGGCCATCGCCTATGCGCAAAGGCACGGGCTCGCCTTTAGGGTCGAGGAGCCGAAGCCGCATGTCCGCCGGATCGTGTCCTATTCGGATAATTTCAGGTCGACCCGTCTTGGCCAGTGGACGCACTGAGCCGATTCGCAAGCCGATGACCCCGTAGCTCAGCTGGATAGAGCAGCCGCCTTCTAAGCGGCAGGTCGCAGGTTCGAACCCTGCCGGGGCCGCCACTCCGCTACAAATCTGGCCGCACACGGCGCTTGCTACGAGCTTCCGGCGCGCGCCGGTTTTCAGGTCTCGACATGCCAATGGGCGCGCCCCGAATTTCGCCTGCCCGTTTTTCAGGATGGGCCACATCTCTCGTGCTCATGATCATCGAGATTAGCGCAAGACCAGGAGCGCCGGTCGCGCTTCAGGAAACGACGGTCGAAGTGATCGTCGAAGCCTCGCCGCCGGTCGCCGATCCTTCCGTCAAGACTGCAAGTCCGGCGGCTCCCGCGCCGCCGCCGCCCGCCGCCGGGAAGGAGAGGTCGAAAGAGGCATGGCTTCCGAAGATAGCCGATGAAGACCGTGCGCAGAATGGGCGGCAGAGCGACCAGACGATCTACGGCGCCGGAACCGACAAATCGTTCGACGGGGTGCTGGCTAATCTATAAATTTACACAGATTCCCCACCTTATCGCCGCAGGCATTAAGGGCGAGCGCGGCGAGAAGAAATCCGCATCGCGCAACTGACAAGCAGGGGGTAATCTCGACTGCCTAGTTCTAATTAAAGCACGCCGGACGCCGATTGGTCCGATCTGAAAGCCTGAGCTGCAAACCATACAGCTTCTGCTTTTCCTGTTTCACAACGAACGATTCCAATTCTTCCAGGGCAAGAATTTCAAAGTATTCAGGTGAATCACGGGCAATTTTGCCCGCGCAATAAAGTTTCTGCAGCCAGTGTAGCCGCACGAAGAGAGTGTTGATATTATCTTTCAATCGCACGTAGCTCACCTTGTACGCTTTCGAACTGTTACGTTAGCGCGAAAAAGTAGCGCGAATTTGTTCAAAATGGCTCACAAATAAGAAATCTGGTCCTTATCAATCGTCTGGCCGGCGTCCAAGCGTAGCCGCCATGATCTTGGGCGGAGGGTCTGGCAGATGGGTTGCGAGAAAGCTATGCGAGCGGCGTGGAGAGACGTCGAAAATCGACTGTCGACGCCCCGCCCATGCCCCCCGGGCAGGGTGGGAGCGCTCCACAATAACCGTCGCGCAGCTGCCGCGACCGCCTGTTGGCCGCTTCCTCTTCGAGCTGAAGGTTGGCGGCAGGTTTCGAAAGGGATACGCGGCGCGCAGGAAAGCGCCGTTAGGCTTTAGCGGCTCCATATTTCAAACACTCTGCTTTAAGTTGCTGATTTAAAGCAAATTTCTGACTTCTGCCGGGCTCGCCGCTTCGGCCCTAAAAATTCTCTCGGTCCAAAATCTCTTGGGCTTCAAAGGCTCTTGAGATCGGGCGGCGCGGCGTTCTGATCGCAGCCCCGCGCAGAATATTCAGTGACGAGCTTATGCGCCTTGGGCGTGTTGCGCGACGTCGGGTCGATGGCGACATAGGCGAGGATCGTCAACGCCGCCTCGCAGGGCTTGCCGAGGGCGGCGTAAATCTCGGCCATTTCCGTGAATACCCATTCGCCGACGTCGCGCGGGTTCCTTTGCAGCTGGCATCGTGCTGCGATAATCCGTCAGCGCCTCGGCGTAGCGTTTCTCGCCGGCGAGCGCCTTGCCGCGCAGGTAGCGGTAGTTTGCGACGCTCGGGTCATGTTCGATCAGAGCGCTGGCGAGTGCGATGGTCCTGTCGCTGTCGCCAAGCTGCTGCAGAAACACGGCGGCGCGATATTTTTCGCCCTCGCCATTCGGGCAGGCGTTGGCGAAGCCGGAATAGGCCTCGGCAGCGAGCCGCTTTTCATGCTCTGCGGTAAGCGCTTCGCCCAGTGCAAAAATCGCCTCCTTGTCGCACGGCTCGCGCGACAGTTTTTCGAGGCTCGATGAGATTTTCGGCGAAACGGCGAGAGCGACTGGCAGGGGCTCCAGCCCGAGGCGCTGGTAGGCGGGCGCGAAAGCGTCCGGCGGCGGCTTGAGGCCGAAAAGGGCGGCCGCCGAAAAACCCGCGCGCCGCGCAGTCTCGCGCAATTCCGGGAGCGCGACGAGGGCGACTGCGCCAGCGACCACGAGCGCCAGCGCGGCGGAGAGAAAAGGGCCATTGCCGGATTTCGCCGGCGGAGCGATTCGATCTTCGCGCTCGAGCTTCATCGAAGCCTCTTGATTGCGACGCCGCGAAGCGGGCCGGTTGCAGGAATGAATCACTATATCCGATTTCATCTTAAATGCTCGGCCTTTGGTATGTCGGCTCGGCATCGGCACGGAAAGAAAGCGCTGGCTCCGCTAGCTGGTCAGGCCCCGATAGGCCTTCAGAGTGAAGTTGGCGGCGCGCGCGTAGATTTTTTCCTTCCATTCGTCCGTATCGACGTAAAGCGCGTCACGCATTTTCGCCTTGATGGCGCGGGTGACGCCCGAGTCCAACGCCAAGCCCGGAGGCGAGGCCGCGGGCGTAGAGCCAATTGTCGCCGCGCAGCGCATCCAGAACCTGCGCAAGATCGACGGTGCCGTATTCGAGGCCGATCGCGGTCGCCTCGGTGCCGGGCAAGCACTCTTCGATGCAGCCGATGAGCGGACCCGTGACGGGCGTGACGTCGACTTCTGCGCGGCGACGCCCTCCAGCGAAGTAACCTCGTCGCCCCACCAGGCTTGGGCGCGCGCGAAGCCGGCGCATCGGGCGCGAGGATGCTGATCGGCTCGCCATAGCCGCCGGTCCGAGGCCGGTGTGGAAATCAATGCAGCCGATCTCGCTTCGCCCTCGGCGCCATGCTGTTTCAGGATCGCGCGGAAACGCCCCGTTCGACCATGCGGCGGTCCGGCCGCCGTAGAACATGCCGTCGGGGAACTCATACTGGCCGCCCGTGACGGCCGCCTGGAATGCGACATGCCGCCGTTCTCGGCGCGCCAGTCCTCCAGCGCGGCGTCTGCGCCGGCGCGGCCGGGGCCATCCCAGTCGGACGGAACCAGCAGGTCGTGCATTTCGGCAGTAGCGCGGATTGTCGGGCGGCGGCTTCGAGAAATCCGGAAATTCGCGGTTCAGATCGACATTATCCTCGGTCACCCGACGCAAGTAGGCAAAACCGTAAGGGTTGATGGCGTGCACCAGCAGCACCGCCACCGACTTCGGCCTTGCGTCGATAAGGCGCTCCTTGATGAAGCCGATCTGGCAGCCGGAGCCGCAGAAGCCCTCGTTGCCATGTGTGCCAGAGACGGCGATGAACAAGCTCTCCGGCGTCGATGTCGCCAAAACGGGCTACGTCGGCGGCGAGCGCTTCGCCATCCGCCCCTTTGGCGTTGGGATTGACGTGGTTCTCGACGGCGGCGCCGGCGGATTTGGCGGCGTCGAGGAATTTCAGGCGCGCCTCTGCATAGGTCGCCGAAAAATGCTGCGGAATTGCCATGGCGCGCCTCGAAAACGATCCGCCTGTGCCCCGACTATTCAGCGCGGCTGGTTTTGCGGATCCTGAACATCTTCGATCGAAAAGAAGCTTTTACGCAAGAAGCGGCATGGCCGCGGAACGCCGACGCGACGTAGCAAGCATAACCTTCGCCATGCGCCTTGTCACCCTGGCTTCCTCCCTGTGGAAAAGCGATTGCGGCGGATCCGGCCCCAACGCGGCGGCTTGTTATCGCGCCGCCACGACCCGATAGTGACGCGGCGCGGCGTTTGCCCGCGGGGCGGGGCGAGGGAGCGATTGCGCGGGTTTTACGAATTCTTCGCCGGTGGCGGCATGGTCCGCGCGGGCCTCGGGCCGGGCTGGACCTGCCTCTTCGCCAATGATTTCGACGCGCGGAAGAGCGCCGCCTATCGCGCCAACTGGGGCGACGCTGAGCTTGTCACCGCCGACGTCGCCTCGCTCGCGCCGGGCGACCTGTCGGGCCCGCGCGCGAATTTGGCCTGGGCCTCTTTTCCATGTCAGGATTTATCGCTCGCCGGCGCTGGCGCCGGCCTCAAGGGCGCGCGGAGCGGGAGTTTTTTCGCCTTCTGGTCCTTGATGGAGCGCCTGATCGCGGAGGATCGCGCGCCGGACCTCATCGCGCTGGAGAATGTCCAGGGCGCGCTCACTTCGCATGGCGGCGCGGATTTTCGCGCGCTTCTTTCGCATCTCCACGGCGGCGGCTACGCCTTTGGGGCGCTCGTCGCCGATGGCGCGCTGTTTACGCCGCAATCGCGTCCGCGCCTCTTCGTCATCGGCGTGCGCAAGGGGCTCGCCATCCCGCCTCATCTTAAAGGGGAGGGCGCCTCAGTCTGGCATCCCGCTTCGGTGCGGACAGCGCACGCGGCGCTGCCGGCGGCCCTGCGGCGCGCCTGGGTGTGGTGGGCGATGCCTACGCCCGCCACGCGCGAAACCCGGCTCGACGATCTCATCGAGGACGAAGCCGCCGTCGACTGGCGCAGCGAGGCGGAGACGCTGCATCTCATCAGCCTGATGAGCGACGCCAACCGGCGCAAGCTCGAGGCGGCCAAGAGGGAAGGGCGGCGCGTCATCGGCTGCGTCTATCGGCGCACGCGGACCGATTCCGCTGGCGTCAGGCGCCAGCGCGCCGAAATCAGGCTCGACGGCGTCTCCGGATGCCTGCGCACGCCGGCAGGCGGCTCCAGCCGGCAGCTCGTTCTTGTGGTCGAAGGTAGCCGCGTGCGCTCGCGCCTGATCTCCGCGCGAGAGACGGCGCGGCTGATGGGCCTGCCCGACGCGTACAGGTTGCCGCGGAATTACAACGAGGCCTATCATCTGACCGGCGACGGCGTCGTGGTTCCCCTCATTCGCCATCTCGCAGCGCATCTCCTGGAGCCATTGCTCGCCCATCGGCGCATCAGCGCGGAAGCGGCCGAATGAAGGAGGCGCGCATGCCGGAGGCGCCGAGCGAAGCCCGCAGCGCCATCATGCGCGCCGTCAAATCGACGAACACCAAACCGGAGATGAAGGTGCGCTCCCTCGCGCATCGGCTGGGATTCCGATTTCGCCTGCATCGCAAGAGCCTGCCGGGCCGCCCCGACCTCGTCTTCGTCGGGCGGCGCAAGGCGATCTTCGTCAATGGCTGTTTCTGGCACGGCCATGATTGCAGGCGCGGCGCGCGCATGCCGAAAGCCAATGCGGCCTATTGGCTTGCGAAGATCGAAGCCAACCGGCGGCGCGACGCGCGGGCGCGGGCTGAGCTTGCGGCGTCAGGCTGGGAGAGCCTCACCCTCTGGGAATGCGAAATCAGGGATGAAGCGGCCCTGCGCGCGCGGTTGCTGGCGTTTCTGTCGGGTGAAGGCGGTGCGACGAGCGGAGAGGCGCGCCGCCAGCCTCGCGCCAGTTGAGGTCGTTAACCTTGATATTGCAACGGGATCTGGCTTTTTTGGGTGGCTGAAGCCTTTCGCCGCCCGATTTCGCGGCTCTGTTGCAAAAATGCATAAGCATATGAGTTTACTTAAATATTTATGATTTCGCCGGGGCTCTCAGGGCCTTCGCGAGAAGGCTCCTCACGCAAAATCCAGTCGGCTTCGGCGAAAGCTCGTGCATAGTGCCGTTAAGGCTTCGTCAACAACGGGGTGCGAAACACCCGAACGGGGCTTTGGCCATTTTCAGCTTTGCGGTGCGCATCGCGGACCAAAAACTGGAAGCAGACAGGAAATGCGCATGCTGGCGAAGCGCCTTTTGTCTTCCTTCCCCCAAATTCGTCTCTCGCCGCAGGGGCC